>JBMOGW010000187.1:0-7068 GCA_049318165.1 Ilumatobacteraceae bacterium
CCCTCGACGTCGGCCTTCTGGGCGAACCACAGGTAACGGCGGTTGGCCTGGCTCTCGCCGGCGAACGCTTCCTTCAGGTTCTCGTGGGTCTTGGTGCCGTGCAGGCTCATGGAAGGGGCTCCTTGCGGGTGTCGGGCGGACCCCGGCGAACCTACGCCGCAGGACCGTGTTCCGCAAGTTGTCCGACGACCCAGGACCAGGTTTGTCGGATCACGCCTCCGCGCCAGGTCAGCGGCGTTCCTAGGATGGCGTCGATGTCGCCCGCCACCGGTCAACCCGCCCCCTTCGACCGCGCGGCGATGCTGCGCCGCCTGGAAGCCGAGACGTTCGACGTGCTCGTCGTCGGCGCCGGCATCACGGGTGCCGGCGTGGCGCTCGACGCCGCGTCGCGCGGACTGAAGGTGGCACTCGTCGAGAAGGACGACTTCGCGTCCGGCACGTCGTCGAAGAGCTCGAAGATGGTGCACGGCGGCTTGCGCTACCTGCAGCAGGGCGAAGTGAAGTTGGTGTACCAGGCGCTGCGCGAACGCCAGCGGTTGTTCAAGAACGCGCCGCACCTCGTGTCGGTGTTGCCGTTCATGATCCCCATCCTCACCAAGGACGGCGTCGTGTCGCGGAAGGTGGCCCGGGCGCTCGGTTCGGCGATGTGGATGTACGACGCGACGGGCGGCTGGCGCATCGGCAAGCTGCACCGCCGCCTACGCAAGGACGCCGCGTTCGCGCACCTGCCGACGATGCACCGCGAGCGCCTCGCCTCGGCCTACCTCTACTTCGACGCCGCGGTCGACGACGCGCGCCTCGTGCTGACGGTGTGCCGCACGGCGGCACAGCACGGCGCCGTCGTCGTCAACCGCTGCCCCGTGGTCGAACTCACCCACGATGCCTCGGGCGCTGCCGACGGCGCAGTGGTCGACGCCGACGGCCGCCGAGTCACCGTCCGAGCGAAGGTGGTCGTCAACGCCGCCGGCGTGTGGGCCGACGACCTGCGCGGCATGGACGAGGGCGCCGACCCCGACAGCATCCGTCCCGCGAAGGGCGTCCACGTGACGGTGCCGTGGGAGAAGGTGCGCTGCGACATCGCCGTCGTCATCCCAGTGCCGAAGGACCGGCGCAGCCTGTTCCTGGTGCCGTGGGGCCGCAAGCCGGACGGCACGTTCGAGCACGCGTACATCGGCACCACCGACACCGACTACGACGGCCCGATGGACGACCCGCAGTGCACGAAGGACGACATCGCCTACGTGCTGCGGGCGGTGAACGCCAGCGTCACCACGGGCATCACCGAGGCCGACATCACGGGCGTGTGGTCAGGCCTGCGCCCACTGGTGAAGGCCGCCGAGTCCGGCCGCACCGCCGACCTGTCACGCAATCATGCGCTGCACACGTCGCCGCACGGCGTGTTGACGATCGCCGGCGGCAAGCTGACGACGTACCGCGAGATGGCCCAGGACACCGTCGATGCGGCCCTCGAACGCCTCGGCCGGAAGGCTCGCTGCCGCACCCAGCACCTGAAGCTGCTCGGCGCCGGGCCGCGCCCCAAGGCCGACGGATCGCCGGAGTCGCACCTGCAGTCGCGCTACGGCACGCTCGCCGCAGAGGTCCGAGCGCTCGTCGCCGCCGACCCGACCCTCGGCGAGCCGCTGGTGCCCGGCCACCCGCACCTGCGTGCCGAGGCGATCTACGCCGTGCGGCACGAGATGGCCACCACGCTCGACGACATCCTCACCCGGCGCACCCGCCTGCGCCTGTTCGACCGGCCGGCCACCGTGACCGCCGCCCCGGCGGTGGCCGAGCTGCTCGCCCCCGAACTGGGCTGGGACGCCGACGAGACCGCCCGCCAACTGGCCGACTTCCTCGCTGCCTGCGAACGCGAAGAGCACGCCGCACACCTCACCGAGATCGGCGCACCATGACCGCACCCGACCGCACCCGCATCACCCCGCCGATCGAGCTGCTGGGCGACGGCCACCTGCTGTCCGACCCGGCGCCGCTGCCCGCCGGTTTCACCGACACGTTGGCGGCGATCTGCACGGTGCAGACCGGCGTCGCCGACGCGGCCGACGCGAGCCGCGACTGGTGGCCGCTGTCGATGCACTGGGCGCTGCGCGGCCAGGTGCTGCAGCGCGCCGCCATCGTCGCCCGGCCCACCACCACCGAGCAGGTGTCGGCACTGTTGGCCGCATGCAACGCGGCCCGCGTGCCGGTCACCCCGGCGGGCGGACGCAGCTCCGTCGTCGGCGGCACCATCCCGCTGTTCGGCGGCGTGCTGCTCGACCTGACGGGCCTCGACGGCGTCGTCGCCGTCGACGACGCGTCGGGTCTGGTGGAGGTGCTCGCCGGGACGTTCGGACCCGACCTCGAACGCGAACTGCGCGCCGAGCACGGCCTCACCGTCGGCCACTTCCCGCAGAGCTTCGACATCGCCACCGTCGGCGGATGGGTGGGCCACCGTGGCGCCGGGCAGTACAGCACCCGCTACGGCAAGATCGAGGACATCGTCGCCGGACTGGAGGTCGTGCTGGCCGACGGTTCGGTGGTGCGCACCGGAGGCTCCCCCGCCGCAGCACAGGGCCCCGATCTGACGCAGCTGTTCGTCGGCAGCGAGGGCACGCTCGGCGTCGTCACCCGTGTGTGGCTGAAAGCGCACCCGCTGCCCGCGCACGAGCGCCGCGCCGCGTATGCCTTCGACACGTTCGAAGGTGGCCTCGAGGCCTGCCGCCGCATCCTGCGCGCCGGTGCCACGCCGGCCGTGCTGCGCCTCTACGACGCACCGGAGAGCCAGCGCGGCCAGGGGGCCGACGGCACGTACTGCGTGCTGCTGGTGCTCGACGAGGGCGACACGACGCTGGTCGATGCGACGATGGCCGTCGTGGCCGAGCACTGCGCCACGGCACGGCCACTCGGCGACGACCTGCTGGAGAAGTGGCTGCATCACCGCAACGACACGTCCGCGCTGCAGACGCTGACCCGCAAGGGATTCGTGGTCGACACGCTCGAGATCGCCGCGCCGTGGTCGGCGCTACCGCGGATCTTCGACGACGTGCGCGCCGCGATGCTGGCCGTGCCACACGCCCGGGCCGCCACCTGCCACCTGTCGCACAGCTACCTCGATGGCGCGTGCCTCTACTTCACCTTCGCTGCCACGCCCCCGGCCGACGAGGTGGAGCCGACGTACGTGGCGCTGTGGGACGCCGGCACCCGCGCCGTTCTGGCCGCCGGCGGCAATCTGTCGCACCACCACGGGGTCGGTCTGAACCGTGCCCGCTTCGTCGCCGAGGCGCTGGGGAGCGGCCTGCCCGTGCTGCAGGCGATGAAGGACGCGCTCGACCCGAACGGCATTCTCAACCCGGGCAAGCTGGGTCTGCGTACGCCGTTCGGTGACGCAGCCTGGCCGGCGGGCAGCACGTCGTGAGTTCCCTCGACCGGCTCGCCTTGCGCCAGGGCGCCACCACGGCACTCGTCTTCGCGGTGCCGTTCTCCATCGGTGCCTCCATCGCGGGCAAGGGCTCGTCGTGGGCGCTGCCGTTGGCGCTGTGCGCGCTGGTCGGTTTCTTCCTCGGCGCCGGCATCGCCGCCTGGCAGCAGACCAAGGACCTCCCGCTGTTGCACGGCCTGGTGTGCGCCGGCGGCACCTATCTCGCCGCTCAGGCGGTGTTCATCGTCATCAAGCTGTTTCGCGGGGGCGACGTCAACTGGCTCGGCGCCTTCTTCACGTTCACCGCAGTACTGTTCACCGGACTCGTGGGTGGCGGGCTCGGTGGCATGATGCGCCGCCGCGGCATCCTGCCGGGACAGAGGGGACCTCGATGAGCGTGCTGGTGGTGGACGTCGGGACGTCGGGGCTTCGTGCCGCCGTCGCACGCCCGGACGGCGAGATGGTGGCGCTGCACTACCGGCCGTTCCCGCCGTCGTCGCCGATGCCCGGCCTGGTGGAGTTCGACGCAGTGGGCATGGCCGCCGCCGTGCTCGAGGTGGCCGCCGCCGCACTGGCCGAGGCCGGCCCCGTGCAGGCCGTCGGCATCACGGCGCAACGAGCGAGCACCGTGGTGTGGGACCGGGCGACCGGCGAGCCGATCGCCGCCGGTCTCGGCTGGCAGGACCTGCGCACCGTCATCGAGTGCATCACCGCCAAGGCCGAGCACGGCCTGGCGCTCGCACCGAACCAGTCCGCCACCAAGGTGGCCTGGCTGCTGAACACTCACGACCCCGGCCGCGAGCGCGACCTGTGCTTCGGCACGGTCGACACCTGGGTCGCCTGGGTGCTCAGCAAGGGCACGGTGCACGTCACCGATCACTCCAATGCCGCGGTCACCGGCCTGCTGCTGCCCGACGGCAGCGGCTGGTCGGCCAAGGCGTGCGACGCGCTGCGCGTGCCGATGGGCATGCTGCCGGCGTTGGTCGACACCTCCGGCGTGTTCGGGCAGGCCCACGCGCTGCCGGGCGCACCGGTCCTGGCCTCGCTGGTCGGTGACCAGCAGGGCAGCCTGGTGGGCCAGAGTTGCGTGCGCCCCGGTCAGGCGAAGATCACCTTCGGCACGGGCGGCATGCTCGACCTGGTGACCGGAGATGCGGCCCCGACCACCGGCAACCGCACCGCCGACGGCACCTTCCCCATCGTCGCCTGGAGCCGCGACGGCGTGCTCACCTGGGGCAGCGAGGCGATCATGCTGTCGGCCGGCACGAACGTGGAATGGCTGGTCAGCGACCTCGGCATCCTGGCAGACCCGGCCGAGAGCCACGCCGTCGCCGCCCAGTGCACCACCACCGACGGCGTCGTCTACGTGCCCGCGCTGATGGGGCTGGGCACCCCGCACTGGGACTACGGCGCCCGCGGCACGATGCTCGGTCTCACCCGTGGCACCGGCCGCCCTCAGTTCGTCCGCGCAGTGCTGGAGGGTGTCGCCCACCGCGGCGCCGACCTGGTGGAGGCCGCCGAGGCACACACCGGTCACACCGTTCCGGCCCTGCGCATCGACGGTGGGATGAGCGACAACCCCACCTTTGTGCAGGCCCTGGCCGACGCGACGGGCAAACCGGTCGAGGTCAGCCGCCTCACCGAGGCCACGACGCTGGGCGCCGCCTACCTGGCCGGCCTCGCCGTCGGCGTGTGGGGGTCGTTCGACGACATCGCCGACGCGTGGGCGCCGCGAGTGGTCGTCGAGCCGACCGCCGACCCGTCCGCCCGCCTCGATCGCGAGCAGTGGGCGAGGGCCGTCGAGCGCAGTCGGGGCTGGATACCCGACCTGTCGGCTCTGGACTTCTAGAATTGCTCTGCTCACCCCTGGCCGGGAAAGCTAGGGATGAACGTCTCGAAAGGAACACCCCGAGTGGAAATCGAATCGACGCAGTCCGGCGTCGCCGACGAGCAGCGGCTCCCCCGTCGCGGTCTCCTCGCCGCCGGCATCGGTGGCGCTGCAGTGTCGCTGCTCCCCTTCCTCAGCGGCCGCGCGAGCGCCAGCGCGAGCACCACGACGGTGCCGCCCACGACGGCGCCGCCGCGCCGTCCGTCGGAGGACGACACCGCACTGCTCGCGCAGATGCTGCAGATCGAGCTGACCGCCCAGGGCCTGTACGTCGAGGCCATCGGCGGTGTCGACGGCTGGACCGATGACGAGGCCACCGTGATGACCACCCTGCGTCAGGCACACCTCGCCTACGCCAACTCGTACAGCGGTCTGCTGGGCAAGAGCGCCCCGAGCACCCGCGCCGAGGAGCTGTTCAACCAGTGGAAGTCGGACTTCCGCGGCAGCACGGCCGACGTGCTGAAGAAGGCCGCCGAACTGGAGAGCTCGCTGGTCGCGTCGCACCTCGACATGCTCGGCAAGTTGCAGGGCACCAACGGCGCGGCGCTGGCCGCATCGATCGCCGTCGCCGAGGCACGCCACTCGACGGTGCTGCTCGACCTCGCCGGGGTCACCGACGAGGGCGACCTCCTCGTCGACAACGAATCCGACTCGCTGCTGGGGAACGGGTGACCGAGATGACCAACGAACAGCACCTCCCCGAGGTCACGGCCTCGTACGACCGCCGCGGCTTCTTCCGCATCGGCGGCCTCACCATCGCCGCCGGCGCGCTGATCGCAGCCTGCGGCGATCCCGCCGCATCGGCTGGTGAGGTCGGCCGCGTCGGCACTGGCGCCACCAACCCCACCCTGCCCGACGCCAAGGTCGACAACAGCGTCCTGCTGCGCACGTCCGCCTCGATCGAGCAGTCGATCGTCGATGCGTACCAGCACATGCTCGACGGCGGCCTGCTGGCCAAGCCCAGCACCACGTTCCCCGACCTCGGCGAGCAGAGCGACCTCGTCTCGACGTTCCTCGACTCGCACCGCAAGGCCGCAGAGTCCTACAACCAGCTCGCCCAGGAAGCCGGCGGCGAGCAGTGGGACTGCGGCAACCCGCGTCTCGACAGTGCGTTCATCAACCCGATCTTCGAGCGGGTCGAGAACGGTTCTGCGGCCACCGACACCGCCAAGGAGATCGCCCCGAGCGACGACCCGACTCGCGACATGGTGAACCTGGTGGTCACCCTCGAGTTGCTGTCGGCTGCCACCGCGCAGGCGCTGGTGCCGCAGGTGACCGAGGCGTCGTTCCGTGCCGAGGCGATGCGCCTCGCCATGCGCTCGTCGCGCCAGGGTGCGCTGATGTCGTTGAAGATCAACCCCGGCGCCTACGTGACGTCGGCCGATGCCAAGGCGGCCAACCCGTCGGCGTCGACCACCACCACCGCGGCTCCCACCACGACGCAGAACATCGCTGCGCCGGAGGGCGGCACCGACAGCGGCGAAACCGCAGCGCCCCCCGCCACCGAGATCCCGCTGCCGACGGCCATCCCGAGCCAGTACGGCTCGCTCGCGCCGATCACCTACATCGGTGGTGCCGGCGACGAGAACGGCGTGCGCCTGAAGGTGAACTTCGAGACGCCGAGCCTGAACTCGTTCGTCTACCCGTTCAGCACCTGCGACTGATCGACCCCCTACACTCCCGTCTGGTGAGTCGGCCGGGTGGCCGCGGCGCGGCATCGACCGCGTCGAGGAAAGTCGGGGCTCCACAGGGCAGAGTGCTGGCG
>JBMOGW010000188.1:0-7055 GCA_049318165.1 Ilumatobacteraceae bacterium
CTTCGCCACTTCGACGGCCCGCTGGTACACGCCGTCGGCCATCGTGCTGCGCACCTGCGGCGGCGCCTCGCCGGCCTCGGGTGGCTCGACGGGCGGCGTGGCGAGCGGCAACGCCAGCTTCGCCGCGCTCGCCTTCACCCGCTCGATCGCCGCGTCGTACTCGCGGTCGACGCCCTCGGCGTCCATGTCGAGCACCGGGACGCTCTCGATCAGGTAGATGCGCTGCTTCCAGTGGTCGAACGCCGCGAGCGAGCCGATGATGCTCATCACCGCGTCGGGCATCCGCCGATCGTCGTGCGGCACGTCGGGCAGGTGCTCCACTTCGCGCACCACGTCGTAGCCGAGATAGCCCACCACGCCGCCCTGCAGCGGCGGCAGCTCGGGCAGGATCGGGGCGCGATAGGCGTCGAGCACCGCGTCGAGCACTGCGAGCATCCCCTGGTCGTAGGGGATCGTCGGGCTGAGGTGCTGACCCTTTTTCGTCACCACACCGTTGCGCAGCTCGAACGTCGCCACCGGGTCGTGGCCGACGAAGCTGAAGCGGCTCCACCGTTCGCCGTGCTCGACCGACTCGAACACGAAGCCCTCACCGTCGGCGACCAGCTTGAGGTACGCCGACACCGGCGTCTCCAGGTCGCCGAGCAGCTCGGTCCACACCGGCACCACCGTGTGCTCGGCTGCCAGCGCGTGGAACTCCTCGCGGCTGGGCCGCATCCGCATCTCGGCGCTCACTGCTCGGGCCCGAACGCGCGGAAGAAGCACGAGTACTCGCCGGTGTGGCAGGCGCCGTTGCCCTCCTGCTCGACCAGGAACAGCAGCGTGTCGCCGTCACAGTCGTAGTGCGCCTCGCGCACGAACTGCCGGTCGCCGCTGGTGTCGCCCTTGCGCCACACCTCCTGGCGGCTGCGGCTCCAGTAGACCATCCGCCCCTCGTCGAGCGTCATCTGCAGCGTCTCGGCGTTCATCCACGCCATCATCAGGACGGAGCGGGTGTGCACGTCCTGGGCGATGCAGGGGACGAGGCCGTTGGCGTCGTACTTCACGGTCGCCAGCTGCTCGGGGGTGGCCTGGATGGTCACGGCGTCGGGCATGGCCGCCATGCTACGAGAACCGCTCCCCCGGCACCCCAGGGATAGTTCGGGCTACAGGTAGAGGCCGGTGTGCTGCTCGATGCGCGAGGCGGCCACGGCGTGCAGGTCGCGCTCGCGCAGCATGATGTAGTCGCTGCCGCTCACCTCGACCTCGTAGCGGTCCTCCGGGCTGAACAGCACGCGGTCGCCGACTTCGGCGCTGCGCACGTTCTGGCCGAGTGCCACGACCTCCGCCCACACCAGGCGCTTGGAGATCTGCGCGGTGGCGGGGATGAGGATGCCGCCTGTCGATCGACGCTCGCCGTCCTTCTCAGGAATCTTCACGAGCAGCCGATCGCTCAGCATCTTGATGGGGAGCTTCTCGTCGTCGAGGGCCACGGCGGGGCAGGGTATCCGTTACTCGCCGCGGCTGCGACGGCTGCGGCGCTCGCCACCGGCTGCCGCGTTCGGCGCCGAGTTGGTGAGCGGACCGACGGTCTCGACGATGCGCTCGACGCTGGGGCGATCGCCCTTGGTGTGCGAATCGATCGCCGAACGCATCGACGCGAGGTGCTCGGGCGACGTGCCACAGCAGCCACCGACGATGCGGGCGCCGGCGTCGACGGCGAGCGCGGCGTACTTGGCCATCAGTTCGGGGGTGCCGGAGTACACGATCTCGGTGCCGACGAACTGCGGCACACCGCAGTTGCCCTTGCTGACGATCGGCACCGCAGCGCCGTCCATCTCGAGCACGGTGACGAGGATGTCGGGTGCGCCGACGCCGCAATTGGCACCCTGGGCCAGCGGGGGCACGGGCTCGGCGGCGAGGATGGCGGTGAGCTGATTGGGCAGCACGCCCATCATCGTTCGGCCGGCGGTGTCGAACGAGCACGTCACCACGTACGGCATGTCGTTGGCGATGGCGGCGGTGGCCGCGGCGTGCACTTCCTCCGGCGCGGACATCGTCTCGATCCACACCACGTCGGCGCCGCCGGCCTTCAGGCCGCGGATCTCGTCCGAGAACCCTGCGACCGCAGCGTCGTGCGTCAGCGCGCCCAGCGGCTCGAACAACTCACCCGTCGGACCGACCGAGCCGGCCACCACGACGGGGCGGTCGACGGCGTCGGCGACCGAGCGCGCCAGTTCGGCGGCACGCTTGGCCAGTTCGTACGTGCGCGCCTCGGCCTTGTGCAGCTTCAATCGGTGCGGATTGCAGCCGAACGTGTTGGTGAGGATGATGTCGGCGCCGGCGTCGACGAAGCGCTGGTGCAGGCCGGTGACCTCTTCAGGGCGGTCGACGGTCCAGAACTCCGGCGGTTCACCGGAGGCGAGGCCCGCGGCGAAATAGTTGGTGCCGGTGGCGCCGTCGGCGAGCAGCGTGCGGCCGGTGGCGAGGAGGTCTTGGAGCGAAGTGCGCATCGCCGCACACGCTACCGGGGCCCGACAACCCGGGCCCCGGGCTTTCAGGCGATGGCCGACTGGATGCGCTCGACGAGTTCGGGCGTGAGCGCCTCGAGGACGTCGAGTGCCTTGAAGTTCTCGGTCACCTGCTCGGGACGGCTGGCACCGGTGATCACCGTCGACACGTTCGGGTTGAACGCGCACCACGCGAGTGCCAGCTGGGCCATCGTGCAGCCCAGCTCGTCGGCGATCGGGCGCATCTGCTCGACCTTCGCGATCTGGCGCTCGCTCGTCAGACGGTCCTGCAACCACTCGTAGCCGGCCAGCGCGCCACGGCTGCCCTCGGGGATGCCGTCCTTGTACTTGCCGGTCAGCAGACCGGACGCCAGCGGGCTCCAGATGGTGGTGCCGAGGCCGATGTCCTCGTACAGGCGGGCGTACTCCTTCTCGACGCGGTCGCGCCACAGCAGGTTGTACTGCGGCTGCTCCATCACCGGCTTGTGCAGGTGGTGCCGCTCGGCGATCTCCCACGCAGCGCGGATCTCGTCGGCCGACCACTCGCTGGTGCCCCAGTAGAGCGCCTTGCCCGAGCTGACGATGTCGCTCATCGCCCACACGGTCTCCTCGATCGGGGTCTCCGGGTCGGGGCGGTGGCAGAAGATCAGGTCGAGGAAGTCCAACTGGAACCGCTCGAGCGAGGCGTCGATCGCCTGCATCAGGTACTTGCGGTTCAACGTGTTGCGCATGTTGCGCACGTTGCCGTGGATGCCCCAGAAGAACTTGCTGCTCACGACGAACTCGTGGCGCTTCCACCCGAGCTGCTGGAAGACGCGGCCCATGATGGCCTCGCTCTCGCCCGCCGCGTAGCCCTCGGCGTTGTCGAAGAAGTTGCAGCCGGCGTCGAACGCCGTCTGCATGCACGACGCGGCCAGGTCGTCCTTCATCTGCGTGTCGAAGGACACCCAGCTGCCGAACGAGAGAACGGACACCTGCAACCCGCTGCGACCAAGTCGCCGATACTGCATCTTTGCCATGTCGGGCACCATAACCCTGGCGGGCGGCCGACGAGACCTTCAGCGTGCGCAGGTCATCGATCCGCGCAGGTCGGCCAGGGCGCGGATGCCCTCCGAGCCGACGCCGCAGCAACCGCCGATCAGCCGTGCCCCGGCAGCCATCCACTCGGGCACCAACGACGGCAGTTCGCTGCCACCGGCCGGGCCGATCCAGCACTTGTGGTCGCCGTCCCACGTGGCCCCGTGGTTCGGATACGCCACCAGCGGCACCGCCTCGCCGAGGCGGTCGTGCACGGAGTGCAACAGTGCACCCACGAGAACCGGTGACGTGCAGTTCACGCCGACCGCGGCGACCGCACCCGCCACCGCGGCGGCAGCGTCGGCCAGCAGGTCACCACCGCACGTGTGCAACCGGTCGGCGCACGAGAACGTCACCCAGGCCGGCGCGTCGGTCAGCCGGCGCAGTTCCTCCACCACGATCTCGGCCTCCGCTCGCAACGGAACGGTCTCGATCGCGAACGCATCCGGGGCGGTGTCGACCAGCACCTCCAGCCGGGCCCGGTGGAAGGCACGGATGTCGTTCCAGGTCGCTGCGCCGGAGGTGACGTAGTCACCGCGGTACTCGCTGCCGTCGGCCAGGTACGCGCCGTACGGGCCGACCGATGCGGCGACGAGCACGTCGCCTGCCGCACGGGCGACGGCCGTCGTGGACGCCAAGAGACGCCGGGCCTCCGCAGCGTCGATGCCCGCGGCCACGAAGCCCGGCACGCTCGCCTGGTAGCTCGACGTGATGACCACGTCGGCTCCGGCCTCCACGTAACGGCGGTGCGCCGCGGTGATGACGTGCGACCGATCGACGAGCGCCGCAGCAGTCCACAGCAACCCGGCCGGGCGCTCGCCGAGTTCCTCCAGCGCCGTGCTGAGGCCGCCGTCGAGCAGGGTGAACGGCTCGCGCACCAGCGACGTCATGCGGGCCTCACGTGCACGCCGGCGGCGGCCATCGCGGCCTTCGCCTCGGCGATCGTGTGCTCACCGAAGTGGAAGATGCTCGCCGCCAAGACGCCGGTGGCGCCGCCCTCCGTGACCCCGGCGACGAGGTGGTCGAGCGTGCCGACGCCTCCGCTGGCGATCACCGGCACACCCACCGCGTCGGTGACGGCGCGGGTGAGTCCGAGGTCGAATCCCTCCTTGGTGCCATCGCGGTCCATCGAGGTGAGCAGGATCTCGCCCGCTCCCAACTGCGTGGCCTCGACGGCCCAGCGGACCGCGTCGATGCCGGTGGGCGTGCGACCACCGTGCAGGTACACCTCGTAGCCGCTGCCGTCGGCACGCCGTTTGGCGTCGATCGCGCACACGCAGCACTGGGCGCCGAACTCGGCCGCGATCTCGCGGATCAGCTCCGGCCGCTGCACGGCTGCGGTGTTGACGCTCACCTTGTCGGCGCCGGCGCGCAGCATCGTGCGCGCATCGGTGACGGCGCGAATGCCGCCGCCGACCGTGAACGGGATGAACACCTGATCGGCGGTGCGCTCGACCACGTCGACCATCGTCTCGCGACCGTCGGACGACGCCGTGATGTCGAGGAACACCAACTCGTCGGCGCCCTCCAGGTCGTAACGCTGGGCAAGTTCCACCGGGTCGCCGGCGTCGCGGAGTTCGACGAAGTTGACGCCCTTCACCACTCGGCCGTCGGTGACGTCGAGGCACGGGATGACGCGTGCGGTCCTCATCGCGTCAGCTCCTGCAGCGCCTCGGCCACCGTGAAGCGGCCTTCGTACACGGCCTTGCCGGTGATGATGCCGCCGATGCCGGGCACGGCGCGGAGCGCGGCGATGTCGGCGAGCGACGACACGCCACCGCTGGCGATGACGGAGATGCTCGTCGCTGCTGCCGCGACCGCGAGGCCCTCGACGTCCGGGCCGGTGAGCATGCCGTCACGCGCGATGTCGGTGATCACGAACGCCGCCGCGGTGGGGAACCAGCCGAGCGCATCGGCCAACTGCACGCCACTCCCCTCGGTCCAACCGTGCACCGCCACCTCGCCGGACCGGTGGTCGAGACCCACCGCCACCGGCACCACCTTCGAGGCCTCGGCGACCAGCGACGGGTCCTGCACCGCAGCCGACCCCATCACCACGCGGGCCACGCCCGCGTCGGCCAGCACCTGTGCATCGGCCACGCTGCGCACACCACCGCCGGTCTGCACCGATGCTCGCCCGGCAAGTGCGGCGGCGATGGCGGCCACGACCGGCCGGTTGACGGGTGAGCCGCTGCGCGCCGCGTCGAGGTCGACGACGTGGATCCACCGTGCACCCGCATCAGCGAAGGACGACGCGACGGCAACCGGGTCGTCCCCGTAGGTGGTCTGCTGGTCGTAGTCGCCCTGCAACAGGCGTACCACCTTGCCGTCGCGTAGGTCGATGGCGGGATAGAGATCGATCACCGTGCACCCTCCACATCGGCTGCTTCGAGCGGAGCCACGAAGTTGCGCAGCAACGCCAGACCGGCGGGGCCCGACTTCTCCGGGTGGAACTGCGTGGCGCACACGTTGCCGGACCGGAACACGGCGTTGACGGTGCCGCCGTAGTCGCACGACGCCACGACGGCCGTCGGGTCGTCGGGCTCGCCGTGCAACGAGTGCACGAAGTACACCCAGGGCGACTCGCCCAGCCCGTCGAACAGCGGGTCGGCGCGACGGATGTCGAGCTGGTTCCACTGCATCTGCGGTCGCGGCAGCTGATCGGTGATCCAGCGAATGCGGCCGGGGATGATGCCGAGGCCGTGGTCGTCGGGATCCTCGTCGCTGGCGGAGAACAGCATCTGCATGCCGACGCAGATGCCCATGAACGGGCGACCCGACTCGGCGGCCTCGTGGCACACGTCCTCCAGGCCGGCATCGCGCAGCGCACGCATGCATGCCCCGAAGGCGCCGACCCCCGGCAGCACCACGGCGTCGGCGTCGGCCACCAGGCCGCGGTCCGCCGTCAATCGGGCGTCGGCGCCGACGTGCTGCAGCGCCTTCTGTGCCGAACGCAGGTTGCCGATGCCGTAGTCGAGCACGGCCACGAGCGGTGCTGTCACAGCACGCCCTTGGTGGAGGGCACGCCCGCATCCTCGACGCGCACCGCGTCGCGCAGGCAACGTGCCAGACCCTTGAACGTCGCTTCGATGATGTGGTGCACGTTGGTGCCGTGCGCCAGCCGCACGTGCAGCGTGATGCCCGCAGCGGTGGCGAACGAGTGGATCGCGTGTTCGGCGAGCTGCGGATCGAACGGCGGGTTGCCGAGCGGCAGCACCTCGGGCATCGGCACGTCCCACACCACGAACGGGCGACCGCTCAGGTCGAGCGCCACCTCCACGAGGGCCTCGTCGAGCGGGAAGAGTCCGCTCGCGAAGCGGCGAACACCGGCCTTGTCGCCGAGCGCCTCGCGGAAGGCTTCGCCGAGCGCGATGCCGACGTCCTCCACGGTGTGGTGCGTGTCGATGTGCAGGTCGCCGGTGGCGGTGATGCGCAGGTCGAACCCGCCGTGCTTGCCCAACTGCTCGAGCATGTGGTCGTAGAACGGGATGC
>JBMOGW010000189.1:0-7007 GCA_049318165.1 Ilumatobacteraceae bacterium
GTAGCCCCACTTGCGCTGCTCGACCGGCTTGTACATCTCGAGCGCGTAGTCGAACGCGAACAGGTCGACCATCCGGGCGCGGTCGAACACCAACCGGTCGAGCGGCGACAGCAGCGCGGCCCGCCCCTCGAACGGGCGACCGATCTGCTCGGGGTCCACCCGCCACTCGCCGGGCACGCCGGCGATCACTGCGGAATCCCCCACCATGCCCACGTCGTTCGGCTCCACCGGCGTCTCGGTGGTCTTGGCGCGCATCAGCCCCATCGCCCGCAGCCGGCGTTCATCGCGCTGCCGGCGGGCTGCCGCAGCCGGCGCCGCTGCACCCTTCGGGAACACGCGCTCGGCCAGGTCCCAGAGGCGGTCGCGGCCTTCGCGGCCGACCGCCGCCACCTCGCCGCGCTGCTCCATGAAGCCGAGCATCATCACCACGTTGCGGTTGTTGTTCCAACCGCTCGACTGCCACGGCTTCACACACGTGTCGGGCAGTTCCCGCGACGTCATCGGCCCCGAGGCGCGCAGGCGGCGGATGATGTCGCGGCGACAGCCGTCGTTCGCTGCCACCCAGTCGCGTTGGCCCAACTGGTACGGCTTCAGGTCGGTCCCCTTGCCCCACGCCGCCATGTCCGCCCGGTACAGCGCCAGGTCCTCTGCGAGACGGATGAAGCCGCGCAGCTCGACGAGCTCCCGCCGCTCGAGCGCATCGAGCAGCTGCGCGGGCCGGTACGTGGGGCCGAGCCGGCTCCACAGCACGAGGTCGGCGTTCGGTGCCACGGCTGCGGTCTGGTCGTACTGGAGCACGGTGAGGTGCCGCACCACCTCCAACAGATCGGTGGGGCGGTGCGCATCGAGCAGCTGGGCGCGCACCGCGATCCGCCGAGCCTCGTCTTGCGTCAGCTCGTGCACCGTCACCCCGGCGAGCCTAGGCACGCGTGCCACGATGGGCGCATCGACACCGCACGGCTCGACGTCTGGCTGTGGGCGGTCCGCCTGACCCCCACACGTTCCGCCGCCACCGAGCTGTGCCGCGCCGGTCGGGTGATCGTGAACGGCGCACCCGCCAAGCCCGCGACCGCGGTGAAGGTGGGCGATCGCATCGAGGCGCGCATCGCCCAGCGCGCGCGAATCGTGGAGGTGCGCCAGGTGTTGCAGAAGCGGGTGGGCGCCGCCGTGGCGGTGGATTGCCTGGTGGACCACAGCCCGCCACCGCCCACCCATGTGGTGGACCCGGTGTTCCAGCGCGAACGCGGCACTGGCCGGCCCACGAAGCGAGACCGGCGCCAGATGGACCGCATGCGCCGCGACCGCGGCTGACGTTCAGCCCAGCACGCCGCCGGACGAACGTTCGGTGTCGACGTGCCGCCGGCGACTGAAAACACCGAGGTCGATCGACAGGCCGCGGTACGGGCCGGTGACCACCAGCGGGTCACGGTCGTGGTCGCGCCCCGCGCGCACCGCCTCGATCAGTTCGGCCATGCAGTACCCGATGACGGGACCGTTCTTGAACTGGTTGCCGCTGGTGCCGACGGCCATGAAGAACCCCTCCAGCGAGCTGCGATCGAGGATCGGCTTCCAGTCCTCGGACACGTCGTACACGCCCACCACACCGCGCCGCTCGTGCGGCACGCCCAGGTCCGGGATGCGCCGTGCGAGTCGGTAGGCGTACGCCTCCCACTCGTCGCCGTCGAGGTCGAGGTTCACGTCGTCGGGGTCGTCCAGCCACTGCAACGGGTCGCAGTCGGCCTCCACCCCACCCACCAGCAGCGCACCGATGTCGGGGCGGAAGTAGACCCCGCCGTCGAGGTCGGCGGTCGCCGGCAGATCGGCGAGCGCGGCCTCGAACTGCTCGGGCACGCGCACGTGGGCCACCTGCTGTCGCAGGGGACGCAGGCCGACGTTGACGTCGTCGCTCACACCCGCCAAGCGGTTGACGATCGCCGAGTGCGGACCGGCCGCGTTGACCACCACGTCGGCAGGCAGGAACCGCCCGTCGGCCAGGCGCACGCCGCGCACGTGCTCGCCGTCGCGGTCGACCACCACCACCTCGGCGCGCACCAGCACCGTCGCGCCGGCGGCGACAGCAGCGTCGGCCAGGTTCTGTGCGGCCAGCTGCGGGTCGGACACGTAGCCGGCCTCGGGCGTGAACACCCCGCCCGCCAGTTGTGAGGATGGTTCGGCGGCGAACGCCGGGTCCGACACTGCGGTCGGCGGGAACCACGACCCGGTCGCGAAGTGCGGGTAGCGCCGGGCCAGTTGGTCGTGGTCCCACCAGTCGTAGCGCACGCCGACGGCGTCGAGGTGCGGCCGGGTGGACCGCGCGGCGCCGCTCGGGTCGTCGAAGGTCAGCACGCCGCACTGCACGAACCGGGTGAGCGGCGTGCCCTCCGGCAGCCGCACGTGCTCGGCCCAATGACGCCACCACTCGACGCCCTCGTACGCCATCGCCGTGCCGGCCTCGGTGGAGTAGCCGAAGCGAACGACAGCGCTCGACGCTGCGGTCGAACCGTGTCCGGGAGCCGGACCGCGGTCGACGAGCGTGACCTCGTGGCCGCGTCGGGCCAGCTCGAGCCCGATGGCCGAGCCCACCACCCCGGCGCCGATCACCACCGCACGCGTGCCGCCGTCCTCCACGCCCTGCACTGTAGGGAGTGGGTTCGGCGACGGCTCAGCCCGGCCGTCGGGCGATGACCTGCACGACGGCGCCAGTGGGTGCGTCGGTCATGCGGCCCACCCTGTCACAGGTGCGGGCGCGGCACGACCACGCAGGCGCCGGCCACCGCCGGTACGGTCCGCAGCGATGACGTCCGGAGCCGCGATCCTGCTCGCCGTGCACCTCGCGGCCACGGCGGCGATGGTGGGGCTGATCTGGTTCGTGCAGGTGGTGCACTACCCCATGTTCGATGCCGTCGGCCGCGGCGACTTCGCCGCGTACGAGGTGCGCCACCAGCGGCTCACGTCGTACGTCGTCGGGCTCCCGATGGCGACCGAGGGTGTCACCGCGCTGGTGTTGTTCTTCGCGCCGCCGGCGGGGCTGGGCCGGGCGTTGCCGTTCGTGGGCCTCGTGGTGCTGGCCGTGGTGCTGGGCAGCACGGTGCTGCTGCAGGTGCCGGCGCACGAGCGGCTGAACCAGGGCTTCGACGCCGCGGTGCACCGCCGTCTGGTGCGCACCAACTGGATCCGCACCGTCGGCTGGACGCTGCGTGGCGCGCTCGCGGTGGCGATGCTGGTGATCGCCGCCGCCTGACGGAGTGCCATCCGAGTGACAAGGGTGGTCAGAGAGCACTCACACACCGGGTGGGCGCGTGCCACTCGGATCCGTGATCCGCGCTGCGAGGTCGCGGGCCAGATCGTCGGCGTCGGCATCCACGTCCCGGCCCGCGAACCAGGTGCAGATGTTGCGGCAGTCTCGGCGAAGGAACTCGAAGCCCTGCGGGTTGCCCACCACGTCGACCGCCTGCGGCAGGTCGATCAGGATCAACCGACCGTCGTGCACCAGCACGTTGTACGCGGACAGGTCGCCGTGCGCATAGCCGGCATCGGCCAGCATCCGTAGCGCAGCCACCATCTGCCGGAACAGGTCGCGGGCCTCGCCGCGGGTGGTCGCCACCTGTGCCAGGCGTGGGGCGGCCACGCCGTCGGACGTGCCGATGAACTCCATCATCATCTCGGTGCCGTCCAGTTGCACCGGGTACGGCACCGGGGCACCGGCGAGCCACAGCCGCGCGAGCCCGGCGAACTCTGCGGCGGCCCATTGCTGTGCGATGAGGTCCTTGCCGAATGCGGTGCGGGTTGCCATCGCCCGCATCTCGCGGCTCTTGCGGACACGGCGACCTTCCAGGTAGCCGGCGTCGCGGTGGAACAGGCGGTGCTCCGCGCTGCGGTACCGCTTCACCGCCAGCAGGCAATCCGCTCCATCGGGCGCGGCGCGCCGCAGCAGCGACACGTCGGCCTCCTTGCCGGTCTTCAACACGCCGAGGTCGTCGTCGACGGCTCGAGGGTCGGTGACCAGCCACCCGGGCACGGGCATTGGCCCGCGGGTGGCGTCGAGATAGGTGGACCAGTTGGGTTCGAGCGTCGCCTCGTCGGCGACGGGTTCGTCCGGCGGCGGTGCCACGGGACGGGTGGACGGCTGCCAGTCCTCGTCGTCGAAACGACGGGCTCGCGGCCGATTGCTGCGCGATGCAGACATGCGTCTCCTCAGAGCATGTGGGTCACCGGGCGGCGTGATGAAGGGCCGGGTCAGCCGGTGACAGGGCGTGAAAGGACGGAAGTCGTGACAAGGACCGTCATGTCGCTCTTCCTCCTCTCTGCCGCGGTGCGGCGCGCGCCGATCGCTGGCCGCACCGTAGCCCGTTCGTTCAGTCGGGTCGACCGACTTTCGCGTCGACACGCACCGCGTGATCGAGCGGTGCCCCGCACGGATCTACCATCGCGGCCCATGCCGTTGCCGGAGACACTGCTGACCGCCGAGTGGACCGATCTCGACCTGCTCGTCACCGAGGGCGCCTGGCCCTCCGATCTGTACGGAGAGATGTTCATCAGCGCGCCGGTCATGGACCCGCGGCTGACGTTCCAGCTGTTCGGGTTCGGCGCGATGGTGCGCATCTCGCTGCAGCCCGGCACGTTCGGCGCTGCGCCCGACCGGCACGCGCTGCGGGTGCGCACTCTCGACACACCGATCCAGCAACTGCACGATCGTTGCCCCGACCGGTTCCGCGGCGGCGTGCTCGGCCTCGAGTCCCCGTTCGGGCACGCCAACATGGTGAACACCGCGCCGCTCAGCTGGGGCGGGCGCCTGTTCGCGACGTGGGACGTCGGCCGCCCGGCGGAGGTGGACCCGGTGACGCTGCGCCACCTCGGCGAGGTGGGCAGCACCGCGGCATGGGGCGGCGACTCGTTCGGCAACCGCCGCAACCTGTTGCCGCAGTTGTTCAGCACGGCGCACCCGGTCGTCGACCCCGAGCGCGGCTGCATGTGGACCGTGAAGTTGTCGCTCGGCGCGGCGGGCCTGGAGCCGACGGTGATGCGGTACGACGGCACCGGTGCGTCGATGACGTCGTGGAAGCTGCCCGGCGCCTCGGTCGTGGGCAGCATGCACACCATCACGCAGACGGCGAATTGGCTGGTGCTCGCCGACTCGGGCAACTTCAAGGCCGACATCGGCGAGATCATGGGCGGCGACCGCTCGGTGCAGATCGACTCGACCGTGCCCGTGTACTTCGTCCGCAAGGACGAGTTGGAGGCGACGCCGGACGGCGGGGACGTGACGTACCACCGGGCCACGTTCGGCCCGACCACCGGCCACTACTACGCCGACTGGGACGATCGAGACGGCGTGCGCGTGCTGTTCGAGCACATGGACCTCACCGACCTCGCCTGCCGCCTGAAGGCCGACGACGTCGACGCGCACGGCCGGCCGCTGAACCCGGCGTACGTGGGGATGTACCAGATGGCGATGGCGCCGCAGACGGTGAGCGAGATCGTGTTCCAGCCAGGGCGGTCCGACGTGGGCGAGCGCACCGCGTCGAACAGATTCGACTGGACGTGGAACCTGCAGCTGTCGGCGATGGATTGGAGCATGGCCGGCCGCACCGCGCCGACGCACCATCACGTGGTGTTCCAGGGTCGCCGCCCCGGTGCGATGTCGCGACGCATCCTCGACGTCTACCGCGACCGCATCGACGAAGCGGCGGTCACCGCCGACGAGCAGCGCGCCAGCCTGGCGACGTTCCGCCGCGGCGACCTGGCGCTGCACTCGCGCTGGGAGTACACGTCGGAAGCCGACTTCCCGTCGTCGCCGATCTTCGTGCAACGCAAGGGCGGCACGCCGGGCGGTGGCGACGGCTGGGTGGTGGTGCCGGTGATCAACGACGACGGCTTCCGCGTCGAATGCTTCGATGCGGGCGACGTCGGCCGCGGCCCGATCGGCGTGCTGATGGGGCCGCACCGCGAGCGGGTGCCGTTCATGCTGCACAGCATCTTCATGAGCGAGGCACGCCCCGCACCCGAGGTCGAGCGCTTGGCCTTCGCCGACGACATCGACCCCGACGCCGTTGCGGCCCTCCCCGACGACCTCCGCTCGGCCGTCCACGAAGTCGCCCACGCCTGAGTCCCTTCCGACCCCCCTACGGCTTCTCGGGCTGATTCGTCCCGAATCGGCTTCTCGGTCGGATTCGTCTCGAAAACTGCGATTCTGCAGCCCCAGAAACCCCGCCTGCCGCTCAGTAGAACGTGGTGCGGCGGACGGGTTGGAACAGTTGCACGTGGTGGCCGCACGCAGGGTCGGCCGGACACTCGGCGCACACCGGCGCGGTGACCTCCGGGCAGCGATGGCGCATCTGGAACAGGAACCAGTCGACGGCGCCCATCGACCGGCCGCTGCGTTCGGCCAGTGCGGCGACGGCGTCGAACGTGGCGCGGCGCACCGCCCACTCCTCCGCCTCGTCGAGCACCCGACGGTCAAACAGCTTGGAGCGCAGCGCGTCGTCGTCGGCCACCACCATGCCGGTGCGCAGGCAACTGCGCTGCACGTGGTAGTCGACGATCGGCGGCGCGTCGTCGCCCCTCTCGTCGTCGCCCGCCGCGTCGGGCAGGAAGCGCTCGGGCCGCTGACGGAGGATGACGCCGAGCAGCGCCGCCTTCTTGCGCAGTGGGTCCTCGCGGTAGCCGCCCACGTGGTCGAGCAGCGTGAGCAGCGAGTGCATCGGTCGCGCCGTCGATGCGGCGGCTGCGACCAACTCGGCGGCGGACACGCCGACGGCCTGCAACGACGAGCCGTGGTCGCGCGCGAGTCCGGCGCACAGCGCCGCGTCCGGGAACGGGTCGTGACCGTCGTCGTCGACGGCGAGCGCAGCCCAGTCGGCCGATGTCATCGATGCCTGGCCGGCCGCGGTCATCGACGCAGGGTCGGCCACGTACCGGCGAAGGTACGCGGCCCACAGGTAGTCGCTGCCCTTGCGGACCGCACCGTCGATCGTGGCGATCATCGAGCCCTGCCACGCGCCGTCGGC
>JBMOGW010000190.1:0-6999 GCA_049318165.1 Ilumatobacteraceae bacterium
GACGACAGCGGCATCTTCGGCGCGTTGGCGATGATGTCGATGGCACGCTGCAGCAACGCCTCGGCGTCGCCCACGTAGCCGTTGGTGGTGCGCACGAACGCGTCGGAGTCGTCGAACTCCGGGTCGTACTGATCGTCGTACTGGTCGTCGTAGGTCATCTGCGTGTTCACGAACCCTTGTGGGGGAAGAGAGAGGCGAGTTCGCTGGCGACCGGCGCGGGCACCAGCGACGTGACGTCACCACCGTACTGCGCGATCTCGCGGATGAACCGGCTACTGATGGACACGAGCGCGGGCTTGCAGGGCAGGTACACCGTGCGGACGCCGCTCACGGCGTGGTTGGTGTGGGCCATCTGCTGCTCCACCTCGAAGTCGCCGCCGGTGCGCAGACCCTTCACGATGAACGCGGCCCTCACGCTCTTCACCGCGTCGACGGCCAGCCCCTCGAACGCGACGACCTTCACGGACGGCATGTAGGAGATGCTCTCCTTGATCATGCTCACCCGCTGCTCGAGCGTGAACATGCCGCTCGGCTTCGTGGGGTTGTGCATCACGCCGACGATCACCTTGCCGAAGAGCGCGACGGACTGCTCGATCACGTCGATGTGGCCGAGGTGCAGCGGGTCGAAGCTGCCGGGGTAGAGAACGGTCGCCATGTGGGGTTTCACGCTAGCCGTTGCAGCGTGGTGACCCAGGTGCGGCCGTACCGCCGCGTGCGCAACTGTTCCCAGCCCTCGGGCGCCTCGACCGGGTCGTCGGCCTCCGCCACCACCAGGCCGACGTCGACCAACGGCAGCAACTGCGTCCAACCGTCGAACGCGTACGGCGGGTCGATGAACGCGATGTCGACGTTGCGCATCGCTGGCACCCACGCCATCACGTCGGTGGCATGCACGGTGCAGCGGTCGGCGATGCCGAGCGTGCTGATGTTCTCGCGCAACGCGTGCAGCGCAGCGCGGTCGCGCTCGACGAAGACGCACCGTTCGGCGCCGCGCGACAACGCTTCGATGCCCAGCGCGCCCGAGCCGGCGAACAGGTCGGCGACCACTGCGCCGTCGATCGCGCCCATGCTGACCAGCGAGTTGAAGACCGCTTGGCGCACCTTGTCGGTGGTCGGCCGCGTGGTGGTGCCCTCGGGCGCCACCAGTCGTCGGCCGCCGAACTCTCCTGCCGTCACCCTCATCCGGGCCAGACTACGGGTGTGCTGACACCGGAACCGACGATCATCTGTGTGGACTGCGGTGGCCGCTGCCACCTGCTCACCCCTCCCCGAGAGGACGGCGAGTGGCTGCCGGGCGACATCGTGGCCTATCGCTGTGAGGACTGCCGCGACCGTTGGGACCTGGTGCTGCCCGACGAGGACGAGGGCGCCGCCGACGCGACGTACTGATCCGCCGAGCCGACCCGACGAGCCGACCCGACGGGGCGTGCGGTCAGCCGGCGACGTCGGTGGTGCCGCCGGCGCAGGGGGTGTTCGCCTCCGGCGTCTGCGGACCGTCGGAGAAGTAGGTGACGAACTGCAGCAGGCGCGGGTCGTCGGCTGACTGCAGCTGCAACTGCTTCCCCCACGCGGACGCGACCACCGGGCTGGGCAGACCGTCGTACGGCGACACGAGCACCTCGGGACCGGCCGTCTGCGCGGCCTGCAGGAGGGCGACCTGATCGGCGGCCAGATCGGGTGCGTACGTGATCCAGACCGCGCCGTGCTCCATCGAATGCACGCCGGTCTCGTTGTTGATCGGCGTGTCGTAGAACGCGCATGTCTGCCACACCGGGTTGTGCGGGCCGCCCACCGGCGGGGTCTGCGGATAGTCGACCGGGGTGTCCACGTGGGTCTGCTCCAGCCCGGTGAACGTCTGCGTGCCCTGCGGCTCGCCGGGCTGCGAGGGCGGGCTGATCAACACATCGGGCTCGGTGGTGCTCGCCGCCGAGGACGAGGTGGTGCCGCCGTCGCTCGAGCACGCGGCGAGCAGGGTGGCACCGGCGAACGCGGCGATCAGGACGGCAACGGGACGACGCATGCCGGGCAATCTAGGACTTGAAGAGGAACTCCTCGTCCTCTTCGCTGAAGAGGACCTTCAGTTCGTCGAGCAGCAGCGGGTGATGATCGAGCATCGGGTCCTCGTCCACGATCTCGAACGCGACCTCGCGCGCCAACTCGACCAACTCGCGGTCGCGGCGCAGGCTGGCCAGCTTCAGGTCGCTGCGCCCCTTCTGTGCGGTGTTCATCAGGGTGCCCTCGCCGCGCAGCTCGAGGTCGACCTCCGCGAGGTGGAAACCGTCGGTCGAGTCGACGAGCGCCTGCACTCGAGCGTTCTCGTCCTCCACCTCCTGGGTGACGAGCCAGCACACGGACGCGTGCTCCCCACGGCCGACTCGACCGCGCAGCTGGTGCAGCTGGGCGATGCCGAAACGGTCGGCGTCGAGGATCACCATCACCGTGGCGTTCGGCACGTCGACGCCGACCTCGATGACCGTCGTGGCCACCAGCACGTCGGCCTCGCCCCGACGGAAGCGGTCCATCGCCGCCTCCTTCTCGGCCGACGGCATGCGGCCGTGCAGCAGTTCGAGCCGCAGACCCTTCAAGTCGTCGTGGTGCAGCCGCTCGAAGGTCTCCTCGGCGCTGGCGACCTCGAGCTTCTCGCTCTCCTCGATGAGCGGGCAGACGACGTAGGCCTGGCGACCGGCGGCGACCTCCTCGCGCACGGTCGCCCAGGCGCCCTGCTCCATCAGCGGCCCGTTCGCCCACTTGGTGACGATCGGGGTGCGCCCCGGCGGCAGCTCGTCGAGCACGCTCACGTCGAGGTCGCCGTAGACCGTCATCGCGGCGGTGCGCGGGATCGGCGTGGCCGTCATCACCAGGACGTCGGGCACGGAATCCCCGGCACCCTTCGCTCGCAGCGCAGCACGCTGCTCGACGCCGAAGCGGTGCTGCTCGTCCACCACCACCACGCCCACGCTGTGGAACTCGACCGCGTCCTGAATCAGCGCGTGCGTGCCGATGACCACGTCGACGGACCCGTCGGCCATCCCGGCCAGCACGTCGCGACGGTCGGCGCCGGTCACCCGGTTGGTGAGCAGCTCGACCCGCAACGGGCGGTCACCGAACAGGTTGCCCGGGTCGGGGACGGTGACGCCCGCCAGCAGACGGCGCACGCCGGCGGCGTGTTGCTCGGCCAGCACTTCGGTGGGTGCCATCAACGCCGCCTGGTGCCCGCCCTGCACGGCGGTGAGCATCGCGCTCACGGCGACGAGGGTCTTGCCCGCGCCGACGTCGCCCTGCAGCAGGCGGTGCATGGGGTGCGGGCCGGCCAGGTCGCGCTGGATCTCCGCGATGGCCCGGTCCTGGGCACCGGTGAGCGGGAACGGCAGCGAGGCGCGCAGGCGTCCGACCAGTTCACCCTCCACCGCGTGACGAATGCCTTTCGATTCGCGCTCGAGCATCCGCTTGCGCATCACCAGCACGGTCTGCACGCGCAGCAGTTCGTCGAACGCCAGCCGTCGCCGGGCGATCTCCTTCTCCGCGTACGTCTCCGGAAGGTGGATCTGGTGCAGCGCGTCGTGACGGTTCACCATGCCCAGCCGCCGGGACACCTCGGCCGGCAACGGGTCGGCGATGCCGCGTGGCCGGCACTTGTGCAGGGCGTCCTCCACCCAACCGGCGATCTCCCATGTGCTCAGCGCCGCCTTCTCGCTCTGCGGATAGATCGGCACGATGCGGCCGGTTCGGTCGCCGATCAGGTCGACGATCGGGTTCGTCATCTGCAGGCCACCGCGGTACACCTCGGGCTTGCCGAACAGGGCGATCTGCAGTCCCTCACGGAACTGCTTCTCGCGCCATGGCTGGTTGAAGAACACCACGTGGAACCGGCCGCTGCCGTCGCCCACGACGGCTTCCACCATCGTGCGCCGATTGCGCGTCGGCCGCTTGCTCACGCTACGCACGGTGACCAGCACCAGCGCCTCCTGCCCGGGGACGAGGTCGCTCACCCGGCACTCGTTGGTGCGGTCCACCCAGCGTCGCGGATACGTCGTGAGCAGGTCGAGCACCGTGTGCACGCCCACCTCGTGCAGCGACTGCAGCCGCTTGTCCCCCACGCCCTTGAGCCGCTCGACCCCGATGGACGACAGGTCGCGCAGGGTGAGCGGCGGGCTGTCGCTCACTCGACGCCGAAGAGGTACGGGTACAGGGGCTGGGCGCCGCGGTGCACCTCCACCTGCACGCCGGGGCGGTGCTCGTCGAGCCAGGCGTGGATCGCGTCGGTGTGCGACGACGTCGCGTCGGCGCCCTCCACCACCGTGACGATCTCGGCGCTCGGGCCCACCAGGTGGTCGAGCAGCGCGACCGTGGCACCGTCGAGCGAGCCGCTCACGGCGACGATGCCGTCGCCTCGAACGATGCCGATCCAGTCGCCCTCTTCGATCGGCCCGGCGTCGCTGGCAGTGGCCCGCACGGCCTGCGTGACCTCACCGGTGGCGACCGACTCGACCGCCTCGCTCATCTCGGCGGCGTTCTCGTCGACCCCGGCCTCCGGGTCGTACAGCACGAGCGCCGCGAGCGCCTCGGGCATCGACCGGGTGGGCACCACGACGACCCGCTTGGCGGTGAGCGCGTCGAGCTGCTCGGCGACCGGGATGATGTTCTTGTTGTTCGGCAGCACGACGACCTGCTGCGCGTTGACGGCTTCGACGGCGGCGAGCAGCTCGGCGGTGGACGGGTTGAGGGTCTGGCCGCCGGTGACCACGCCCTGCACACCCAGCTGGCCGAACAGTTCGCTGAGTCCGTCGCCGCTCGAGACGGCAACGATCGCGGTGGTGACCGGCGGCAGACCGGCGCCGGCCTTCGGGTGGCGGATGCCCAGCTCGCTCTCGCGGTGGGCGTGCTCGTCGGCCATCTCCTCGAAGAGGTCGGTGACCCGGATCTTCTTCGGGCGGCCACCGAGGTCGAGCGCCACCTCGATGGCGGCGCCGATGTCGTTGGTGTGCACGTGACAGTTCCACAGCCCGTCGCCGCCGACCACGACGATGCTGTCGCCGATCTCGCCCCAGCCCTCCTTGAAGGCCTGGATCTGCGTGTCGTCGAGGTCCATGAAGTACATGACCTCGTAGCGCAGTTCGCTGACGTCGACGGCGCCGTCGGTGTGGCGGTGCGAGACGGCGTCGAGTTGTTCCATCGACGGGCCGGCGGACTCGTCCGGCTCGGGCAGCGGCACGCCGTCGACCACGTGCAATGCCGAGTCGAGCAGCAACAGGAACCCGGCACCGCCGGCGTCCACGACGCCTGCGTCCTTCAGCACCGGGAGCATCTCCGGGGTGCGGTCGAGCGCCGACTTGCCGGCGGCGCGGGCGGCGTGCAGCACACCCGACAGCGTGGCGCCACCCTCGGCGGCTTCGTGCGCGGCATCGGCGGACTCGCGCACGACGGTGAGGATCGTGCCCTCGATCGGCTTCAGTACGGCCTGGTAGGCCGAGGCACTGGCCGCCTTGAGGGCCTCGGCCACCTTCGAGGCACTCGCCTCGGTGGCGCCCTTCATCGTGGACGCCAGACCGCGCAGGATCTGGCTGAGAATGACGCCACTGTTACCGCGGGCACCCATCAGGCTGCCGTGCGAGATCGCGTCGCAGGTCGGGTCCATGCCCTCTGCAGCCCCGTCGAGCTCGGCCACCACGGCGTCGAGCGTGCGCGCCATGTTGGTGCCGGTGTCCCCGTCGGGCACCGGGTAGACGTTCAGCCGGTTGATGCCGGGGGCGTGCGCCTTCATCGTGTCACGGAAGGTGACGACGGTGTGGCGCAGGGCCTCGGGGCCGAATCGTTCCAATGTGGGCACGGCGACAGACTAGGCGGGGTTGATCTGGGGTGCACGGTGTGCCCCCTGATCAGCCCCCGTTCGGGCGTGGGAACCGGCGGAGGCGGCTGGTAGCCTCTTTCCGCTCTATCGATCTCCGTGGAAGAAGTCTCGTCATGGCAGCAGTGTGTGAAGTGTGCGGCAAGGGCCCGAGCTGGGGCATGAACGTGTCGCACTCCCACCGTCGCACCAAGCGTCGTTGGAACCCGAACATCCAGCGTGTCCGCGCCCTCGTCAAGGGCACCCCGAAGCGCGTCAACGCGTGCACGGGCTGCATCAAGAGCGGCAAGATCGTCAAGGCCGGCTGAGGCACGGCCGTGCAGGGCGTGATCAAGAGCTACGACCCGGTGACGGGTGACGGCATCGTCGTCGCCGACACGGCCGACCTGCCCGAGTTCGACCTCGCCACCGGCGCGCTCGACGGCTCGATCTTCCGCATGCTCCGTCAGGGGCAGCGGGTGGTCTTCCAGCTCGACGACGCGGGGCGCGCCACGGCGCTGCGCCTCGGCAGCGAGCGCGACATGGAGACCCCGAACCTCTGACCGATGCCGGTGCGGCGAGCCGATCATTCCGACCGATCATTCCGACCGATCATTCCGACCGATACGGCCGATCGGAACAATTGATCGAGGGACCTGCCCCGCGGGGTGGGTCCCTTTCGGTTTTTCCGGTGGCGGTTTGACAGACTTCTGAACAGACACAACGGCGTGTCCCGATCCAGGAGGAGTTCCGCCGATGAGTGGCACCACCACCAACCAGCGCCTGCAGCAGTGGGTGGCCGACTGGGCAGCGATCATGCAGCCCGACGACATCTATTGGTGCGACGGCTCGGCGGAGGAGTACGACCGCCTCTGCCAGGCGCTCGTGGACAGCGGCACGTTCACCAAGCTGGACGAGGCCAAGCGCCCCAACAGCTACTGGGCACACAGCGACCCGGGCGACGTGGCCCGTGTCGAGGACCGCACGTTCATCTGCTCGACCGACGCCGCGGACGCCGGCCCCAACAACAACTGGCGCGAGCCCGCCGAGATGCGCGCCGAACTCACCCAGCTGTACACCGGTTCGATGAAGGGTCGCACGATGTACGTCGTGCCGTTCAGCATGGGTCCGCTCGGCTCGCCCATCGCCCACATCGGCGTGCAGCTCACCGACTC
>JBMOGW010000191.1:0-6926 GCA_049318165.1 Ilumatobacteraceae bacterium
GACGCGTAGTGGTCTCGGGCGCGTTCGCCCGCAATGCGATTGAAGCGCCAGGCCAACTCGTGATCACCCGAGCCGTCGAAGTGCAACGCCAGCAGCCCCACCCGGGCGTCGTCCGGTTCACCGCGCGGCATCAGGGCCATTCCGATTCGCCGGTGCAGTTCCCGCCGCCGGCGAAACGGGAGGCCGGCGTACGCGACGCGACGGACCATGTCGTGAGCGAATCGCAGCTCGCCCTGGTCGGTGATGATGAAATCGCCGAGACGCTGCCACGGCACCGGTTGAGTGAACGCGTCACCGAGCGTGCGGTCGAAGAGCCGCGGGGCGAACCGGTCGCCGAGCACCGCCGCGTGGCGCAACAGGTTGCGGTCGCTCGGCGCAAGGCGGTCGATGCGCGCGGCGATCAGGTCCTCCAACGAACCAGGAATCGCATCCAACGAACCGAGCTCGCGACGCGCATGGGCGAGTTCGACCAGGAACAATGGATTGCCCTTGGCACGGGCGCACAGCTCGAGCAGTTCGTCGTGCGAGATCGAGGCGTCTTCGGTGAGGTCCGCGGCGAGGTCGGCGGCCCAGGAGTCGTCGAGCGCCTCCAACGTCATCACGTCCGACGGGTAGCCGAGCCGTCCGCTGAGCCCGGTCGCACGGTCACGTGTGGTGCAGCATGCGAACCAGGACGCACCGGCGACGGACTGCAACGCGGTCGCAATGACGTGGGCGGATGCCTCGTCCATCCACATCGCATCCTCGACGACGAGGAGCAGCGACTCGGCGTACGCAGCCCGCAGCACTCCCGAAGCCACCTCGCGGAGACGAGCGGCACGGAAGTCGGCACCGAGGTCGTCCACCTCGCGGGTACCCGGCACCTCCGCGTCGACCGCGATCGCGAGCAGCGGCGACCAGGGGCGAGCATCGGGCATGTGGTCGTCCAGCCAACGGAGCAGCGCGTCACCTGCGTCGGCCGAGGATGCGTCGAAGGCGATGCCGATGCCGGCGCGCAGCAACAGGCGCGCCATGAAGTAGGGCCTGTCCGCCGCGAAGGGCTCACACGTGAGGCGCACGACACGGGTGTCGGCCGCCGCGTCGAGCAATTCCTGCACCAGGCGGGACTTGCCGAGGCCGGCCTCACCGACGATCTCGATGCAGCTGCCCTCGCCGCCTCGTGCACCATCCAGCGCGCCATGCAGCCGACGCAGCTCGTCCTCGCGACCCACGAAGCGGCCCACCATCGCAGCGTTTCGCCCGCGGCCCTCGATCCGGTCGCCGACCGCATACGCATGCTGCGGATGGCGCTTGCCCTTCACCATGAACGGCTCGAGCTCAGTGGTGACGAAGCGCGTCGCCGACTGGTCCACCGAGACCCTGTTGGCCACGAGTTGCCCGTGACTCGCCTTGGCCATGAAGCGCGCCGAGAGGTTCACGGCGTCGCCGATGACCGTGTACACCCGCCGCCACGGCGCACCGACCTCGCCGGCGAACACATGGCCCGTGTTGACCCCGACGCGCACCGGCAGGCCGAAATCGGCGTCGAGCAATGCTCGGCCGACGGCCAGCATGCGACCCTCACCGTCCTCGACCGCGTCCGGAACGCCGGCGGTGAGGATCAGTTTGACACCGCCGCCCGCGACGTCGGTGGCGAGCAGGGTGACCCCATGTCGGTCGGCGGCCTCGGCCGCACCGACGACGATGCGGTGCAGTCGCTCGGCGACGGCGGCCGGCCCGCTGCTGCGCACTTCGTCGTCGATGCCACCGACGTGGACGAAGCTGACGGTCGTCCGGCGGTGCTCTGCCTCGTGCTCCCCCGCCTCGACGCGTCGTCGAATCGCGGCGGGAACCAGCCGGTCGAGGTCGAGATCCGCATCCGCACCCGCCGAGGTCGTCGGCTCCGGCTCACCTCCGACGGAGGTCGGCCCGGGCTCGACGGTGCGCAGGAGGATCCCGTCGCCCTTGGCCGCGCCACGCCACCGCGGCGGCAGCAACGCGGCCGTCGCGCGGCTGACCAGGATCTCACCGGCCTCTGCGGTGGCCTCCATGTCCGTCACGGTCGTCGCGTGCTCGCCGAGCACGAACAACTCACGCTGCTGATCACCCGCCAGTACGAAGAGGAACGGACCGCTGTGCGCCCCCATCGAGATGCGGAGCACCACCCGTCCGCGACCGGTCACCACCGGACCGCGAGCCTTGAGCGCGGCGCGCATCCCATGGGCTGCGCGGCACGCTCGTGCGGCGTGGTCGTCGCCTTCGAAGAAGAGGAAGAGCGCGTCACCACCGAACTTGACGAGATCGCCCCCTTCGTCACGTGCCACGCTGAGTAGCCCCTCGAAGGTCGCGTTGAGGAGGACCGTCAGCTCCTCCGCTCCCGCCTTACCGAGCTCGGCAAGCTGCTCGGAGAGCTTGGTGAAGCCGGAGATGTCGGCGAACACGAATGTGCCGTCCTGCTCCCAATATGTGGGGAACTGTGTCAGTTTTTCCGCTCTGAGTAGCACTCGTGGCACCAGCGGTGCGAGAAACAATGACACGATCGGGAATTATGCCCCAACTGTCGGCTCGGCGATTGACGAGGTGCACCGAGCCGGTGATGCTGACACCGAGTTGACGGCGTCCAGAAGCAAACGGGACGCTCTGCGCCGTCGGAAAGGCATTCCCCCCATGCGTCGTTCGTGGAAGATTCTGCTCGTCGGTTCCCTGCTGGTGACCACCTCCGTCGTGGAGCTGACCACGCCCGTCGGCGTTGCCGACGCAGCCACCGTCGCGCCGAGCCTCGGTGCGATCAAGGCGAACTGCACCACCGTCACACCGGCCTACCCGTTCGGGTACAAGGTCGATTACGACGATGACGGGTTCGAGGACGACGCCCGTCCGGGCACGTACCTCCTCCCCGGCTCGGGCGGCGGCACGGTGAGCATCGCCCCGAACGACAACCACACGTTCAACTGGACGTCCACCTACCCGGTGGACGCCGTGATCGTCGGCAGTGACTACTCCTCCAACATCTACCGCTACGACAACTCGGTGGGCGACAACGGCCTCTCGGCGCCGCTGCGCGCGAACAAGCTGCCCGACATCGAGCGCGTCTGGTTCTGCCACGACGGACTGACCGGCGCAACCGCCGACACCGGCGGCGTGACCGACGTGGACGCCGCCCGAGGCGTGTCGTTGTCCGACATCCCCGTGAGCGTGCTCGACATCAAGGATCCGAACGTCCTGCAGCAGGTGCTCGACGAAGTGGCCAACGCCGGCCCGTTCCGCGCCGGCGGCCCCTTCCGCGCCGGCGGCCCGTTCCGAGCCGGTGACGCCTTCCGCAACATCGGCCCGTTCCGAGCCGGCGGCGCCTTCCGCGCCGGCGACCTGTTCCGTGCGATCGGCGCCTTCCGCGCCGGCGGCGCCTTCCGGGCCGGCGGCCCGTTCCGAGCCGGCAGCGTGCTGCAGACTCCGCTCTCGCAGTTGGTGATCAGCGTCACCGACGCCAACGGCCAGGCCGTCACCTGGGACCGCGTGCTGAAGGGCACCACCTACGAGGGCTGGCCGCTGCAGAGCGTCACGTTCGCCGACGTCGCGTACCTCGTCGCCACGGCGACGTTCCCCACCGGCACCGGGCTGGACCTCATCGAGAACGCGTCGCTGTTCGACCTCGACGCGACCGGCGTGATGCTCGGCGACATCAGCGTCCTCGCGCTGATCCTGATCGACACGCCGTTGTCGCTCCTGTCGGACGCCAACAGCACGCCGATCGACTGGTGCGCCCTCTCGGCGCCGTACACCGGCGGCGAGTGCGTGATCTCCCAGAACGGCGTCATCCCTTCCGACGCCTCGTTGCTCGAACTGGCGCTCTACGGCGTGCCCTCGTCGATCGTGCCGCTGGACACCATCAGCCTGCCGGCGCTGCGCACGTCGCTGCTCGCGCAGGATCCCAACTCGCCGCTGGCCCGCCTGCTCGCGGGCGACCGCGACGGTGATGGTGTCGCCGAGTCGGCGCCGGCGTGTGCCACGTCCGCCAACCTCGGCCAGTGCCTCGGCGAGATCCTCACCCCGGCGGACTTCCCGTGGGAGGACCTGCCCATCGCTGCACTGAACCTGCAGCAGTACGCCCTCGGCGAGCGCGTCCCCGTGCACATCGGGTTCAGCGTCGCCACCACCACGGCCACGGCGTCGATCACGGTCCCTGCCGGCTTCGTCTACGACGCCAAGGCCGGCGCCCAGCTGTGCCAGGCCACGTGCGCCACCGTCTTCCCGACCGTCACCGGCACGGCACCGCAGGTGGTGACCTTCGGCAGCAGCCTGCTGGCCAACCCCGGCAACGTCGACATCACGATCCAGATCGCGCCCACCGGGCTGCTGACCGGTCCACCCGGCCAGCCGACGCGCCCCGCCGGCACGATCGCCGTGCGCATCGCGCAGGGCACCTTCGCTCAGAACCTCAGCGTGCCGAGCCCGGCGGTGGTGGATCCGTGGCCGACGAAGACCGTGCCGGCCGCCACGCCGGACACGTTCTACTTCGACTCGCTCGCCGTCGGCGGCAAGAACAACTACGACATCACCCTGCCGCCGTCCGACAGCAACTCGTGGGTGGCCGTGCGCCTCACCGCGCTGACACCGGAACTCGACGGCGACCTGGTGCTGTTCTCCGCCAGCCCGAACCCTGCGCTGTCGTCGGCAGGTGCGTTCCGCGCCGGTCCGGTGAGCGGTGCCAGCGATCAGCCGGTCCCCGATGCGGGCACCGGTGGTGGCGACTCGCTGCCGCCCGAGACGTTGCAGGACGTTCCGACGGCGCCGACCGACACGAACTTCCCGCTGCTGCGCGGCGTCGCCGCCAACCGCGGCCCGAACGACGAGCTGGAGACGATCACCGATTCCTCCAGCACCTCGGCCACCCGCTACCGGGTGCAGGTCAGCTCGTACGGCACGACCTCCGGTGACTACGCCTTCCGCGTCGTCGCCAACCCGTCCACCACGGCGGCCTGCCCGGCGCACACCTTCGCCGGGTCGGTCGGCACCCCGCTGCGCGGCTCGGTCACCACGCCCGCCGGCCTGATCGTGTTCAACACCGCCGCCACCTCGGCCACGCTGCTCGGTGCTCCCACCGATCAGGGCACGGGCTCGCTGTACAGCCTGGCCGCGGCGACCTCGTCGTGGCTGCTGCCGGTGACCCCGGCCGCCGGCGACGACTGGACGACCGCACAGACCGGTGGCTTCGACTGCGCACCGGTGCTCGCCAACGCCGTCGTCGAGAAGGTCGCACAACAGGTGCGCAGCCTCCGCTCCACCACCATGCCCGGACTCAACACGCTGGTGATCGTGGGCGGCGACGACCGTGTGCCGTTCGCCCGCCTGCCCGACACCACGGCCGTCGCCAACGAGGCCGACAACGCCGACTCGATCGGTACCGACAACCCCATCTCCGGTTCGATGCGCAGCCGCTACTTCCTGTCCGACGACCCCTACGGCACGCTCACCCCGCTGCCGTGGTTGGACCGCACGTTCAACGTGCCGGACCTGGCGATCGGTCGCCTCGTCGAGTCGGATCAGGACATCAGCACGCAGATCAGTCAGTTCATCGCCAGCCAGGGCCGCCTCACGGCCAGCACGGCGTTGGTCACCGGCTACGACTTCCTCGCCGACGGCGCGGAAGACATCGCGTCGACGCTGGTCACGTCCGGCCGCACGACCGACACGTCGCTGATCGATCAGCCGGGTGAGCCTGCAGCGACCGCATGGTCGGCCGCCGACGTGCGTCGGGTGCTGGGCTTCGACCCGGACATCGCCTCGATCAACTCGCACTTCTCCCAGTACCAGCTGCTGTCGTCCAAGGGCGATGCGTCGAAGACGTCGGACCTGTTCGACACCTCACAGCTGCCGCTGAACATCCTGCAGAAGAGCATCCTCTTCAGCGCCGGTTGCCACTCCGGCCTCGCCGTGCCCGACGCCTACGCCGGCCCGGCGTACGCCAACCTGCCCGGCTCGACCGGGGGCATCCCCAGCGACTGGGCGCAGACGTTCGCGCAGCGGTCCGCCGCCGTGTGGCTCGGCAGCACCGGCTACGCCTACGGCGCCGTCGGCGACGTCGGCCTGACCGAGCGTCTGCTCGGCATCTTCACCCGCAACATGGTGTCGCCGAACGTCGGGAACCTCGGTGCCGCACTGCAGCAGGCGAAGCAGGAATACTTCCTCGGCCAGGGCGTGTACGGCTCGTACGACGAGAAGGCGCTGCAGGAGCTCGTGTTCTACGGCATCCCGCAGTTCAGCCTCACCGGCAACCCCAGCACCACGGCAGCCGGCGTCACCACGCCCACGCCGGGCACCGGCGGCATGCCGGCCGCTGCCAGCCTGCCCGGCGTCACGTTCGACGTCACCCGCCGCCCCGGCCAGAACGGTGTGTTCGAGGTGGACGGCGAGACGCTCGTGCTCAACGGCTACCCGATCACCCCGAAGACGAGCCTCGACGTCACGTCGTCGGTGCCCGGCTACTCGGCACGCGGCGCCGCCATCGAAGTGATGGAGACCGAGCTCGTGGACGGCGTGACGCCGCAGATCGCCCGAGCCACGGTCGACCGCGGTTCCACCGAGCTCCCGTCGCAGCCGGACACCCTGGTGTTCCCGACGTCGTTCCAGTCGATCACCGGCACCGGCTCGCAGCAGCGCCTCGTGGTGCTGCCCGGCCAGTTCAACGACTTCGATCCGACTCCCGGCGCCAACGCCGGTACGGAGCTGTTGCTCAAGAAGGCGTCGTTCACCGTGTACTACGCCACGCCCGACACCGCCGGTGACGTCACCCGCCCCTACATCCAGGAGAGCACGGCGTCGCCGACCGTCGCCGGTAACACCGGCGCCGTCCTGTTCCGGGTGAAGGCATCCGACCCGTCGGGTGTCAACGACACCATCCCGGCCACCGGCATCAAGCGGGTGCTGGTGCAGTACGACGAGACCCCGGC
>JBMOGW010000192.1:0-6896 GCA_049318165.1 Ilumatobacteraceae bacterium
GTGTTCAAGACCATCGCCGACCCCTACATCGGGCAGCTCTCGGTGTTCAAGGTGCTGTCGGGCACCATCCGCGCCGACGACAAACTCGTCAACAGCACCACCGGCGCCGAGGAACGATTGCACGGCCTGTTCCTGCTGCGCGGCAAGGAGCAGACGCCCGTCACCGAGGTGGCCGCGGGCGACATCGCTGCGGTGGCCAAGCTGTCCAACACGCACACGGGCGACACCCTTGCGCCGAAAGGCTCGCCGGTGAAGGTGGTGCCGCCCGAGCGGCGTGCCCCGGTGTACGGCGTGGCGATCCTGCCCCGCACACAGGCCGACGACGACAAGTTGGGCAACGCGCTCGCACGAGTGCAGGCCGAGGACCCGTCGCTGTACGTCGACCGTGTGGAGGAGACTCGCCAGACGGTGCTGCGCGGCCTGGGTGACACGCACATCCAGGTGACGATCGATCGCATCGCGCGCAAGTACGGCGTGAACGTCGACATCGCGCCGGTGCAGGTGGCATACCGCGAGACCGTCGCCGGCAGGGCGGAGGCCGAGGGCAAGGTGAAGAAGCAGTCGGGCGGTCACGGCCAGTTCGCCGTGGTGAACCTACGCGTCGACGCGCTGCCCCGCGGCGAGGGCTTCCAGTTCAAGGACGTCACCGTCGGCGGGTCGATCCCGCGCAACTACATCCCTGCGGTCCAGACGGGCGTCGAGGAGACGATGCTGAAGGGCGGCGTCCACGGCTTCCCCGTCGTCGACGTCGCCGTCGAGTGCTTCGACGGCAAGTACCACTCGGTCGACTCGAGCGAGATGGCGTTCAAGACCGCTGCGTCGCAGGGCTTCAAGGAAGCCATGGAGGCCGCCGGCGTGGTGGTGCTCGAGCCCGTCTCGCTGCTCACCGTCACCGTCCCGTCCACCTATCAGGGCGACGTGATGAGCGACATCAACTCACGTCGCGGCCGCGTGCAGGGCAGTGCCACCAACGAGTGGGGCGAGCAGGTGATCGAGGCGCTGGTGCCGACCGCGGAGATCAGCCGCTACGTGATCGACCTGCGCTCCATGACCGGTGGTCGCGGCCAGTTCGACGCCCACCATCACCACTACGACGTGCTGCCGGCGCACCTGGTCGACAAGGCCAAGCAGGCGCTGCCGAAGCAGCACTGATCAGTCGCCGGTCGCGGTGTCATCGGTGGTCGGCGCGTCCAGCACCAGCGGCGGCAGCCACTCCTCCAGGCGTTCCCAGATGATCTCGTCGCTCTTGGCCAGCAGGTGACCGTCGCCCGGCAGGCGAACGAGGTCGCCGTAGCCGGCGATCAACTGCACCATCTCGCTCGCCTGGATCGGCAGGATCTCGTCGCGCTCGCCGTGGAACAGCAGCAGCGGTACGCCGCGCAGCCCGGCCGCCAGCTCGCAGCCCGCCGACTGGGTGGCGAACGTGGCCACCCCCGCGGTCATGTCGTTCAACCCGACGCCGACCCCGACGGCCACGGCGCCGCCGAAGCTGTGCCCCATCAGCACCACCTTGTCGGCGCCCGCCCCGCCGACGGCGAGTTGCACCGCAGCGGCCATGTCGACCCTGCACATGTCGAGGTCGTTCGGCTTGCGGTAGCTGATGCGCAGCACGGGCACGCCTCGAGCGGACCACTCGACGCCGAGCCGGTGGTACAGCGCATCGCCGGGACCGAGCAGACCGCCCATCGCGCCGCCGCACAGCACCAGCGCACCGGGGCGACGCGGTGCATCGACCGGCGGCTCGTGCCACAGCACGGTCAGCAACCCGCGCATCGTGTACATCTCGATGTGCCGCAGCGTGTCGGAGATCATCACGTCGCTCGACGCCATCACCTGCAGCGCATCGAGCGGTGTGGTGGGGCCGGTACCTGCGCTGCCGACGGCGTCGTCCATCGTGGCTACCCTAACGCCACCCATGACGGCCATCCCTCCCGACGATCCTCGCTACCTCGAGGCATACGAACTCGCCGTGCGCATCGGCCTGGCGTGGCGAGAGATGCGCCGCGGCGCGTCCGCTGCCGGCCTGCGCGACTGGATGTACCGCACCGACACCGACGACGGCGTCGAGCAGGGGCAGATGGACAGCCTCGACCTGCTCGCCTCGCAGCCGTCGTGGCGGATGAGCGAACTCGCCGATGCGCTGCGCGTCGACCCGTCCACCGCGACTCGCGCGATCCAACGGTTGGAAAGGGCCGGGCTGGCGGAACGACGTCCGAGCACGGAGGACGGCCGCGTGGTGGAGGTGGCCATCACCGAGGAGGGCCGCCGCCGGCACGCCCAGGTGGCCGAGCGGCGCAGCGAGATGATGACCTTCATCCTCGGCCACTACCGCAACCGCGAGCTGCCCGTGCTGGCCGAGATGCTCGAGCGCTTCGTCAGCGGCATCGACGAGTTCGTCGCCACCCGCGACCACACCCCCACCGACTCCTGACCCCTTCACGTCATTCGATTTCCGGAAACCCTCCGGAAAACCGACGACATGAACCGGGCCCCCGGGGTCGAGGGGCGAGGTCGGGGGTGGGCGGGTAGGGTGCCGGGCGATGGCAGATCGGGCGCAGTTCACCCAGGAGGCGATGCAACACGCCGGCCAGCTGTACTCGGCCGCGCTGCGCATGACGCGCAATCGCGCCGACGCCGAGGACCTGGTGCAGGAGACCTACCTGCGCGCCTACCGCGGCTTCCACGGGTTCGAGGAAGGCACCAACCTGCGGGCCTGGCTGTTTCGCATCCTCACCAACACCTACATCAACTCGTACCGCTCGAAGCAGCGCCGGGTGCAGGAGACCGAACTCAACGACGTCGAGGATCTCTACCTGTTCCGCCGCATCGCGAACGTCGACCAGGCGGCACGCAGCGCCGAGGACACACTCTTCGACCTGTTCACCGACGACGAGGTGAAAGCGGCACTCGAGAACCTGCCCGAGAACTTCCGGATGCCGGTGATGTTGGCCGACGTCGAGGGCTTCTCGTACAAGGAGATCGCGGAGATGCTCGACATCCCGATCGGCACGGTCATGTCGCGCCTGCATCGGGGAAGAAAAGCGATGCAGAAGGCGTTGGCCGATTTCGCAACGGAACGTGGGCTGATCAGCACGCCCGCGTCGGACCCGGAAGAACGCGGCGATGGCTGACTGCAACGAAACACTGCGCGAGCTCGAGACGTTCCTCGACGGCGAACTGAGCGAGCAGGCCCAGGCGTCGATCCACGACCATCTCGGCAGCTGCATGGACTGTCTCCAGGCCTACGACTTCCACGCCGAGCTGCGCACGGTGATCCGTCAGAAGTGCTCGAACGACGAGTTGCCGCCCGGCCTGATGGACCGCATCGCGGCCTGCTTCGGTGACGAGGTCGCCGACGACCTGACCGGCGCCGGCGCCGACGAACCGGCCTGACCTGCCGCACCGCGGCCTCGCTGCCGCCCGCCCCACAGCCCGGATCCGTGAATTGGGCGCAGCACCGCTCCCGCTCGCTACGCTGTGCGCATGCTCGCGGTGATCTTCCATTGGTGGCTCGGCCTTCTGCTCGCGATCGTCGGCGGTCTCGCCGTCGTCGGGCTCATCGCCGGCTACATCAAGAACGTCGTCCGCCCGCAGTACCCGAGCGGCCGCAACCGCACCGAGGACTGAACATCGCCACATGACGGCGGCGCAGAGCCCCATCGACTGGGACCGCGCCGAACGGGTGGCCCTCTCCGTCGCGGCACGCCGCAAGGGTCCTGCTCCGGCGTCGGCGGCCTTCCGCGAGCCGATTTCGCTCGCGCCCGTCGCCGACGTGGAGGACGCGATCGAGGCCGTCACAGGGCTGCGTCCGCCGCACGGACCGGCCACCGTGCAGTTCGTCGACCGGCCGACGTGGATCCGCGCCAACCTGCAGTCCTTCCGCACGCTGCTCGCGCCGCTGTTGGACCAGTGGGCGGACAGCACCAAGGCCTCGCCCACCGCAGCCGGCATCGGCCGTCAGATCGCCGGCGCCGAGGTCGGCGCACTGCTCGGCTGGATGAGCACCCGCGTGCTCGGCCAGTACGACATCCTCGTCGGCAAAGCCCCGGAGGACGACGCGGTGTACCTCGTCGGGCCGAACATGGCGGACATCGAGCAGCGCTACGGCTTCGACCCCGCCGAGTTCCGCACCTGGGTGCTGTTGCACGAACTGACCCACCGCGCACAGTTCACGGGCGTGCCGTGGATGCGCGACCACTTCACCGGGCTGGTGGCACAGAGCCTCTCGTTCGCCAATCCCGACCTCAACGCGTTCGTCGCAGCGATGCGATCCGCGCTGCGCAACCGCCGCGAGGCGAGCTCGCAACTGCGCGAGTCCGGCGTGCTCGGCCTCGTCGGGACGCCCGAGCAGAAGGCGGTGATGTCGAGCATCAGCGGGATGATGTCGCTGCTCGAGGGCCACGGCGACGTGACCATGACCCGCGCCGCCGGCGGGATGGTGCCGAACGCCGGCCGGTTCGAGCGCATTCTGCGCGAACGCAGGCGGAACGCCAACCCGCTCAGCCGGTCCGTGATGCGCCTCGCCGGCGTGGAGGCGAAGCTGAATCAGTACGCCGCGGGCGCGCGCTTCATCGCCATCGTCGAGGCGGCGGAGGGTGACCGCGTGGTCGACCGGGCCTGGCGTGGACCGGAGTTCCTCCCGACGTTGGAGGAGGTCCGCTCCCCCCAACTCTGGCTGCAGCGGACGGCTCCCGTTGTCGGCTGACCCGGCATCGCGCGACGAGGTCGAGACGCTGCTCGGGCGCTGCACGTTCCCACCCGCCGGCACCGACGTGACCTGTGCGGTGTCGGGCGGGCCTGATTCGGCCGCCTTGCTGGTGCTCGCGGTTGCGGCGGGCTGCCGCGCGACCGCGGTGCACGTGGACCACGGACTGCGCGTCGGGTCGGCCGGCGAGGCCGACGTGGTGGCCCGGCTGGCCACACGGCTGGGCGCCGGGTTCCGCGCCGTGACCGTGCAGGTGGCAGACGGCCCGAACCTGGAGGCGAGAGCGCGTGACGCGCGCTACGCCGCCCTGCCGGCCGACGTGCTCACCGGGCACACGGCCGACGACCAGGCGGAGACGATGTTGCTCAACCTGCTGCGCGGGGCGGGAGCGAGCGGACTGGGCGCGATGCGACCGGGCCCGAACCGCCCGATCCTCGGCCTGCGGCGAGCGGAGACGGTGGCGTTGTGCGCTGCCCTCGGCATCGACGTGGTTCGCGATCCGTCGAACGACGACCCACGACACCGCCGCAACCGGGTGCGCCACGAGTTGCTGCCACTGCTCGACGACATCGCCCAACGCGACGTGGTGCCGGTGCTCGCCCGGCAGGCCGACCTGGCCCGCGACGAGGCCGACCTGCTCGACGCGTTGGCCACCGACCTGGACCCGACGGACGCGAAAGCCCTCGCCGCGGCACCCACGGCGGTGGCTCGGCGAGCGGTACGCCGCTGGCTGACCACGACCCACCCGCCGGATGCGGCGACCGTGGCACGGGTGCTCGCCGTCGCAGCGGGCGACGCCGGCGCCACCGACATCGGCCAGGGTCGCCGGGTCGAGCGACACCAGCAGCGATTGTCGGTACGACCGTCCCCGACGCCTTCGCCCGACGGCCCGCCCAGGGAGTAGCCTGGTGCGACAAGCACCCGACCTGGGAGGAGCGCGCGATGCCGCCGAGGCTGCGCGGGAAGTGGGCGCTCGGCATCACGCCGCGCAACTTCACGTGGTTCATGAAAGACAAGCTGGCGGTCTGTGAGCGCCCCGGCGGCTACGGCGACAATCATCGTCGCGTCCGCCGTCAGGAAGAGATCATCTGGCTGCGCGAGAACGGCTTCGGCATGGTCATCAGCATCATCCCGGCGCCGCACAACCTGCACAACTACGACGAGCTGGGCATGCCGTACCTCCACCGGCCGTTCACCGGCACCGACGACCTGGGGCTGTGGCTGAAGAGCTTCTACACCGAGTTGAGCGGCCTGCTGGAGGCCAGCACGAAGGTGATGGTGCACAACGAGTCGGTCGACGACCGGGTGATCGGCATCCTCGGCGGATACATCCGCTGGAGCCGCATGGTGGACGACCCGTCGATGGCCATCAACCTCACCGAGCGGATCGCCAAGCGTCAGCTCGACCCGTTCGCCCGTGAGGTGATCCTCATGGCGCACGAGCTGCGCTGACCGCTCCTCAGGGCATCCAGTGCCCGGTCACCGCCACGGTCACGTTCGCGTCGACCGAGGAAGTGACGCAGAGCGACGACGATCCGTTCGGCACCACCAGCGTGTAGGTCTGGGTCGGCGCGGCGGGGAACGCCACGATCCACGGGGTGCCACCGCAGGCGCCGATGCCGACGCTGCCGGCACTCGTCGGCGCCCGCAGCGTGACCTTCAGCGACACGCCGGCCGACCCGGCGGCCTGGCCGAGCACGGCCGGCGACAACGACACGGTGCGCCCGGCGACCACGCGCAGGTCGTCGAGGACGGTGTGCGATGCCGCCGCGACGCTCGAGACGCCGCTCACCCGGCGCTGCCCGATCACCGCGATGCGGACGTCCACGGAGGTGCTCGCGGTGACGCAGAACGAACCCTTCGACGCCGGCACCGTCACCACCGCCGCCGCCACGTGGTCAGCGCTGAACGAGAGGGACGCCGGCGCGGAGGCCGACCCGCAGGCGTGCAGCGACAGCGAGCCCGCGGCGGTGATGTTGCGCGCCACCACCCGGACGAGCACGCCGGTGGTGGAGGGGTCGACGCCCGGCAGCGAGGCGATCGACACGGGCACCGGCTGACCCGCCGGGAGCCGTCGGCCGACGAGCACCGAGTTGTAGGCCAGCACGGGGGGCACGAACTGCCACTTCCTCGCAGGCGGGGCGGTCGTCGTCGTGACCGGCGGCTTGGTCGTCGTGGTCACCGCCGGCTT
>JBMOGW010000193.1:0-6886 GCA_049318165.1 Ilumatobacteraceae bacterium
TAAGTTCTGCAGGCCCGGCCCGGGGGCCCGTGGCCGGGCCGCGCGCCGCCCGATAGCGTCGGCCCATGCCCGTGATGCGACGGATGACGTGGTCGACGATGGACGAAGCCGCACGCGTGGCGCTGTGCGCCCGCGGCCTGGAGGCGATCTTCGACGAGACACTGAAGGCGTCGATCGGCCGCATCATCGATGACGTGCGTGTCCACGGCGACGAGGCCGTGTGCCGAGCGCTGCGCGACTGGGACCGGGTGACGCTCGAACCGCACCAGCTGAAGGCGACCGCGGACGAGCTCGAATCCGCCGCAGTGGCGCCGGAGGTGGACGCGGCGATCGACGACGCCATCGCGCACCTGCGCGCGTTCAACGAGCAACTGATGCAGCGCGCGCACGACTGGAGCTTCACCAGCGAGCCGGGCCTGACGGTGGGCGAGAAGGTCACACCGATCACGTCGGTCGGTCTCTTCGTGCCCAGCGGCAAGGCCAGCTACCCGAGCGTGGCGTATCAGCTCGGTGTGCCCGCGGTGGTGGCGGGCGTCCCGCAGGTGGCACTGGTGGTGCCGCCGATGCCCGATGGCAGCGGCCGCATCGATCCGGCCGTGCTGGTGGTGTGTCGCAAGCTGGGCATCACCGACGTCTTCCGCGTCAACGGCCCGGCCGGTGTCGCGGCGTTGGGCTTCGGCACGAAGACCATTCCGCAGGTGCGCAAGATCGTCGGCCCCGGCAGCCCGCCCGTGGCGTGCGCGCAGGTCGAGATGCAGCGGTACGGCGTGGCGACGATGATGATCCTCGGCCCGACCGAGAGCGTGGTGATCGCCGACGACTCGGCCGACCCGCGCTTCGCTGCAGCCGACCTGCTGAACGAGGCCGAGCACGGCACCGACTCCGCCGTGCTGCTGATCACGCCGTCGGCGGCGCTCGCCGACGCGATCGACCTGCACCTCGAACAGCAGCTGGCCGAGCTGCCCGCCGCCCGCGCCGAGGCGGCCCGTGCCGCCCTCGGCCCGAACGGCGGTTGTGTGCTCGTGGGCGACCTCGCCGAGGCCGCCGCGGTCGCCAACCGTTGGGCGCCCGAGCACCTGCAGTTGGCCGTCGCCGCCGAGGTGGAACACGAGGTGCTCGACGTGCTGGTGAACGCCGGCGAGATCCTCGTCGGCCAGCACACGCTGTTCAGCGCCGGCAACTTCGTGATCGGCTGCCCCGCCAGCCTGCCCACCGGAGGCTTCGCGCACGTCAGCAGCGGCATCACCGCCGAGGCGTTCCTGAAGCGCACGGCGGTCGCCAAGGCCGACGCCGTCGCGCTGGAACGGATGACGCCGACGATCCTCGCGATGAGCGAGCACGAGGGGTTCAGCGCCCACGCCCGCGCGGCGTCGATCCGCCGGGAGACCGCGTGACCGACGCGGCCGGCGCGCAGGGGCCCGATGCCGACAGCGCGGCTGAACGCGAACGCCACGCGACGAACCTCGAGCTGTTCCTCGATCTCGTCTTCGTCTTCGCGATCACGCAGATCGCCTCGCTGATCGCGTCCAACCCCACGGTCGCCGGTCTGGGCCGGGGTCTGCTGATCACGTGGTTGGTGTGGTGGCAGTGGTCGCAGTTCACGTGGGCGGGCTCGGCCATCGACCTGCAGGCCGTGCGCGCCACCCGAGTGCTGGTGCTGTGCATCATCCCCGTCGCGTTGCTCAACGCAGTGGCCATTCCGACCGTGTTCGGCGACGGCGGATGGGTGTTCGGCCTCACCAACCTCGGCATCGTGTTGATCGTGCTGGCCATCCAGGGCACGGTGGCGCGTTCGCACCCGGACACGTGGTCGGCGTTCGTGCGCTACGCGATGTTCGCCGTGGTGGCCCCCGCCATCGTGCTCATCGGTGGCCTGCTGCCCGGAACGGCGCGTGTGGTGCTGTGGCTGGTGGCCCTCGCACTGCACCTCGTCGGTGCCGTCAGCGCCGGCACCGCTGGCGAGTGGCGCATCGACCCTGTGCACTTCGCCGAGCGCCACGCACTCTTCGTGATCATCGCCCTCGGCGAGGTGCTCGTCGCCTCCGGGGCGACGGCCACCGAGGTCGGTCTCAGCTGGTCCACGGTCGCCGGCCTGTTCGCCGCGGTCGCGGTGGCATGCGCGATGTGGTGGACCTACTTCGCGTTCATTCCGCAGGTCACCGAGCACCGCCTGCGCGAGATGTCGGGCGCGGACCGGGGGCGCTTCGCCCGCGACGTGTTCTCGTTCGGGCACTTCCCGTTGGTCGTCGGCGTCGTCGCCTATGCGGTGGTGGCCAAGCACGTGGTGCAGCACCCGCTCGACGCGCTCGGCGCACACGACCGATGGATGCTCACGCTGTCCGCCGTGGCGTATGTCGGCGGTCTGCTGGCGATGCAGTGGCGATCGGTGCATGGATTGGCGATCGAGCGCCTGGTCGCCATCGGTGTCGTCGGCGCCGCCTGCGTGGCGGGCCGCTGGATGGCGGGTGCCGTGCTCGTCGCCGCCGTCGCGGTCGTGCTGCTGACGATGCAAGCGATCACCGTTCGCCGCATCAACCGCGCCGCGGCGCGCCCGGTCGCCCCGAACGCCTGACGGTCACACGGCCGGAGGCGGGCCCAACAGGTCCCACAGGTTGCCGGCGACGTCGCGGAACACGGCGACGGTGCCGTACGGCTCATGGCGAGGCGCCTCCATGAACGTGACGTCGTGCGCCAGCATCCGGGCGTGCTGTGCATCGAAGTCGTCGACGCGCAGGAACAGCCCCACCCGTCCCCCGAACTGGTCGCCGATGCGTGACGACTGTTCGCCCTCGGCCCGCGCCAGCAGCAGTCCCGTGGCGGCGCCCGGCGGCCGCACGACGACCCACCGCTTGGGTAGCCCGGCATTCGTCTCCGCCGGGCTGTCCTCCACCAGTTCGAAGCCCAACGCGTCGACGAAGAACTCGATGGCCGTGTCGTAGTCGTCGACGATGACCGTCACCTGTGCCAGGTGCATGGCGCTCCCTCCGCGCCGAACCGGCTCGACGCCCTCGCGAGTCTGGCGCGACTGGGCACCTGACGCGACGAGGGCGGCCCCGGCCGAAGCCAGGACCGCCCTCGAGGCTGCGTCAGTGCGAGGTCACACCAGGATGGCGATCGTCGGCGACGTCTTCGGGGTGCCGCTCACGCCGAGCTGGCCGTTGGCGTTGCGGCCCCAGCCGGCCACGTCGGACGGCGTGCGCACCGTGCTGGGCACGACGGCCACAGCGTGGGTGGTGCCGAGCGCCAGCGCCTTGATGCCGTTGACCGTGGTGCTGGTGAGGGCCGTGGCCACCTTGGTGTTGGTGGTCGAGCCGATGCCGAGCTGGCCGTTGGCGTTGTTGCCCCAGCAGGACACGCGGGCAGCGGTGCCGGTGCCGCGGACGACACAGGCGAAGTTGCTGCCGGCCTGGACGCTCGTGGCGCCCGCCAGGTTGGCGGCGGCCGAGGTCTTCACCACCACCGGCACCTTGCTGGTCGTCGTCGTGTTGTTGCCGAGCTGGCCGCTGGCGTTGTTGCCCCAGCAGCGCACGGCGCCGGTGGTGAGACGGGCGCAGGCGAAGTTGGCCCCGACGGCGATGCTGGTGGCCTTCAGCGCCACGCCGTTGATGCCGGTGACGGCCACGGGAAGCTTGGCGTTCACGAGGGTGTTGTTGCCGAGCTGGCCGCTGGTGTTGAGACCCCAGCAGCGCACGGCACCCGTCGTCAGCTGAGCGCATGCCGTCGCGCCGCCCGCAGCGATGTTGGTGACGCCCTTGAGCACCGTGGTCGCGTTGGCCTTCACCGCGACCGGCCGGGTCCGCAGGGTGGTGGTGCCGTCGCCGAGCTGGCCGCTCGAGTTCAGGCCCCAGCAGCGGACGGTGCCGTTGACACCGGGGGTCAGCAGTGCACAGGCGAAGCCGGTGCCCGTGGCCACCTTCGTCACGCCGGTCAGCGCCGTGGTGCCGGCCGTGGTGACGAACGTCGGGGTGCTCTTGGTGGTGAGCGAACCGTTGCCCAGCTGGCCGGTGGCGCCGTCGCCCCAGCACTTCACCTTGCCGCCCGTGACGGCGCAGTTGTACAGGTCACCCGACGAGATCTGGGTCACGCCGGTGAGACCCGAGGCCACCACCGGAGCGGTGCTCGCGACGAGGGTGCCATTGCCGAGCTGGCCCTTGGTGTTCGAGCCCCAGCAGCGCACCGTGCCGCCAGTGAGCGAGGCGCAGCTGTGGGCTGCGCCGGCCGAGACGGCGATCGGGGCTGCATTGGCCACGTACGGCGTGGCGGTCACGCCGGCCGAGGCGCTGGAGGTACCGACCGTGTTCGTGGCCGTGACGGTCACCGTGTACAGCGTGCGGTTGGTGAGGCCGTTGATCTGGAAGGTCGTCGCCGGCGGGGTGACCGTCACCGAGACGGGGCTGCCAGCTGCCGGGGTTGCGGTCACCGTGTACGACGTCACGGCCGGGGTGGCGGTGACGGGGGTGATGGAGCCGCTGATGCGGCCGCTCACGCCGACCGTCAGCGGCGACACGACAGTGGGTGCGGTCGGTGCCGCTGCGGCGAAGGGCGTCGCCGTGACGCCCGCCGAGGCGGCCGACGTGCCGACGGTGTTCGTTGCCGTGGCGGTGATCGTGTAGAGCGTGTCGTTGGTGAGGCCGGTGAACTGGTAGCTCGTCGACGGCGGCGTGACGGTCACGGACACCGGGCTGCCGACGGCCGGGGTGGCCGTGACGCTGTACGAGGTGACCGGCGGTGTGCCGACGACGGGGACGATCGTGCCACTGATCTGGCCGCTGATGCCGACGGTCGGTGACGCGCTCACCGTCGGGGCGGACGGCGCCACCGACAGCAGCGAGAACCCGGTGACGAGTCCCGAGCCGTTCTTGGTGAACTGCACGTTGGTCGCCCAGTAGCGCTCGACAGCGCCGCCCTTGGTGCAGGCGACGCCGAGCTGGTAGTCGCTGGCGTTCAGGTAGTTGGCCGGAAAAATGCTGAAGTCGAAGCTGTTCGGCAGGCCGACGACCGCGCCGGTCGTGATGGCCGTGTTCTGGTCGAACACGGGCTGGCTGAGCGAGTAGAGGTAGTCGACCTGTGCACTCGCCGGCCCGGTGATCCCGCCGGGGCCGTTGAACGTGGCCTGCGTGATGTCGACGCCGGAGCCCGTGAGGAAGGTGGACCAGAAGTACTGGTTGCCCTGCGTCGCGGAGTCGCCGGGGCATGCCGCCGCCGCCGGTACGGCGATGCGGAAGGAGGTGCCGCCGAGCGACGTGAGGGTGATGGTGCCGGCGGGGAGGCTCCCGGCGGGAAGGACTGCCGAGGCCGACGACGGCCCGATCGACAGGGTGACGGTGCTGACGATGCCGGTGGCGGCCAGGCAGATGGCCGCCAGTCGGCGACTACGGGTGCCGTGTCGTGCGACTCGCTGTTGGAGCACGGAGTTGTCCTCTCTGTGGGGATGCGCGCCGAGGCAGGCGCGCCACTCAGGGTGACGGGCGCAGATGACCACGGGTTGGCCGTGGGTGGTCCACCGGGTGAACGCTCGCCGTCGCGATGCGAATTCAAGGTGACGGACCAACCGTTCCCGGAGGACGGTCCGCGCCACGATGCAGGTCCCCGCCCTACGCTCGCCGGGTGCGCCCAGGGGAGCGCCACGGGAGGGAAACCAATGATCAAGGCACTGCTCGTCGGTCTGTTCGTACTGCTCTTCGCCACGTTCCCGGCGACGTGGCTGCTGATGTTGTTCCTCGGCAACCTCGGTACCGGACTCAGCTATTGGGGCACGCTGCCGCTCGGCATCCTCGTGTCCGTGCTGCTCGGTGGCGCAGGCCGCCAGACGTTCGTCGTCAAGAACTGACGGCGCATGGCGTCACCGCGTCGGCGGAACGCCGACGGCCGGCACCCCTCTTGCGAGTGGTGCCGGCCGCCCATCGCCTCAGCCTTCGAGCATCATGGTGAACGCCTGCAGGTGGTGCTGTGACCCGGCGAGCAGGTGCTGGTAGACCGCGGTGATGTCGGCGTTGTCGGTCGTCGCCATCCTGGACTCGAGGTCGTCGATGTCGAGCTGCTCGACCTGCTGACCAACCTGGAACGCCGCGTCCTGGGAGACGTTGCCGTCGGCGACGAGCTGGGCGTAGAGCGAGTCGAACGCCGGGTTCGTGAACTCACCGACGCCCTCGCCGGCTGTCGGATCGGCGATGCCGTAGCGGCCGAGCAGCGTCTGCACGGCTGCTTCGTGCTGCGTCTCCGCCGACGCGATGTGGTCGAACATCTGCACGTCCCACTTGTCGCCGAGCGTGACGTACACGTCGTGGGCGAGCTTCTCCTCCTCCACCATGCGCAGCAAGCCGTCGCGCTCGGTCGAGTCGACGGACCCGCCGGTGGCCGCCGGCACGATCCAGCCCTGACCGTGCATGCCGGTGCCGTTCATGTCACCCATGCGGCCGCTCATGTCGGCCGCGCTGCCGCTGCCCATTCCCTGGCTGTGCATGCCGCCACCCTTCAGGTGGCGCCACGGGCCGTTCCCGCCGGAGGCGGCGTAGGCGACGGCGCCCAACGACAGCATTGCGGTCGCTGCGGCGCCGATGATGATGGCGGTGGTCCTGCGGGTCATGGTGCACCTTCTCGGTCGATGCCGGTGATCGTCCGTCCGGTGAGGGGTCGGTTCGCGCGGGCCTCGCGGTCCGACGGATCGGCGCCTCGTCGGCCACACCGCTTGTCGGGGTCGTGGCGTCGTCGGCGTTGTGTTCTCTGCCTTGAGTATACCCCATGGGGTATCGGTGTCCATGGGTCGTCCGTCACGTCGGACGTGCCGCGCTCGTCAGGCGTCGGTGCTCGTGTGCGTGGGTGTGCCCGCTACGCATCACCAGCAGCACACCGCTGCCGGCGATCACCAGGGCCACGATCGCTCGAG
>JBMOGW010000194.1:0-6818 GCA_049318165.1 Ilumatobacteraceae bacterium
CAGGAGTCGACGAGTGCTGGTGACCCCCACACCGCCCACGTCCGGCAGCGAGGCCCTCGCTGCACCACCCCGCATCGTGCCCTTCACCGCGCCGCCACTCCAGGGGGCGCTCAGCTCGAGTTCGCGCCACGACGCGCTCCTCGAGGCGCACGAACGAGCGATCGCCGACGGTCGACAGGCGGGGATGGAGATCGCCCGCCAGGAAGCGGCCGAGCTGCGCGCTCGGTTGAGCCGATCGATCGACACCGCCGATGCCGCGGCGAAGGCGTTGCGGGAGGCCGCACTACGGTTCGACGAACGCGAGACGCTGGCGCTGCGGGACTTCGAGCGTGCCGCGTGCGAACTGGCGGTCGAGCTCGCTGAGGCCGTGCTCGGATGGGCGCTCGAGCAGCCCGGCGCCGTCGTCGCTGCGCTGCACGATGCGCTCCGCTTCGTTCCGCGCCGGGACATCACGATCGTCAAGGTCCACCCCGACGACGTCGACGTCGTCCGCGCCGCCCTCGACGACGTCGACCTGCCGGATGGCTCACGCGTGGTGTCCGACACCGGCATCGGCCGCGGCAGGTGCGTGCTCGACGTCGGCCCGGCCCGCATCGACCTCCAGGTGGAGGGCGCAATGGAGCGTGTCCGCGCCGTCGTCGCCGGCCTGACCGGACCGAGCCTGACGGAGGACTGGTCGTGAGCCTGCTGACCGGCGTGGGCGCAGCCGACGGGCGGGGCATCAACGACGTCACCATGGACGCGTTGCGTGCCGCCGTCGATGGCCTCGCGGTGCGACAGGAGGCCATCACCTCCAACATCTCCAACGTCGAGACGCCGAGCTACCTCGCCCGCACCGTGTCGTTCGAGGACAGCCTCCGCTCTGCGATGGCGGCCGGCGATCCCTCCCGCGCCGGGATCAGCGTCGGCAGGTCCCTCGCGGCGACGCGCCTGAACGGCAACAACGTCAACATCGACTTCGAACTCCTCGCCGCCTCCGAGAACGTGCTCGCGCAGCGGCTCGTCGTCCAAGCCCTCAACAGCAAGTACGCCGTGTTGCGCACGGCGATCACAGGAGCCTGACCGTGTCGTCCTCGACCTTCTCCATCCTCGGCGTCGCCACCAGCGGCATCGGGGTCTACAAGACCTGGCTCAACGCCGTGGCCGACAACGTCGCCAACATCGACAACGTCACCACGACCGACCAGCCGGCGTTCCGCGAACGCTTCGTGACCGCGCAGGAGGTGCCGGGCGGGCAGTACGGGCAGGGTGCCGGGGCCATGGTGGCCGGGGTGCAGTTCGGCGACCCGAACGGTCGGGTCACGTACGAGCCCAACCACCCGCTGGCCGATGCGAACGGCATGGTGCGCCGGCCCGCCGTCGACCTGTCCGACCAAATGGTGTTCATGCAGCTCGCGCAGCGGGGCTACCAGGCGAACGTCAACACCTTCGAACGGGCCCGCGAGGCATACGAGACGCTGCTCGGGATCGGGAAGTGACGATGGCGCTCTCGATCCCTCCCATCAGCGCCACCCGAGCGCTCGCCCCCATGACCCGCACCGACACGGTCGGTGCGCCCGCTGCGTCCGGCTCGGGCAACGGGATCGTCGGGCAGTTCGGCAACATGCTCGACCAGCTCGCGGCCAGCCAGAACAAGGCCGACTCGCTGGCGGTCCAGGCCGCCACCGGCGACCTCAGCTCCATCCAGGCGTTGACGATGGCGTCGACCGAGGCCCAGCTGATGACGCAGCTGACGGTGACCATCCGCAACCGGGCGCTCGAGGCGTTCCGCGACATCATGGGCATGCAGGTCTGACATGGCAGGACGATCCGCAGGACTGACGGGCGTGCGCGAGGTCGCAGGCCGACTCACGCCGATGCAGAAGATCGGCATCGGCGCGGCCGTGGTCGCAGTCGTCGCCGTGGGCGTCGTGCTGCGCGGCAGCGCCGCGAAGCCGATGATGACACCTCTCTTCACCGATCTCGAGGCCGCCGATGCGTCCGCCGTCGTCGATCAGCTCACGTCCGAAGGCATCGCGTACCAGCTGACCGACAGCGGCCACACCGTCCTCGTTCCGAACGACAAGGTGTACGACATCCGCATCTCGCTGGCTGCCCAGGGCCTGCCCGAGCAGAACGACGGTTATGCGCTGCTCGACCAGCAGGGCATCACCACGTCGGAGTTCAAGCAGCGCGTCGACTACCAGCGTGCCCTGGAGGGCGAGCTGGCGAAGACGCTGAAGTCGATCGACGGCGTCACCAAGGCGACCGTGCGGCTCGCGCTCCCCGACGAGCCGCTGTTCACCGACAAGCCGGCACGCCCGACGGCTTCGGTGATGCTGGCGACGCGCGGCGACGACGTGCTCACCGACGAGACCGTGCAGGCGGTCGTCCACCTCGTCGCCGCGTCGGTGAAGGATCTCAAGCCGGCTGACGTCACCGTCGTCGATGCGGCCGGCACCCTGCTGTCGAGTCCGGAGGGTGGAGCCAGCGGCGGCAGCGCCGCAACCGCCCGCGCCAAGGCCGAGCAATCGTACGAGCAGGGCGTGCAGCGCGACATCGTCGCCCTCATCGCCCCGGTCGCCGGACCCGACAGCATGTCGGTGAGCGTGAAGGCCGCGCTCGACCTCGCCCAGCGGACCACGACCTCGGAGACGTTCGGCCCGTTCGACGAGCAGACGGGCGAGAAGGGACCGGGCGTCATCCAGTCGTCCTCGGAGGCGACGGAGACCTTCGAGGGCACCGGTGCCGCCGCCAGTACCGGCGTGCTCGGACCCGATGGCGCGACGATTGCGCAGCCGGGGTCGGCCGCCGACAAGTACGACAAGTCGCAGACCACCCAGACCTTCGGGAACGACCGCAAGGTGGAGCAGGTCGCCGAGACGCCCGGCACCCTCACCGGGCTGCACGTCGCAGTGGTCCTCGATGCCGCCGCCGTCGACGCCGACCAGGCGACGGCCATCGAGTCGACGGTGAAGGCGGCGATCGGGTTCGACGAGACGCGCGGCGACACGTTGCAGGTGACGCGTCTGGCGTTCGCACCGAAGGCGGAGTTGCCGGCCGGCGACACCACGGCCACCGACACCGGCCCGTTCCAGGGCGACAACCTCTCGGACACGGTGCGCACCGGTGCGCTCGCACTGGCCGTGCTGCTGGCGATCGGCCTCGGGGCCCTCAGCGCTCGCCGGGCGCGACGGATCATCACCGAGCCGCTCGAACTCGAGGCGGGCGCCGCCCATCACAACCTCGAACTGCAGGCCGCCGCAACCGCGCCGGTGACCGCGACGTACGGCGACGCTGCCGGCGTCACGTACGGGGTCGGCGCCGGTGCGACCGCCACACTGCCGAGCGCCCCTGCCACGCTCGCGCTGGACCCGGCCGCCCGCGAGCTGAAGGAACTGATGACCGTCGCCGAGCAGAACCCGGCGGAGGTCGCCAACGTGCTGCGCACCTGGCTCGTCGAGGACCGCGAGGCCCGCCGATGATCGACTCGCCCGCGCGACTCAGCGGCGCGCGCAAGGCCGCGGTGATGGTGATGCAACTGGGCCACGACGCGGCGTCGAAGATCTTCACGCTGCTCGGCGAGTCCGAGGTCACCCAGATCACCGCCGAGATCGTGCGCGCCGGCAACGTTCGCCAGGAGGAGACGAAGGCGATCTTCGACGAGTTCCGCACGCTCGCATCGGCCAACGTCCAGCTCGCGAGCGGCGGCATCGAAACCGCCCGCCAACTGCTCGAGTCCGCGGTGGGCGCCGAACGCGCCGCGGAGATCATGGAGAGCCTGCGCAGCGCCATGGTGAAGGTGCCGTTCGAGTTCCTCCGCCACGCCGACCCGCGCCAGGTGCTCAACTTCCTCTCGTCCGAGCACCCACAGACCATTGCGCTCGTGCTCGCCCACATGGACCCCGAGCAGTCGTCGATGGTGCTCGGCGGCCTGCCGGAAGACCTCCAGCGCGACGTGTCGATCCGCATCGCGACGCTGGAACAAGCGGCGCCGGAGGTACTCGCTCAGGTGGAGTCGCTGCTCGAGCGGCGCATCTCGTCGGTCGTGAAGAACAACAGCAGCAGCGACGGCGACGCCGACGGCGTGCAGACGCTGATCGACATCCTCAACCGCTCCGACCGCACGACCGAGCGGTCCATCTTCGAAGGCCTCGAGGAGTTCGACAGCGACCTCGCGGACTCGGTCCGATCGCGGATGTTCGTGTTCGAGGACATCGTCAGCCTCGACGACCGGGCGATCCAGCTCATCCTGCGTCAGGTCGACGCCAAGGAACTGGCGATGGCGCTGAAGGGCGTTCGCCCCGAGGTGAAGTCGAAGATCACCAAGAACATGTCCGAGCGCGCCGGCCAGAACCTCGAGGAAGAGATCGTCATGCTCGGTGCGGTGCGAATGACGGCCGTCGAGGAAGCCCAGGGGTCCATCGTGCGCGTCATCCGCGCACTGGAGGAGAGCGGCCAGATCGTCGTCTCGCGAGGGAACGACGAGTTCGTCTCCTGAGGATGCGTGCGCAATCGGTTCCTCCCGGGACCGTGAAGACCGAACCACGGAGCGGTTCGGCGAAGGGAGCCACGGAGCGGGCACCGAACACCGAGGAAGCGATGCCGCTCACTGGTTTGAACGAACAACTCGATCGCGGCGCATCGTGGCCGCAGACCGTGACACGGATGCGTGCCGCCGCCGCTCCCCGCGTCACCGGCTCGGTGGTGCGGGTGGTGGGGTTGCGCTTCGACGTGGCCGGTCTCGACCTCGCACTGGGCTCGTCGGTCGCGATCGTCGATGGCACCACCGAGGTGGCCGGCGAGGTCGTCGGCCTCACCGACCAGTCGGTGAGCTGCATGCCGTACGGCGACCTGGCCGGTGTGCGCATCGGCGCTCGCGTCCGCTCGGACGAGCGACGGCCGTGCGTGCCGGTCGGGCAGTGCCTGCTCGGCAGGGTGCTCGACGCGATGGGCGCTCCGTTGGACGATCTCGGCCCGTTGGTCGACGCCGACGGCCGGGCCGCCGAACTGGTCGACATCCATCACCCTGCGCCCCACCCGCTGCACCGCGCCCGCATCGACCGGCCACTGTCGCTCGGCATCCGGGCGTGGGACACCCTCATCCCCGCCGGGCGAGGACAGCGCGTCGGCGTGTTCGCCGGGTCCGGCGTGGGCAAGTCGACCCTGATGGGCATGATCGCCCGCAACTCGGAGGCCGACGTCAACGTGGTCGCGTTGATCGGTGAACGCGGCCGCGAGGTCCGCGAGTTCCTCGAGGCGGACCTCGGCCCGGAAGGCCTCGCCCGTTCGGTGATCATCATCGCGACGTCGGACCAGCCGGCGCTGGTGCGTCTGCGCGCAGCGTTCGCGGCGACCCGAGTGGCGGAATGGTTCCGCGATCAGGGCGCCAACGTGATGCTGATGATGGATTCGCTCACCCGCTTCTGCATGGCGCAGCGCGAGATCGGCCTCTCGGCCGGCGAGCCGCCCACCAGCCGCGGCTACCCCCCGAGCGTGTTCTCGCTGCTGCCGAAGTTGCTCGAGCGCGCCGGGCCTTCGCCCGTCGGCTCGATCACCGGGATCTACACCGTGCTGGTCGACGGCGACGACCACAACGAACCGGTGGCCGATGCCGCCCGATCGATCCTCGACGGCCACGTGGTGCTGAGCCGGAAGCTGGCCCACGCCAACCACTACCCCGCCATCGACGTGCTCGCCTCCGTGTCCCGTGTGACCGGAGCGGTCACCACTCGCGAGCAGCGCGCCGTGGCCGACCAGGTCCGCCGGCTGCTGGCGGCCCACGCCGAGGCGCGCGACCTCATCGAGATCGGTGCGTACGTGCCCGGCACCAACCCGACCGTCGATCGTGCGGTGGCATTGCGCGACCCGATCGACGGCTTCCTCCGCCAGCGCGTGGAGGAAGAGGTGGACGCGCTGACGGCGCACCGGCTGCTCGCCGGCATCGTGGGAGCGCCTGCGTGAGCGAGCGCCGCGTGGAATCGTTGCTGCGCATCCGCAGCCTGCAGGAGCGCGTGGCGCGAGGCGCCGTGGCACGCGCCCGCTACCGGGCCTCCGCCGCGTCGGCCGCGGAGCAGCAGATCTGGGCGTCGTTGCAGGACGCGTCGACCGATGTCGCCGGCACCCAGGAGGGAGCGATGTTCCTCGCCGCCCAGCACAACATCCAGGCGGGGCTGTCGCTCGCCCGACTGCGCCGCAGTCACGCCGAACGCCGCGCCGACGAGCTGCGCAGCGAGATGCACGCGTGGGAAGCGACGGCGCAGCGGCTCGAGGCGACCGAGCGTCTGTCGGCACGCGAAGCCGAGGCGACGGCGGCGATGGACCTTCGTCGAGCGAACCACGAGATGGACGAGGTGGCCGGTGTGCGGCACACGCGGGAGGCCCAGTCGTGACCGACGCGATCAGCATTCCCAGCTCGACCAACATCGAGCCCCGCAGCAGCACCTCGGCCAAGGCACCGAAGGACGACGCGCCCGCCGACGCATTCGCGATGCTCCTGGCATCGCTGCAGGCGGTGATCCCCGCGGTGCCGCCGGCGGTGACGCCCACCGGGTCACCCCCCGCATCGGCGGGCGACGGTGAGCAGCCCGCAACGGTCGCCACCGTCGCGACGGCGGGCCTGGTGGCAGGCGACCTCGCCGCTCCTGCCCCGATGGCGTCTGCCGCACCTGCGACGACGCCTGCTCCGGCCCCCGCCGCACTCACCACGGTGCCGGCCGAACTCGCCACGGCACCCGCCGCGCTCGCCGAGGCACCCGCTGCGCTGCCCTCGCTGGCCGCCGTGACCGTCGGTCCGGCACCGAAGTCCGAGACGACCGGCACCGAGACGACCGGCACCG
>JBMOGW010000195.1:0-6814 GCA_049318165.1 Ilumatobacteraceae bacterium
GCCTCGCCGAAGGCGCTGGCGATCGTCACCACCGGCATCTCCGTCGCCAACGCCTGGTACCAGAGCGGCGTCGGCGTGGGCCTGTACATCGACGGCGTGCCGGCCACGGAGGCCGACGGTTACACCTACACGCTGAACGGCAACCCGGCGACGACGACGCCCTACCCGGGCGCACCCTTCGATGTGCCCGAGGGCATCAACACGGTCGTCTTCACACCCCCGCCGGGCAGCACCGACATCGCGCCGCCGCCGCTCGAGGTGAAGAAGGACACCGTCAAGCCCACCACCGATCTGCAGCCGCGGCTCGAGATCCTCGGCCAGGGTGAGACGCTGTCGCCCACCACGTGCGTGGCGAGCGACGAGACCTCTGGCGTCGATCCGGCGTGCACCACCCTGCCCCCCACGGTCGTCGACGTCGGCGGCGTGAGCTACTCGCTGACCAACGTCAACGCGACCGACACGGCCGGCAACACGTCGGCCACCCAGTCGCAGACCGCCGTCATCGTCTCCGGCCAGCGCACCGGGCCGGACACGTTCGACGCACCGAACAGCATCACGATCGTCGTCGGAGGCCCGCTGGCCCCCGTGGCGAAGGTGTTGGTGAACGGCGTCGAGACGACGTACGACCCAGGCACACCGTCCAACGTCAAGTCGGTCACGATCGGCAACGCGGGTGCGGGCAAGCTGATCCAGGTGGTCATCCCCGGCTCGCCGGGTGTGCCGCCGGTGAACCTGGCCTTCACGGTCAACGTCAACGACGCACTCGCGCCGAACCTGACGCTGCCGGCCGACATCGGCCCGATCGAGGCCACCGGCCCCGGCGGTGCCGCCGTGTCGTTCACGGTGACGGCGACCGACGAAACCGACCCGGTGGTCACCCCCACCTGCTCGGCCGCCAGCGGTAGCACCTTCCCCATCGGCACCACCACCGTCAGCTGCACGGTGAAGGACGCCGCGGGCAACCCCGCCGCCGGGACGTTCACGGTGACGGTGGCCGACACCACGCCGCCGAACATCGCCCCGGTGGCCGACATCGTCACCGAGGCGACCGGCCCGGCGGGTACGCTCGTGTCGTTCACCCCGGTCATCACCGACGCCGGTGACGCGACGGTGATCGCAACCTGCACGCCGGGCTCCGGTTCGGCGTTCCCGATCGGCACCACCGTGGTGTCATGCACGGCCACCGACAAGTCGTCGAACACCTCGGCACCGATCACGTTCAACGTCACCGTGCGCGACACGGTGAAGCCGGTGCTCACGGCCGTCGCGCCGATCAGCCTCGAGGGCAACACCATCGGCGGCCGGCTCGTCGATTACGTGAAGCCGACCGCCACCGACCTGGTGGCCGGTTCGCCGGCCGTCGACTGCTCGCCGGCCAGCGGCTCGAAGTTCCCGGTGGGCAACACCACCGTGACGTGCACCACCACCGATGGCTTCAACACCGCCTCGACGTCGTTCACGGTGACGATCACCGACCTCACGCCGCCGCTCATCACCACGCCGGGCGACATCCAGGTCTCCGGCGGCACCAAGTACGGCGGCACGGTGAACTACACGGTCACGGCGTACGACCTGGTGAAGGGTCCGATCGTCCCCGTGTGCACTCCGGCCAGCGGCACGGCCTTCCCGTGGGGCGCGACGATCGTCAACTGCACGGCGACCGACGGCGAGAACTCGTCGACGGCGTCGTTCAAGGTCACCGTGGTGATCGGGTACAAGTACTACGGCTTCAAGTCGCCGGTGACGATGGGCGACTACGACGGCTCCGGACTCAACCAGGTGGTCAACGTGGTGAACGGTGGCCGCAACGTGCCGTTCAAGTGGGCCGTCCGCCGTAACGGCAGCGAGGAAGAGCTGAAGGACACCAAGAAGGTCGAGATCTACGTCGAGCAGTACAAGCTCTTCCGGGATCGGTTCAAGAACGGTCTCACCGGGAAGACGCCGTTGCCGCTCGGCAACAACCCGTGTGCCGACGGCACGCGCGTGCTCGCCCCGATCGCGACCACTGCGACCAGCACGGGCAAGACCGGCACGGTCAAGTACTCGTACGAGAGTTTCAACATCGGCATCCAGATGCCGACGAAACCGGCGACGGACAACTGCTTCGTCGCCTGGACGAGGGTGGTCGGCGACACCGACCCGGGCATCGTCGCCCTGTTCCAGCTGAGCTGATCGAGCACCGCTCCTCAGCACTCGCTTCACGGGTGGCGGCAGCACCAGGCTGCCGCCACCCGTGGCGCGTTACGGTTGCCGAGCCATGAGTTACCGGTTCGCCACTCGCACCGACGGGCTGCGCTCGTCCGCCATCCGTGACCTGCTGAAGGTGACGGAGATGTCGGACATGCTGTCGCTGGCCGGCGGCCTGCCCACGCCCGACAGCTTCCCGCTCCCCGATCTGCGCCGCGAGGCCGATCGCCTGCTGGGCGAGTACGGCCCGCGGGTGGTGCAGTACTCGGCGACGGACGGCGTGCTCGACCTGCGCCGGTGGATCGCCGACACGTACACGCTGACCCTCGGCCGACCCGTCGCGGTGGATGGCGAGATCGTCGTCACCCACGGCTCGCAGCAAGCGCTCGATCTGCTCGCCAAGGTGCTCGTCGACCCGGGTGACGTGGTGGTGAGCGAGTCGCCCGCCTACCTCGGTGCGGTGCAGGCGCTCGAGCTGTTCCAGCCGAGTTTCGAGGTGATCCCGGGCGACGAGCACGGCATGTGTGTGGAGTTGCTCGCCGAGCGCCTGGCCGCGGGGCTGCGACCGAAGCTCGTCTACGTGGTGCCGAACTTCCACAACCCGTCGGGCGCCACCATGTCGCTCGAGCGCCGTCAGCTGCTGGCGGCATTGGCCGACCAGTACGAGCTGCTGATCGTCGAGGACGACCCGTACGGCGCGATCCGCTTCGCCGGTGAGCCGCTGCCGCCCGTGGCCTCGTTCACGGCTCGCTGCGTGCACCTCAGCACGTTCTCGAAGATGGTCGCGCCTGGCTTCCGCGTCGGCTGGATGATCGGCCCGCCCGAGGTGATGAGCTGGGTGGCCCGCGCCAAGCAGGCCGCCGACCTGCACACCGCCACGTTCGCGCAGTTGCTCCTCGCCAACGTCGTGTCGCAGCCGGGCTGGCTGGACGAGCAGAAGGCGCGCATCGTCCCGATGTACCGCGAGCGCTGCCACGCGCTCGCCGACGCGCTGGAGTCGGCGCTCGGCTCGCGCATCCGCTTCCACCGTCCGGACGGCGGGATGTTCCTCTGGTCCGAGCTCGACGACGTCCCCGACACCAAGGCGCTCCTCGCGCATGCCGTCGAGGCCGGTGTGGCGTTCGTCCCCGGCAGCGCGTTCACGATCGACCAGGCACCGGACGCGAAGGCCCGCTTCTCGTACTCCACGCTCGGCCCCGACGAGCTGCGCGAGGCGGTCCGTCGCCTGTCGGTCGCGGTGGCCGCGCACGACGGGGCCCGCAGCACTTGAGTTCGGCGGGGCCCGCAGAACTGAAGTTCGGCGGGGCCTGAGTCGTAGCGTCGGCGACATGAAGACCGCTGTCACCGACCTGTTCGGCATCGACGTTCCGATCCTCGCGTTCACGCACTGCCGCGACGTCGTCGCTGCAGTCACGAAGGCTGGCGGCATGGGCGTCCTCGGCGCCGTCGCGCACTCGCCCGAGCAGTTGGAGATCGACCTCCGCTGGATCGAGGACGAGGTGGGCGACCGCCCGTACGGCGTCGACCTGATCGTCCCGGCCAAGTACGCAGGTTCGGACCAGGGCGGCCTGACGATGGCCGACATCGTGGCGATGATCCCCGACGAGCACCGTCGCTTCGTCGACGAACTGCTGCAGAAGTACGACGTGCCGGCACTTCCCGATGAGGAGCGTGGCGGTCGCAGCCGCTCCGGTGGCGACCTCAGCGGCACCGCTGCCCCGTTCTCGGCCGCGCAGGCCGATCCGCTGCTCGAGATCGCGCTCGCCCACCAGCCGCGCCTGTTGGTCAACGCGCTCGGCCCGCCCCCGGCGCACATGATCGAGCGGGTGAAGGAGGAAGGCCGCCTCGTCGGCGCGTTGGCCGGCAAGGCGCAGCACGCCGAGCGTCACGTCGCCGCGGGTGTCGACCTGATCATCGCCCAGGGCGCGGAGGCCGGCGGCCACACGGGCGAGATCGGCACGATGGTGCTCGTTCCCGAGGTGGTCGACGCGGTGGCACCTGTGCCGGTGCTCGGCGCGGGCGGTATCGGCCGCGGCCGCCAGATGGCCGCAGCGATGGCACTGGGTGCACAGGGTGTCTGGTGCGGCTCGGTGTGGCTGACCACCGACGAGGCCGAGACCCATCCGGTGGTGAAGCAGAAGTTCCTCGCTGCCACGTCGGACGACACGCTGCGTTCGCGGTCGCTCACCGGCAAGCCGGCCCGTCAGCTGCGATCGGCGTGGACCGACGAGTGGGACGACCCGGCCAACCCCCGACCGCTGCCGATGCCGCTGCAGCCGATCCTCGTCGGCGAGGCGCGGGCACGCATCGAGCGCGCCTCGTTCCGCGCCGGCAGCGGCGCCGAGAAACTGGCGAACTACTTCGTCGGTCAGATCGTCGGCAGCATGAACGTCGGCAAGCCGGCCGCCCAGGTGGTGTACGACATGATCGACGAGTTCATCGAGTCGGTGCAGTCGCTCGCCCGCCTGTTGGAGGACTGAGCGACACGCTGCGGGGGCAGCGTCAGCCGCGTGCGTCGGCGTAGGTCAGCCAGCGTCCCGACTCGAAGTCGTACAGCTTGCAGGCCTTGGTGGTGCGCAGGTAGTCGCGCATCGAGATGCGGCCACGGCGCACCGTGTCGGGGAAGTGCTCCTCGATCGCGTCGGCTGCCACGGGCAGCTGGTGGAACGGGATGCGGGCGTCCACGTGGTGCGGGACGTGCACCATGATGTTGTGGAACCACAGCCAGTTCACCAGGGACGGCACCTTCAGGATCGTGGTGCTCTCCATCTGGCCTCGGAACTGCGTCCATTCCTTGCGCGACCACCAGCGGATGTCGGGCGCCACGTGGTGCACGTAGACGGTCCAGCCGATGATGTGCGTGAACAGCAGGAACGGCACCACGAGCACCTTGATCGGCAGCCAGAACGCCTCGCCGACGCCACCCATGAACGCACCCGCGGTGGCGAGGCCACCGATCGCGAGCACGGCCACCGCGGTGAGCACGGCCTTGTCGCGCACGATCGCGTCGTGGCGCTTGCCCGGCGCGTTGAAGCGCCACATCTTCAGCCACCACACCTCGCGCAGGAAGTACATCCCGCTGCCCATGCACGACCATTCGACGCGGTGCTGCAGGCGCTTGGCCCAACCCAGATCGCGGTACTGCTCGGGCGTCAGCGGGTGCCACACGAAGTCGAAGCCCTCACGCGTGGTGTAGCCGTGGTGGATGCGGTTGTGGCCGAGGTCCCACGCTGCCTCGACGTGGGCGCTCGGGCCCATGCAGAGCTGGGCGATGACCCGGTTGGCACGGCGGGACGTGACGAGCGCGCCGTGCGAGGCGTCGTGGCCGAGGACGAACAGGCCGGCGACGGCGAGGCCGGCGAAGCCCCACAACGGCAGCACGAAGTACCACGAGTCGACGAACACCAGCGCCACCACGGGCAGCAGGTACAGCAGCGTCGCCTGCACGAGCGCGAGGGTGGCCCGACGGGCCGAGCGCTGGTAGCAGCGGACGGGGATGATGTCGCGCACGGCGTTCAGCGACGCACCGCGATCGGCGGTGCGCGCGGTGCCGGCGCGGCGGGTGGTGGACGGGCTCACGACGTCGGTCATCGATGGGCATCATACTCTCCCTACCGCCCGGTAGGTAGGCGGGATGTGCCGTCAATTTCCCGAGCGGTCGATCGAATCTCGAAGCGTCCTCCGCGGGAACCGGAGGCCAACGCGGTGAGCCGGAGGTGAAACCTCGTCAACGCCCCGATGACCAATTGCCGCATCACTGGCGCCCAGCACATGACTGCAGTAACGACATCGATGCAATTCCCGCCACCCCAAGGAGCCATCTCCATGCATCGTCCCGACCCCGTACCCCGAACTCGCCGCGTGCAGATCGGGGCTGCCGCCCTCGCTGTGGCCGCAGTGAGCATCGCCGCCGCCGTCGTCTCCCCCACCGCCCACGCCGCCGACCCGGTCGTCATCAACCTGGTCACTGTCAACGACTTCCATGGCCGCATCGAACGAATCGCTCCGTCCGGCGGCGTCGCCGCACTCGCCACCGCGGTGAATGGCATCCGCGCGACGAACCCGAACACGGTCTTCGCTGCCGCCGGCGACATGATCGGCGCATCCACGTTCACCTCGTTCATCGCCGACGACGTCCCCACCATCGAATCGCTCAATGCAGCCGGCTTGCAGGTCAGCGCGGTGGGCAACCACGAACTCGACCAGGGCTACAGCGACCTCACGGACCGAGTGCTGCCCATCGCCAACTGGGAGTACCTGGCTGCGAACCTCGAGACCACTGATGCGGCACCCGAGCTGCCCGAGTACTGGACGCAGACGTTCGATGGCGTCACGATCGGCTTCGTCGGCGCCGTCACCGACGAACTGCCCTCGCTCGTGAGCCCGGCCGGCATCGCCAACCTCACGATCGAAGCGCCCGTGACTGCCGCCAACCGCGTCGCCGATCAGCTCAGCGACGGAGATCTCACCAACGGCGAGGCCGACGTGGTGGTGTTGCTCGTGCACGAGGGTGCGGTCAACGCCACGGTGGCGGGCGCAACGGACCCGACCACGCGCTTCGGCAAGATCGTCAACGGCGCGAACTCGAACATCGACGTCATCGTCTCGGGTCACACCCACCTCGCCT
>JBMOGW010000196.1:0-6791 GCA_049318165.1 Ilumatobacteraceae bacterium
TGGGCGGCGAGCACGTCGAGGAAGGCCTCGTGTGCGCCGGAGAAGCTGGTCTCCTCGCCCATCGTCGTGCCGTAGGTGTGGGTGCAGGACTGCTTGACGATGGTCACCCGGTCGTGGGGCGACACGTACACCCACTGGTTGTAGACGCCGATGGCGCTGTACTGGTCCCGGCCGCCGGACATCAGCCACCACTGGTAGCCGTAGCCGTCGGGGAGGGCCTCGCCCGCGATCACCGGGCGACCGCACTCCAGGTGGGGCGCGTCGGCGGTGATCGACGCCGCCACCCAGTCGGCCGGTACCACCTGGCGGCCGTTCCACTCGCCGCCCCGACGGTACAACTCGCCGAGCTTGGCGAAGTCGCGCGCCGTCAGGTTCACGCCGCCGAACGCCATCTCGCGACCGTGCGCGTCGAGCAGCCAGAAGCCGTCGTACTCCATGCCCAGCGGCTCGTAGAGGTGCTCCTGCATGAAGTCGGTGATCGACCGGCCGGTGGCGCGCACCAGCAGCGAGCCGAGCGCTTGTGTGTCGCCGGAGTTGTACTGGCACACCGTGCCGGGAGGGGAGTCGGGCGTCATCGTGGCGACGAAGCGGTCGAGGCTGCCGGCCGGGCTCATCGCCTGGCCGAGGCGCAGCGCGTCCGACGTCGGGTCGCTGTAGTCCTCGTTCCAGCGAGCGCCGGACGACATCTGCAGCACGTCCTTGATCCGCACCCCGTCGTACGCGGAGCCTGGATCGACCTCGATGTAGTCGCTGATCGGGTCCTCGATGCTGCGGATGTGGCCGTGCGCCACCGCGATGCCGACCAACGCCGACACGAAGCTCTTCGCCACCGACCATGAGATCCACTGCACGTCACGCCCGCCGGTCAGGCGGTACTGCTCGTGCACGACGGCACCGTCGCGGAGGACGAGCAGCGACGAGGTGTCGGTGACGTCGAGGAACTCCTCGGTCCGCCATGTCGTGCCGTCGAACTCGAACGACTCCGGGAGGGTCACCTGCGGCCCGTCGGGAAAGCGATGGGGAGCACTGCTGGGCGTCATCCGGCTGCTCGGCACCAGTCGGTGCAACCGGTCGAACGTCTCGTGCTGCGGCGCGCCGGAGAACAGGCCGATGGAAGCGAAGGGCGACTCGGTTGCGGACATGCGCGGGAGCGTAGGTGAACTACTGTCGCTCTTTGTGAGCCAGCTGCCCCCGCCTCCGCCGTCGTCTTCCCAGCCCCCGTCGCAACCGCCCTCCCAACCGGCCTCCCAGCTCCCCTCGCAGCCGGCATCCCAGCCGGCCGCTTCCGCACCGCCGCCCCCGCCCGGTCCCGCCCACGACGCACCCGCACCCACCGGCGGCACGCTCGTGAAGTCCGCATGGGCTGCGCTGCGCACCGACAAGGAACTGCTCGGCCTCCCGGTGTTCGGAGGCGTCGTCGCGCTCGTGGCGGTGTTGCCCGTGCTGGTGATGGCGGCCCTGGTGCCCGACAACTCCGACTGGCTCTACTACGTGGTCGGCGTGATCGCCGTGTTCGTCGTCAGCGTGATCTCCACGTTCTTCGCGGTGGCGCTCGCGGCCGGCGCACACGAGCGGATGAGCGGTGGCGCTCCGACGCTGAAGTCCTGCGTGGCGGTCGCGTGGAAGCACAAGCGCGGCGTCGTCGGGTGGGCGTTGCTGTCCACCACCGTCGGTCTGCTGCTCAACCTCATCCAGGACAAGCTCAAGGGGTTCGGCGGCGTGATCATCCGCATCATCGGCGACATGGCCTGGGCGATCGCGTCGTTCTTCGCCATCCCGATCCTGGCCGCCAACGACGTCGGTCCGATCGACGCGCTGAAGCTGTCGATGAGCACGTTCAAGTCGCGCTGGTCCAGTGCCGTGCGTGTGCAACTGCGCCTCGGTCTGTATGGGCTCGGCCTCGTCGCCGCGGCCATCGTCGGCGCGATCCTCGTCGCGGTCGCGTGGAACATCGCCCAGGTGCTGGGCATCTTGGTCGCCATCATCGTCGTGCTCGTGGTCGCCGCCGGTGGCCTGTTGCTCGGTGCGGTGGGTTCGTATGCCCGGGTCGCGCTGTACCGCTACGCCAGCGGGATGGCGACCCCAGGCTTCTCGACGACGGCGCTCGAGGCCGCCATCCAGCCCAAGGCCGCGGGCCGCGGCCGCTGACCCCGGTCCGTTGGCCCGCCGCTGACGCTCCTGGGCCTAGCTCCGTCCGCCGAGCATCGATGTCAACACGAGGGCGAGCGTCGTCTCCGTCTCCGCGACGGTGAGGCGTCGGGAACGTCGGAGCAGGTCGATCGAGTCGAACTGGCACATCGCGTCGCAGGCGGCGGTCGTGAGGAACCGGTGAGGTTCGTCGACACGGCGGAGCTCGGGTTCGAACTGGGCCTCGAGCTGGAGGCGGAAGTCCGACCGGGTGCGTTCGAGGGCGTCGCGCAGCGGCGGCAGGTGCGAGGCGTGGTGCACGGTGGCCCGGTAGTTGGAGCCGAAGGTCTCGTACAGACGTACTCGTGACGACACGAAGCGTTCGACGCGCGTCGCGAACGGCCCCTCGGCGAGGCCGTCGATGCGTGCGAGCTCACGGCCTTCCGCCATGGCTTGGTCGATCGCGGTGCGGAGCAGTTCGTCGACGTCGGCGAAGTACCGGTACAACGATCGCAGCGACAGGCCGGAGCGCTTGGCGACCTGCTCGATCGTCGGGACGAGGTTCTCCTCGGTGAACATGGTCCGTGCCGTGTGCACCGCGAGCGCGATGTTGCGTTCCCGGCGGGCGCGGCGACCGTCGGTCTGCTCATCGACGATGTCGTTCATGGCACCGGTCAGTCTGGCGCACGCATCGCTACGACGCTGCCGTTTCTTTGGAGTAGGAGTTCCTCAACTCGTCCTGCAGGACGATGGCATCGCTGTCGGTGGTGACCACTTGCAGCGCCTCGGTGAGGACGCGGACCCGGTACGACCAGCCACTCGGGACCTGAAGACGGGTGCCGAGTTCGGCGAGCCCCGCTTCGTCGAGCGTGGGGTCGACCTGCTGGCTCCAGGACTGCATGACGTAGGTGGAGCCGTCGGGTGCGACCAGCTCGTACACGGTGCTGCCCACGTTGTAGCCGAAGACCGACTTGCGATTGACCTGGTGCGGTGTGTAGGGCGGTTCGCCGGCGCCGATCGAGCCGAGGTTGACGGTGGCCCGCTTGATCATCTCGATCCCTCCGAACGACACCGGGTCCGGTGCTGGGCCGTTGTTCTGTTCGATGGTGTCCATCAGCCAGTAGCGGGGGCCGTTGAGGAAGGCCACGGGGGCCCCGGCCGCCGTGGCGATGGCCGCGGCGTCGAGTGCGTTCCACGCTGCCTCGGGGCAGTCGTTGAGCGGATAGGTGTTGTACACCTCGGCGCTGGGCGTTCCGTCGATGGGTCGCAGCAGCAGCACTTCGCAGTAGCGGGCTCCGCGGAGTGCCGAGGGTGCGTCTGGTCGAGTGGTCGTCGTCGAAGGCGCGGCGGTGGGGGCGACGGTGCCGGGGGCGGGCGGCTCGGTCGTGATGGTGACGCTCGTCGCGGTGCTGGTCGATCCGGTCGTCGTCGACGTGGTCGGAGCCGCAGTGCTGGAGCCGCAGGCGGTACCGATCACGGCGAGCGCCACGGACAGGGCGATGGTCGGGTTGATTCTCATGCGTTCTCGTTCCCTTCGTGGACGTCGGTGACCGGGAAGCTCTCGGCCGGGACGGCCAAGGCGGTGTCGGTGGACAACGACAGGATGTGGCCGACCTCGGGTCGGTTGTCGCCGAGGAGCGTCGACCGGTACACGCGCTCGACGGCGTCCGGGCCACTCGACCGCTCGATGACCATCCAGTTGCCGGCGTGGTCGAGGAACGAGGTGAGTGCTGCGCCGACGCGAGCGTCGAACTCGTCGCGGCCCCACTCCTGCGACCGCTTCTTGATCTGGGAGGGAGCGAAGAAGAACGTCGGCGTCGGCCCGGGAAGATCGGCAGTGGAGCCGCCGGCGTCCCAGTGCGTCGCTCCGACCCGGCACGAATAGGCGAGCCGCTCCCCGAGGTGCCGGTGGACGCGCCCGATCACTTCCACGTTGCCGGACATGTCGACGACCACCGAAGGGATGCGGTCGTCCAGCGTCTCGATGTCGTCGTAGCAGACCACCGAGTCGTACAAGCCGACCGACTCGACGAAGCCGGTGTGCCGGTGGGAGGTGAGGCCGACCACGTGCGCCCCGCCCCTCGCCCGGAGGCGGTGCGCGAGGGCGATCGAGGTCCGGCTCGAGGCGCTCGTGATCAGCACGCTGGTGGCGCCGAACATCTCGTGCTCGCCGAGGAAGTCATCGACGAGGAACGACGTGATGAACAGGCCGCGGAGGATGAGGTAGCGGCCCTCGTGGGCGGGGTCGTACGCAGGGTCGTTCGTCGCAAGGTTGAACGACCGGTACGCGGCCGCGTGCTTCGCCCGGTGTTCTCCTCGGTCGACGAAGCCCTCGACGCTCGGCGACGCCGCGACCACGTGGTGGTCGGCCATCGGGAAGAACCCGAAGTAGCGGCCCCCTACGGCGATGTCGGCGTGGGCTGACCGGGTAACGCGACCGATGCCCATCACCGGGATGCGGCCCCACGGCGCCTCGGCAGGGAAGAACCCCCAGTAGTCGAGCAGGTCGCCGCCGAGCGCGTACGACACGTTGTTCGCCGTGAACGCGAACGACTCGAGCGTCAACAGCACGTGGCCGTTCGGGAGTTCGTCGGGTGGAGCGGTGTCCGTGAACCGGGTGTGGTGGTAGTCGGTGCGATCGACATCGAACTGCATGGCGGCAATCTACCGGTTCTGCGTGTAGCACTGGCAGTAGATGGTCACATCGAGGTCACAGCCCTGAACCTTGCGGTGGCGTAGAGGGAACTTCTGCTGCATAGACTGGCATCAGATGAAGGAACCGCAGAGGGGTCGGTCCGCAGTTCCAGTGCCCGCTCTGATCCGTGAAAGGACACGACACCATGGCAGGACGCCCCGAGATCCGGTACGGCACCCCGAACTTCGAGATGATCAGAGGCTGGCTGAGCCTGCCCGCGGATCAGGACGGCCCGTTCTGGGCCGTCAACTTGATGAAGTACCGCGCCGTCGCCGACTACGGCGACGGCAGCGTGGCCACCCGATCCGGACGTGACGCGGATGACGAGTACTCGCCGCTCGGATCGCTCGCGGCGATCGGGGCAATGGTCACATTCGTCGCCGACGTCGTCACCCAGACGGCCGGAACGCCCACCTGGGACCGCATCGGCATCGTCCGCTACCCGAGCCGCGCCGCGTTCTTGGCGATGCAGCAGCGTGACGACTTCAAGAGCAAGCACGTGCACAAGGAAGCCGGTATGGAGTTCACGATCGTGATGTCCTGCCGGCCGACATCGACCGGCGATGGCGCGTCGAGCGGCGACGGTTCCTTCGTGATGCGGGTCAGCCGGCTCACGGGAGCGGCGCCGACTCGAACCGAGGAGCCGGGCGTCCGCCCGGTCGCCCGATTCGACGTCGAGGGCGTCATCGTCGGCGACGAACGGCAGTGGAGCGAGGTTCGATTCGACTGGGTCGACAGCGATGTGCTGCCAGCGCTGACCGACGCGAGCCAGGCTGACGAGCAGTTCGTGATGACGCTTCGCCCGACGATCGACCGGCTCGTCACCTCCATCCTCCCCGCTCCGAGTCCTGGGAGCGAATGAGGCGCCCGGCCGACTGCCGGCCGCCGCTCTTGTCCACGAACGACTGGGTCGGTTTTCCAGGTCCCTTCGCGCGCTGACGACGCCGTCGATTCCAACGGGCAGCCTGTCCTGCGCTGCGCTGAGCGAGGTGCCGGTGTCGGCCGCACGCCGTGGGAGGGCCAGCGGCGGGCGCGTGCCATAGTGGCGAGATGATCGAACTGGTGTTGACCATCATCGGGCGAGACCGGGCGGGAGTCGTGGCCGAACTGGCCGATGTCGTCCGTTTCCACGAGGCCAACTGGAAGCGCAGCGAACTGGCCGAGATCTCGGGCACGTTCGCCGGAGTGGTGGTGGTGGATGTCGACGACGACCAGGCCGATGAACTGCTCGCCAACCTGCTGGTCCTGCGTCAGCAGGGCCTGCACATCACGGCCGAGGTGATCGACGCGCCGGTCGAGGTCCCCGACGCCCAGCAGGTGCGCCTGCGGTTCACCGGTGACGACCGTCCCGGCATCCTGCACGAGGTCTCCACCACCATCAGTGGCTTCGGCATCAGCATTTCCCGGATGGGCAGTGTGCTCGACACCTCCGGCGAGGTCGACCAGTTCGAGATCACCACGCTGTTGGTCGTGCCGGTCGGCGTCGACCTCGACGCCGTGCTCGACGCGATCACCACCCTCACGGCGTCGTTGGGCATCAACCTGCACGTGGAGGACCTCACCGGCGACGCCGAGGAGTAGGACACGAACGAGGCGCCCGGTTGGCTGTCGGACGCCGCTGCGAGTCTCGCGTTCTAGAGTGCGGGTGGTCATTCGGCCCACGAAGAGGGGCGACAAGTCGAGGGAACGCGCGTGCACATCGACGAAGCCATTGCTCGGGTACTGACGTGTGTCGACGAGGAGGAAGTCGTTCGGTTCGCGAGCGAGCTCGTCGGCTTCCCGAGTCTGTCGGGTGATGAGAACGCGCTGACCTTCTGGTTGAAGGACTTCTTCGAAGCCAGAGGGTATGAAGTCGACGTTCAGGCGGTGCCGCCATTGGTGGACAACTACCAGGTCATCGCTCGTCTCAAGGGAACCGGTGGCGGTCGGGACCTGATGTTCAACGGGCACCTCGACGTCGACCCGCTGA
>JBMOGW010000197.1:0-6739 GCA_049318165.1 Ilumatobacteraceae bacterium
GGCGGGTCGAGGAACGGGAACGCGTCGACGTCGCCCAGCCCGAGCGCGGTCATCTGCAGGATGACGGATGCCAGGTTGGTGCGCAGGATCTCCGGCTCGGTGAACTCCTCGCGTGCCTCGAAGTCGGCCTCCTCGTACAGGCGGATGCAGACGCCGGGCGCGACGCGCCCGCAGCGTCCGGCGCGCTGGTTGGCCGACGCTCGCGACACCGGCTCGATCGGCAGGCGCTGCACCTTCAGCCGGTGGCTGTAGCGACTGATGCGGGCGGTGCCGGCGTCCACCACGTAGCGCACGCCGGGCACGGTGAGCGAGGTCTCGGCGACGTTCGTGCTCAGCACGACGCGGCGGGCGCGGTGCGGCTGGAAGATGCGGTGCTGTTCGACCGCGGACAGACGGGCGTAGAGGGGGAGCACCTCGAGGCCGTCGCCGCGCTGTTGTGACTGGCGGCGGAGCGCATCGGCGACGTCGTGGATCTCACGTTCGCCGCTCAGGAACACCAGCACGTCACCGCGTCCGTCGGTCGCCAGTTCGTCGACGGCGTCGAGCACCGCCTGCACCTGGTCGCGGTCGTCGTCCGGGTCGTCCTCGCGGGCGCCGTACGGGCGATAGCGCATCTCGACCGGGTAGGTGCGGCCGCTCACCGAGATCACCGGTGCCGGCACGCCATCGATGGCGAAGTGCTGGCTGAATCGCTCGGTGTCGATGGTGGCCGAGGTGACGATCAGTTTCAGGTCCGGTCGCTGCGGCAGCAGTTGGCGCAGGTAGCCGAGGAGGAAGTCGATGTTCAGGCTGCGCTCGTGGGCCTCGTCGATGATCAGCGTGTCGTAGCGGCGAAGCATGCGATCGCGCTGGATCTCGGCCAGCAGGATGCCGTCGGTCATCACCTTGATGCGCGTCTGCTCGCCCACCTTGTCGGTGAAGCGCACCGTGTAGCCCACGGTCGTGCCCAGTTCGGCGCCGAGTTCGTCGGACACTCGCTCGGCGATGGTGCGCGCCGCCACCCGTCGCGGCTGGGTGTGCCCGATCAACGCGCCCCGCCCATTCTCCCGGGCGCCTCGACCGAGTGCCAGGCACAGCTGCGGCAACTGGGTGCTCTTGCCCGATCCGGTTTCGCCCGCGACCACGACCACCTGGTGGTCGCGGATCGCGGCCATCAGCTCGTCGCGGTGCGCGTCGATGGGAAGGGCGGAATGCTCCATGCTGTCCGCCAGCATGGCAGCATGAACGCCGTGGGCCACTCGACGTTTCGTCACCGACTGTTGCTCGTGGTGCCCGCCGCCGTCCTGAGCGCCGCCGCTGTGTTGGCCGCGTGCGGCGTGAACAAGGACGGTACCGAGGCGCTGCCCGGCAAGGCGCTGGCAGAGGACTACGGGTGTGCCGCGTGCCATTCCTCGGACGGCAGCGTGCGACCGGGGCCGACGTGGAAGGGGCTGTACCAGTCGCAGGTGGAGCTGCAGGACGGGACGACGGTGACCGCCGACCGGAACTACCTCGTCGAGTCGATCACGGACCCCGCGAAGCAGGTTCGCGTCGGCTCGCCCGTGCAGATGCCCGTGAACCGGGTTCCCGATGCCGACGTGCAGAAGATCGTCGACTACATCATCAGCCTGCAGTGACGACGCTGGTCTGCCTGCACGCCCACCCGGACGACGAGGCGATCTTCACGGGCGGCACGCTGGCGCTGCTGGCGGCGGCCGGTCATCGCACCGTCGTGGTGCTCCTGACGAACGGTGACGAGGACCCGCAGGGTGCGTTGGCCGAGGTGCGCGCCGCTGAGGCGCGTACGGCGTGCGCACGGCTCGCCGCCACCCCGACCGTCTACGAGGCCACCGTCGACCGCGAGTACCTGCACTTCGTCGAGACGCACCTCGTGGGGCACGCCGTCGAGTCGCTGCTCGGGATGGAGATCCGAGCCACCAACGCCGCACCCCTCGGTGTGCCCACCGTCGAGGTGTCGGTGACGGTGGACGTGCGTCCGGTGATCGACCTGAAGCGTTCGGCGATGTCGGCCCACGCCAGCCAGATCGCGGCCGACTCGGAGACGCTCACCATGGCGGGCGACACGTTCGAGGGCGTGTACGGGTTCGAGTGGTTCGTCCGGGCCCGCGGGCCGGCCACCCCGCTCGAGTCGCTCGCCTTCTGACCCGGTGGGTCAGCCCACCGACGGGGGCAGCAGCACCGCACCCATGGCGTGGATGACACCGTTGCTGGTCTGAATGTTCTGGACGGCGATCGGGTTGCCGTTGATCAGCCAGTTGCCGTCCTCGTCCTGCGTCGTGGTGAGGTCCTCACCTTCGACGGTCTTCAGCGTGCCGCCGTCCTCGAACTGGTCGGTGGTGATCTTGCCGGGGACGACGTGGTACGTGAGCACCGTGGTCAGCAGGCCCGTCGGGTCGTTGAGGGCGGCGTCGAGCGTGGCCTTGGGCAGCGCCGCGAAGGCTGCGTCGACGGGAGCGAAGACCGTGAACGGGCCCTCGCCCGACAGGGTTTCGACCAGACCGGCTGCGGTGACCGCGTCGACCAGCGTGCCGAAGCCGACGTCCTTCAGTGCCACGGCGACGTCGACCGCGGTGCCGAGCGCCTGGCCGGGCACGAGCACGTCGCTCATCACGTAGACGTAGCCATTGGTCGCCTGCACCGCAGCGCCCACCGGGTTGCCGTCGACGAAGAACTGGTCGCCCACCTTCGTGACCGTGAGCGTGGTGCCGGCGAGCGAGGTCAGCTCGCCTTCCTTCAGGTCCTCGGGTGTGATGGTGCCGTCGACGACGTGGTGGAGGAGCACCGACTTGAGCAGATCGGGGTTGTCCTGGATGGCGTGCAGCACGTCCACCGGCACCTTGTCGAACGCCGAGTCGGTGGGAGCGAAGACCGTGTAGGGCCCGCCCCGCAAGGCGTCGACCAGGCCGGCGTCGACGACCAGGCCAGCGAGTTCGGTGAACACGTGGGCCGTCAGTGCCGTGCCGACGATGTCGCCCATCGGCAGCGGCACCGTGGAGGTGGTGGTCGACTCCGACGGCACCGTCGAGGCGGCGGTCGTGGTCACGGCGTCGTTCGGGTCCTCGGAGCATGCGGCGGCGGTGATGCCGAGCAGGCCGACGACGGCGGCGGTGAGCACGAGGGGACGACGGGAGGAGGGCTTGCGGTTCACGGACACGTGGACGACGGTACCGGTGCGCCCCTGCGCCCAGCAGGGGCGCGTGTCCCGTTGGCGGTGGGACCAAAGGCCCTACAGTGGCCGTCCGTGACGGACCTGGAGCAGGAGTATTCGCCCAGTTCGTGCGTGGGCGGCTCGGCCGAGCCGTTCATCGCCGACTACGTGGGGCGCAGCGCCGTCGCAGCGCGGACGCTCGGCGATGCGGTGCACACCTTGGTGGACGGTTCGGTGGTGGTCCCCGCGCCGGATGGGCACGCACTGCCGTTGCTGGTGTTCGTGCACGGCGGCTACTGGCAGGCCTTGTCCGCGGCCGCGTCGCTGTACCTCGCCCCCGGCGCTGTCAGGGCTGGTTGGTCGTACGCGGCGGTGGAGTACACGATCGCCCCGGGAGCGACCCTGGTGACGATGGTGGAGGAGTGCCGGGCGGCGCTGCACGCGATCGCCACCTCGACGCCGCATTCGGCGCTGATCCTCGCCGGCCACTCCGCCGGCGCGCACCTCGCTGCGATGGTGACCGTGTCGGCCGACCCGCCCGTGCCGGTCGACGCGCTGGTGCTGCTGAGCGGTGTCTACGACCTGCGCCCGCTCGTGCACACGACGATCAACGAACCCCTCGGGCTGTCCGACGACACCGCGGCGGCCCTGAGCCCGCTGCTGCTCTCCGTGCGCAACGCCCCGCCGACATTGGTCGCCGTCGGTGAGGTGGAGACCGCTGCGTTCCACGCCCAGTCACGAGCGATGGCCGAACGGCTACGGTCGGGTGCCGGCGGCGCAGTGTCCGACCTGGTCGTGCCGGCCCGCCATCATTTCGACATCGTCGACGACCTCGTCGACCCGTCCACCGCGGTGGGCGCCTTCGTCCACCGACAGGGAGGAACCCGATGAACACCGTGACCGCCGACGTCGTCGTGATCGGCGGCGGATCCGCCGGGTGCGTGGTGGCCGGCCGGCTCGCCGAGCGCGGTCGCGACGTGCTGCTCGTCGAGGCCGGCCCCGACTACGGCGCCGCCGATGCAGGCCGCTGGCCGACCGATCTGATGAGCGCGCGGATGCTCGCCACGTCGTCGCACGACTGGGGGTACACCTCGGGCCGCTGGGTGTTCGAGCGGGCGCGGGTGATGGGCGGCTGCAGCGCGCACAACGGCGCCATCGCGGCCATCGGTCAGCGCCAGGAGTACGACGACTGGGGCCTTCCCGGCTGGCGCGGCGACGACGTGGCTCCGCTGTACACCGAGATCCTGCAGCGGATGCGCGTGCGTGCCTACGAACGCCACGAGGCCGGCCCGTTCCACTTGCGCTGCCTCGAGGCCGCCGAGGAACTCGGCTGGCCGATCGCCAGCGACCTGTGCGACCTCGACGCCGGTCCGTCGTTCGGACTGGAGACCGTCAACGTCGTGGGCGACGTGCGCTGGAACGCTGCGTTCGCCTACGTCGACCCGGTGCGCGACCGGCTGCGCATCCTCGACGAGACGCTCGTCGACCGGCTGGTGCCGGGTTCCGACGGTACGACCGTGCTCGGCGTGCGTCACGGCGAACCCGTCACGATCCACGCGGGCACGGTGGTGCTGTCGTGCGGCGCGTACGGCTCGCCGCAGGTGCTCGAACGGTCCGGCATCGGTGATCCTGCGGTGTTGCGCGCGGCCGGCGTGGAGGTACGCCACGAGTTGCCCGGCGTGGGCACCAACCTGCACGACCATCCGATGGCGCACGCCGACCGAACGGTCGCCCCGCAACTGCAGGCGTGGCTCGACGAGGTGGCGGCCACCGGATTCCTGCCGGAGGAGCAGACGCTCGGCAAGTTCGTGTCCAGCCAGTCGCGCGACGGCCGCTACGACCTGCACCTGTTCCCGGTGTGTGCGAGCGACCAGACGAGCGTCTTCTACGGCCGGGTGCACGTCGAGGTGTCGTGCGTCGACGTGCGCAGCCGCGGCGTCATCCACATCACGTCACCCGACCCGGCGTCGCACCCGCACATCGATCACGGCTACCTCAGCGATCCGGAGGGGCACGACCTGGCCGTCATGCGCGACGGCCTGGCGCTGGCGGAGCAGCTGTTGTCGCACCCGAGGCTGGCCGAGGTGCTGGGCGAGCGGATCACCGACATGAGTCACGACCAGGCCATCTTCGACACGGTCGCGCACTACTACCACCCGGTCGGCAGCTGCGCGATGGGGGACGGGCCGATGTCCGTGTGCGACGCGGACGGTCGTGTCCACGGCGTGCCCGGCCTGGTGGTGGCCGATGCGAGCGTGATGCCGCAGATCACCCGTGCGAACACCAACATGCCGGCGTTGATGATCGGCGAACGCATCGCCCGCACCCTCTGACCGAACGAGCCAGGTCGCGTGCGAAGCGGGTCAGGCCGCGTGGGCGACGGTGACCATGCTGCGGTCGAGGAACGCGCGTAGCAGTTCCTCGGCGGGCACGCCGGCGTCGACCGCTGCGGCGACCGCTTCGGTCTCGCCGGTCGGGTCGACGCCGAGGTCGTCGGCGAGGATCTGACGGCAGCGGTGGAACGCCGTGCGCACGAGGTCGGAGTGACCGGCGGCGTGGTCGGCCACCATGACGATGCGGTAGGCCTCCTCCGAGTACGGCGCCGAACGCAAGCCCTCCTCGGCGTGATGTACCGCGCTCTGGAACCGGCGAGCGGCGAGCGCGTCGCGTGCCAGCGCGAGGTGTGCACGAGCGACCGACGCCCGGTAGCGGTCACGCGCCGCTCCGGCCCACGGCGCGAACGGGGCGTCATCCAGCAGATCGGCGCCGGCCAGCAACACGGCGCGACGCAGGTGGGTCGTGCGGTGCTCTTCATCGAAGTCCGCCTGGCGTACCAGCCGGTCGAACTCGTCGAGGTCGAGCTCGATCAGGCTGGTGTCGAGCCGGTATGCGCCGGGCTCGGTGACGATCACACGCTTGGCATGACGCTGGTCGGTGAACATCCGCCGCCGCAGCAGCGACACGTAGTGCTCGAGCGTGCCGGCGGCGTGCTGCGGGGGCTGGTCGCCCCACAGCACGTCCGCCAACTGCTCCTTGCCGACGGTCCGACCACGCGCAAGCAGCAACAGCTCGAGCAGTGCCCGCGGCTTCGCGCCGCCGAGGTCGCCGCCCCGAAGACGACGCTCGCCGTCCTCGATATGCAGTGCACCGAACATCGTGATCTTCATGTCGCCCTTTCAGTGGAGCGGCGTTCCCGTCTTCCGCGGCTCCGTGAGGAGCACGCGGCCGCCGCCCCGTGACGTGGATTCAAGCAGTGCCGGTCGTGCGACGAAAGTTGTCGGTCGGGGGTCTGAGTGGGGGTCCCAGGACCCCCACTCGTCAAAGTCGGTGACGCAGGCGGACGGCACGACCGCAGCCCGTGGCAGGTGCGGCCAGAACGGTGTGAACAGGCGCTTCACCGCAGCTCACGCGGTTGCTGGACAGTTCGTTCGTCGGGTCTGCAGATTTTCTTCGTCGTACGACCAGCCCGCGCGACAGGTCAGATCAGTCGTCGTCGTCGGCCGCAGCCGTGGCACCCGGTGCCGCGAGTTCGGCGTCGATCGCCCACGCCACTGCGTCGGCGCGGTTGGTCACGCCGATGCGCTCGTAGAC
>JBMOGW010000198.1:0-6680 GCA_049318165.1 Ilumatobacteraceae bacterium
GTGGCGAACACGAGGTGACCCGTCTCGGCCAGCGTCAGGGTGATGCTGATCGAGTCCAGGTCGCGCATCTCACCGAGGAGGATGACGTCGGGGTCTTCACGCAGTGCGCTGCGCAGACCGTCGAGGAAGTTGTTCACGTCCTGGCCGACCTCGCGCTGGTTGACCATCGAGACCTTGTGATGATGGAGGTACTCGATCGGGTCCTCGATCGTGAGGATGTGCAACGGCTTGGTCTCGTTGATCCGGTCGATCATCGCGGCGAGCGTGGTCGACTTGCCGGAGCCGGTGGGGCCCACGACGAGCACCAGACCGTACGGCCGGTTGAGCAGTTCGTTGGCCGCCCACGGTGCACCCAGCTCCTCGAGCGAGCGCACGCGGAAGGGGATGACGCGGAGGGCGAGCGCATAGGTGTTGCGCTGCTTGTAGGCATTGGCGCGGAAGCGGCCGATGCCTTCGAGGCCGAACGAGAAGTCCACCTGGGAGTTGTGCTCGAGCTCGTGCTGCAGCTCGAGCGTCAGCAGCGAGCGCACGACGCGCTCGGACTCCTCGGGCGTCACCAGGCTCACGCCTTCGAACGGCACCAGCACGCCGTCGCGGCGAGCGGTCGGCGGTCGGCCGACGCTGAGGTGGAGGTCGCTCGCACCCGCTTGCACGGTGGCCGTGAGCAGGGTGACCAACATCGGGTCTGGATTGAACATGGAGCTAGCCTCCCGTGGTGCCCGCCACCTGGTGTGCCGGAAAATCTCTGATGACGACTGCGATCTTCGCCCTTTACGGGCTTCTCATTGGTTCGTTCCTCACCGTGGTGGTGGATCGAGTGCCCCGCGGGGCTTCGGTCGTCCAACCCGGGTCGGCGTGCGGGAACTGTGGCCTTCGCCTCGGTGTCCGCGATCTCGTACCGGTGTTCTCTTGGTTGGCGCTGCGCGGACGGTGCCGAAAGTGCCATACCTCTATCGGCATCGAACCGCTCGTGCTTGAACTGTCAACGTCGTTTCTTTTCGGGCTCACCGCGTGGCATTTCGGGCTGTCGTGGCGCACCCCCGCCTACTGCGTCCTGATGGCCGGCCTGGTGGCTCTGAGCTGGATCGATCTGCGCACCAAGCGCCTGCCGCGGGTCATCATCTACTGGACCGCGCTGCTCGGTGTGCCGCTACTGTGCGTGGCCGCGCTGGTGGAGCACGAGCCGAAGCGGATCTGGATGTTGCTCCTCGGCGCCGGGATCGCACTGGCGATCATGGCGCTCATCTACGTCGTCAGCCGCGGCGGCATGGGCGACGGTGACGTGCGCCTGTCGCCGCTGCTCGGCGCCTACCTCGGGTTCCTCAACCCGGGTCTGGTGCCCGTCGGGCTGTTCTTCGGGTTCTTCATCGGCGCGATCGTCGGCGTCACCCTGATGATCGTGGGCAAGGCCGGACGGCGCACCGCGTTGCCCTTCGGACCGTTCCTCGCGCTGGGCACGGTGCTGGCGATCTTCATCGGCCAGGCCTACATCGACCTGCTCTTCAACTTCTGACGGGGGTCGCCGCAGCGTTCAGCCCCGGGCGGCGGCCGGTGCCGACAGGCGCTGATGGCGGGCCTGCAGCATGCGGGCGATCACGGCGAAGAGCATGATCGCGATGCCGCCGGAGGCGGCGACGATGTAGACGATGTTCGAGCGGTCGGTGCCGGCGGCGACGCCGTGCACGGTGGCCATCGCGAACGACAGATAGGCGGTCAGGTGGATGCCACGCCACAGACGCTTCGGGAGCTTCTTCATCATCAACGACGACGCCTCGATCACCACGAGGAGGTACATCGCGAACACACCCCAGGTGACGGCGCCGGTCTTCCACTCGCTGCCGTTCGGCACCAGCACCTCCTTCCACCCGAAGTGCACGAAGTTGTCGGCCACCAACGCGAGGATGTGGATGAGCGTGGTGATGACGGCCAGCGCGCCCAGCCAGCGGTGCAGGTCGAGCAGCCATGCCGGCCGCGCACCCGACTGCTTCAGCATGCGCGTCACCAGCAGGATGCCCCACAGGCAGCTCGCGCCGAGCAGTACCCAGGCCACCATCCCGGTCGCCCGGCTGAGATACCACCAACCCTGTTCGTTCATGTCTCGAACGCCTTCATCGTCGTCGTGCGGTGCACCAGGTGATCGCGGTCCACGATCAGGCCCGCCAGGCCCACCCGTTCCAGCATCGCCACGGCCGCGTCCGGCGGCAACATCATCGCTGCCGTCGCGTAGCTCTCGGCGGTCGCCGCGTCGGCGGCGAGCACCGTGGCGGTCAACAATGCTTGTGCGGACGGCCGCCCGGTGCGCGGATCGATCAGGTGATGCCGACGCGAGCCATCGGGCCCGGTCCACGTGCGCACCGTGGTGCCGGACGTGGCCATCCCGCCGTCCTGCACACGGAGCACGGCGACGTGCCGGCTGGTGTCGGCCGGGTCCTCGATGCCGAGGTACCAACTCGTGTCGTCGCTCGGCGTGCCGGCGACGCGCAGGTCGCCACCGATGTTGACGAGGGCGCCCGTGGCACCGGCCTCGAGCAGGTCCTCGGCGACGATGTCGGCGGCGAATCCCTTGCCGATGCCGCCGAGGTCGATCGCGGAGTTCGCCGGGACGGTGAGTGTCGACCGGTCGTAGTCCACCCGCACCCAGGTGCTCATGCCCAGTCGGGACGCGGGTAGCAGCGGTGCGGCCACGTGGTTCACGGTGCTGTGGGTGTATCCCGCCTCGAGCAGCGCGGGCAGCACCGTCATGTCGAAGCGGCCGTCGGTCTGCCGCCACGCGTCCAGGCCGCGGCTGACCACCGCCAGCGTGTCGGGGTGCACCTCGACCGGTGTGCCGGAGGCACGGTTGGCCCGGGTGATGTCGCTGTCCTCCAGGAAGCGGCTCCACCACGACTCGAGCTCGCGGACACGTGCCTCGGCGACGTCGAGCAGGTGCTCGTCGCCTCCGTGCACCACCACGTGGGTGGCGCAGCCCATCGCCCTGAAGGCGCGTTCGACCGGCGTGTCCATCGTGCACTCCATCGTGTCAGGTCAGGTCACTTGCTGGCGGACGAGGTGGCGGCGGGCGCCGGAGGTTGTGTGGCCACCGGCGCCGGCGCCGGTGCGGGTGCCGGTGCCGGTGCCGGTGCGGCGGCTGGCTTCGACGCCTTCGCCGGCTTGGGTGCCGGCGTTGCAGCGGCGGGTGCGGGCACCGCCGCGGCAACGGTGGTGGGCGGCAGCGTGAGCACGATCACCGACGGGGTCGGTGCCACGGTGGTGGCCGGTGCGGTGGTCGCTGCCTCGATGGTGGTGGTGGGCGCCGGGGTGCCCTCGGCGTTGGCCACCTGTGAATCGGTGGCGGGCACGATCGGCCGGTTGGCGGCCGCGATCACGGTGGTGATGCCGAACACGGCGGACGCCGTGAGACCGGTGACGATGATGCGTGCGCCGGCTGCGACGTGTGACTGCTTCGTGGATGCGGTGCGCACGGTGGTGGGCCGGGGTGCGGCATCCATGTGGCCCGTGGTGACCGAATCGGCGGTGGCTCGCACCCGTGTGGTGGGGGCGGCGACCGCTGAGCCGGCGGGCGGTGCCCACGTGGCGACGGGGGCTGACACCGGAATGTCGGCGGGGGCCTGGCCGCGCCGGGCACGCATCGCCGCGATGCGCGCTGCTTGCTGCGGATCAGTCATCGCCACCCTCCTCGTACTCGTGCTCGCTCTCGTGCTCGTCGTCCTCGTCCTCGTGCTCGCCGCCCGAGCCGGAGCCCGACGGCGACGACGTGTGGGCCGTGGTGGGGGGCTGCGTGGCCGGCACCAGCACCACCGGCGGCACGGCCGGCTGCGGTGCCGGCGTGGTCGGCGTCGTGACCGTGGTCTCGCGCGGCAGCGTGGTGAGCGACGTGGCCGAGACGGATGCGGTCACCTTGCCGTCGATCAGGTCGGCGAGGAAGGTGAGGTTCTGCGTGCCGTCGGTGAGGACGACCTCGACGTGTGTGCCGGCCGGCGTGTACGACACGAGGGTCCAGCCGGAGGTGGGCATGACGCTGGCGACGGCGATGGCGACGCCGTCGTTGCTGACGTTCACGGTGCCTGCGGGGCCCGCCTGGAACGTGAGTTCCTGCACGGCTGGGGCGGCGGACGTGGTGGACTCGAGCACGGTCGGCTGGGCTGCGGCCTGTGCCGTGCCCTCCTCGGTGTTGGCGTGCATGCCGGCGTAGGCGGCGGTGCCGGTGCCGGCCACGGTGGCCAGGGTGATCCCGGTGATCCAAGCTCGGTTCATCGTGCGCTCCTTCGTGCGAGGGGGGGGGTCTTACGACCTGGAGTCAGTCAACACCCCGACCTCCCAACGGATCGCCCTGCGAGATCCAAGCGATGTCGAAAACTGTGTCAACGATCGTCCAACGGGCGCGGCACAGTAGGTTGGTCCGTTGTATGACCGTGTCGTCGTCCGCCCCGGTGCAGGCCACCCCACCGGCCACTCGACGACAGGCATATCTCCTGCTCACGGCGGCGATCTGCATCGGTAGCTGTTCGTTCACGTTCGTGCGAGTGGCCCTGCGCGAGCTGAGCCCGTTGACCCTCGCGACCGGGCGGGTGGTGGCCTCGGCGACGATGTTCATCGTCATCGTGCTGCGTTCGCCGTGGCGGCGGCGCCCCGTCCCGAAGGCCGATCGGTGGAAGGTGTTCGCCTGCGGCTTCGGCGGCTCGGCCGTGTTCCACATCTTCTTCAACTGGGGCCAGCAGTACGTCTCGGTGGCCATCGCGGCGGTGATCATGGCCACCTACCCGGTGATGACGGCGCTCGGCGAGGTGGTGTTCCTGCGTCACCGGCTGCGTTCGCTGCAGGTGATGGGCCTGGTGCTGGCGGTCGCCGGCTGCGCGGCGATCGCCGCCGGTGGCGGATTGCGCGGTGGCTCGAAGCCGGTGATCGGTGCGATCCTCGTGGCGCTCGCCACGCTCGTGTGGGCGGTGGTGACGATCATCACCCGCGGCTTCGGTGACCGCTACGACTCGTGGTGGCTGAACACGCCGGGGACGGTGTTCGGTGCGCTGTTCATGCTCGCGATCGACATCCCCGGGCTGCACGAATTCGCCGACCTGTCCGCGAAGGGCTGGTTGGTGGTCATCTGGCTCGGCACCGCCAGTTCCGCGTTCATCTACTACTCGATGGCTCGCGCGATGACCTCCGTCACTGCCACCACCGCCACCTCGCTGAGCACGATCGTGACGCCGGGCAGCGTGCTGGTGGCATGGGTGTTTCTCGGCGACGCCCCATCGTTGATCGAGGTGATCGGCGGGGCCATCGTCATCGTCGGCGTGATGCTCGTCGTCCGCAACGCCGTCGAACCGGCCGCCGGCGAGTTCCAGCCCGCCTTCGCCGACTGACGCGGCACGGTGCGAGTGCGGATTTCCCGGGTCGGTAACGTCTCGGCGGGAACTCGAAGGGGGCCGGCATGGCACACGACCTGATCATCCGCAACGGCACGATCGTCGACGGCACCGGCCGTCCCGGGTACGTCGCCGACCTGGCGATCGACGGCGATCGGATCACCGCGATCGGCGACCTGTCGGCCGCCACGGCGCACCGCGAACTCGACGCCACCGGCAAGGTGGTGTCGCCCGGGTTCATCGACCTGCACACGCACCTCGACGCGCAGGTGGGCTGGGACCCGTACATGACGTCCAGCTCGTGGCATGGCGTCACCACCGTCCTGATGGGGAACTGTGGTGTGACGTTCGCGCCCGTTCGCCCGGATGACCGCCAGTTCCTCGCCGAGATGATGGAGAGCGTCGAGGACATCCCCCGCGACGCGATCCTGAACGGCCTTCCGTGGGACTGGGAGACCTACCCCGAGTACCTCGACAGCGTGCAGCGGCTGCAGCCGGCACTGAACGTCGTCGGCATGGTGGGCCATTGCGCGGTGCGCTACCACGTGATGGGTGAGCGCTCGCTCAGCGACGAGCCCGCCACCGCCGCCGAGCTGAACCAGATGCGCGACATCGCGGAGGAGAGCATCGCCGGTGGCGCGGTCGGCTTCTCCACGTCGCGCATCCTGCTGCACGTCGTGCCCGACGGCCGGTACGTGCCGGGCACGCTGGCGCCGATCGACGAGTACCTCGCCATCGCCGACGGCATGAACGCCGGCGGTGGCGGCCTGTTCCAGGCGGTCAACGACTTCGCCACCAAGGGGGCGCACGAGTTCACGCTGTTGAAGGAGATGGCCGGCGCGTGCGGCGACGTGCTGTTCAGCGGTGGCGTCGGGAACAACGGCCGCGGTGGCGTGGACGTGTTCGGTCGGTTCCTCGAGCAGGAGTCCGGCAACGCCGGCCGCATCACCCTGGCGACGATGACGCGGCCGAGCGGCTCGCTCTGCGGCCTCGCACAGATCGCACCGGTCAAGGGCAAGCAGTGGAAGTCGCTGATGCAGCTGCCGACCATCGAGGCTCGCGTCGCCGCGCTGAAGGACCCTGCCACCCGCGCCCTGCTCGTCGACGAGGGCAAGGAGAAGGGCATGTGGTACGACCCGAACTTCATCCACCCGCTCGGCGTCGGCGCATCGCCCGACTACCACGAGGAAGGTGGCATGTCGATCGCCGATCACGCCGCCGCCCTGGGGGTGCACCCGGTGGAGTTCGTGATCGACCGACTGATCGAGAGCGACGGCAAGGAGCTGTTCAACACCTGGTTCTTCAACCGGGCCACCG
>JBMOGW010000199.1:0-6594 GCA_049318165.1 Ilumatobacteraceae bacterium
CTGCCTGCGCATCGGCGGCCGATGGCTGCACCTGCGCATGTGCATGGCGTGCGGTCACATCGGCTGCTGCGACAGCTCACCGAACCGTCATGCGACCGCACACTTCCACGAGTCGTCGCACCCGATCATCCGCTCGTACGAGCCGGGTGAGGAATGGTGGTGGTGCTACGTCGACGAGCTCGCCTTCGAGACCGACGACGACGAACCCTCACCGAGCCACCCCTGAACGAATGGACGTGTACCTGCAGACCGAGCGAATGGTGCTGCGGCAGTTCACGTCCGACGACCTGGAACTGCTCGTCACGCTCGACAGCGAGCCCGGCGTGAAGCGGTACATCGACAACGACGCACCGGTCGACCGAGACGAGCTGGCGGAGATGCTCGACTGGTGGCTCGGCTACGAGGAACGCTCCCCCGGTCACGGCTTCTGGGCCGCCATCGAGCGGGCAACCGGGGAGTTCCTCGGCTGGTTCCACCTCCGCCCGGACGAGTACGTCGACCCACTCGAGCCCGAGCTCGGCTACCGCCTGCACCGCACGGCCTGGGGCAAGGGCTTGGCCACGGAAGGTTCGCTGGCATTGATCGACCACGGCTTCGACGCATTGGGGGCGCGGCAAATCACCGCCAGCACCATGGCCGTCAACGTCGGCTCGCGGCGGGTGATGGAGAAGGCAGGGATGCGCCTCGTCCGCACGTTCGACATCGACTGGATGACCGACGTCCCGGGTCAGGACGAGGGCGGCGTGGAGTACGCGATCACCCGCGACGAGTGGACGTCACGCAGGACCTGAACGCCACGTGACCGGGTGAGTCACGTGACTCAGTCGGCGGGTGCGGGCGGTTCGGGCGCAGCTGCGAAGCCGAGTGCCGCGTAGGCGACTTGGGCGGCGCCGAACTCGGCCCAGTCCCAGTCCTTCGTCGTGCCGGCGATGGACGGCGCGAGCCGCGACAGCGACGTGTGCAATCCGACCACGTAGTTGTTCTGCACCACCAGGTCGGCGTCGGGGCCGAAGTACGTGAGCCGCAGCATCGTGCCCGCGTCGTCCGGCTGCAGCTCCCATCGCATCCGAGACTCTGGCTCGAAATGGGTGTGCTCGAGCAGCGCCTGGGGCTCGAGTTGCAGGATGGCGCAGTGGATCTCGACCGGCTGGTCGCCCGTCGCCACGAAGTCCATCGACCCGCCCTCGCGCAGGTCGACCGTGATCTGCGCTGGGAAGGGCAACCACCACTCGGACAGGCGCGACGGGTTGGTGACTCCGTCCCACACGTCGGCGATGGCATGGGGCAGATGGCGTTCGAAGCGAACCTCGCCGCCAGTGGCCGTGCGCTCGACGACGCCGTCGTAGGGAGAGTCGGGGACGGCGTTCATGAGGGCTCCTTCGAGGATGCGGGCGGCTTGGGTTTCGGTTTCGCTCGTGGCTTCGGCTTCGGGGCGGCCGGCGCGACCGGGGTGGACGTCCTCGCCAGAACTCGGGCGCCGCGGTCGTAGGTGAGGTAGTTCCACGACCAGTTCACCAGGGTGCTCACCCGGTTGCGGAAACCCATCAGGTACAGGATGTGCAAGCCGAGCCACATCACCCAGCCCAGCCAGCCGTGGAAGTGGCGGCCGTTGGGGAACTCGACCACCGCCTGGTTGCGGCCGATCGTCGCCATCGACCCCTTGTCGGTGTACTCGAATGCGATGGACGCGCGGCCTTCCTGCGCCGCGACGATCTCGGCCGCCACGTGACGACCCTCCTGGATGGCCGGCTGCGCCACCTGCGGCAGCAGCTTGCCGTCCGGGCCCGGCACCGCGGCGATGTCGCCGATGGCGAACACCTCGGCATGGCCGGGCAGCGACAGGTTCGGCTGCACCTTCACCCGACCACGTTCCAGCTCGGAGCCCAACATGGTGGCGAGCGGCGAGGCCGCCACACCCGCGGCCCACACGACGATGCCCGCCGGCAGGCGCGTACCGTCCTTCAACACCACCACGCCCGGCTCGACGTGGTCGACCACAGCACCCAAGCGCACGTCGATGCCGCGGCGGTGCAACGCCTGCACGGCCGCGTCGGACGAGCGCGGGTCGAACGCACCGAGTAGGCGCGGTCCTCCCTCGACCACCGTGATCGGCAGGCCGCGCAGACCCAGCTCGGGGTAGTCCTTCGCCAGCACCTTGTCGAGCAGCTCGCGCATGCCGCCCGCGGTCTCGATGCCGGTCGGTCCACCACCGACGATCACCAGGCCGAGCTCGGGCTGCCGCTCGCCACGACCCACCGCACGGCTGGCCGCCTCGAGGTCGCCGATCAGCCGGTTGCGCAACCGGATCGCGTCGTCGGCGTCCTTCAACGGCAGCGTGTGCTCGTCGACCCCCGGCACGCCGAACGAGGCCGACACGCTGCCCGCGCCGACGACGAGGAAGTCGTAGGCGAGCGGTGTCTGGCCGTCGACCGTCACCGTTCTGGCGTCGAGGTCGATGGCCGTCACCGACCCCATCACGAACGACGCATCACGATGGTGACGCAGCAACGTGCGCACCGGGAACGTGACGTCGCCGACGTCGAGACCCGCCGTCGCGACCTGGTAGAGCAGCGGCTGGAACGTGTGGAAGTTGTTGCGGTCGATGAGGGTCAGCCGCACGTCGGCATCGCGCAGCGCCCGCACCACTCGGGTGCCGCCGAAGCCGGCACCGATGACCACCACCTGGGGTCTGGTTGTCACGTGCGCACCTCCTGCCGCATCGAACCTCACCCGATCTTCGCGGACTGGCCGCCGTCGACCGGCAGGACCACCCCGGTGATCCACCCGGCCTCGTCCGACGACAGGAACAGCGCCGCGTTGGCGATGTCCCACGCCGTTCCCTGGCGACGCATGGGCACCATCGCCGCCCGGCTCGCAGCCAGGTCCTCACGCGCCATGCCGCGCGCCGCGGCCACCGCGTCGACCCCCATCGGCGTGTCGACCAGGCCGGGCATGATCGCGTTCGCCCGCACCCCGTACTTCGCGTTCGTCAGGGCGATGCTGGACGTGAGCGCGTTCACCCCCGCCTTCGACAGGCCGTACGCGGTGAGGCCCGGGCTGAACGCCACCGCGGCCACCGACGAGATGCTGACGATGGACGCCTTGCCCGTCGCCCTGAGTGTCGGCATTGCCTCGCGGCACGTGCGCCAGGTGGCACGCAGGTTGACGTCCATGATGCGGTCGTAGCCGTCGTCGGTGAGGCGGTGCGGCACGTCGTCGCCGAACCCGATACCGACGTTGTTGATGAGGATGTCGAAGCTGCCGAAGGCGTCGTTCGCTGCGGCGACCACGTTGGCAGGGCCGTCGTCGGACGCGATGTCGGCGATGACTTGCACGGCCTCGGCGCCCTCGGCCCGCACCAGTTCGAGCGTGTGTTCGAGTTGCTCGGCGCTGCGGTCGACCAGCACCAGCCGCGCCCCCTCGCGGGCGAACGTGACCGCCATCGCCCGACCGTTGCCCATGGTGGTGCCGGGCGTCTGCCCTGCGCCCACGATCAACGCCGTCCGACCTGCCAACCGCTCACCCACGACGAACCTCCTTCGAAGGCCTCCATCAGATCACGTCACGCAGAACTCATCTTCCGTGGCTCCGGCCTACGGCAGCCGAAGGCGAGCCTCGGCCACGAGTGCAGCAGCGCTCTTGAGCGCCACCTTGCGGTCCTTCGAAGAGAGGATCGAGTATCCGTAGTGACTCACCCCCTTCAGATCGACCAAGTCCCGAAGCCGCTTTGCCAGCGCGCTGTCCACACGCTCGAGCAGGTCGGCGGCGGCTTGGTGATCGGAGCCCGAGTACCGGTGCCCGAGCGCCGCACCACAGATCGCGTCGGCAGCAGCAATGCCAGCAAGCACCGCAACGCCGACGCACACGTTGATGGCGGCGCCGTCCTCGGAGTCGATCAGCGTCGCCACATCGAGGTACTTCTCGGCAACCAAACGCCTGCCCCGCGCCTCCGTGGCCGAGATCGACTTCGTGTCGAGCCGACGCGGCGTCATGCGCGCGAGGTCCGCTTCGCGGTCGAGAGCAGGTCCGCGAGCGGAGCGCCGCTCAACAACAGTCCGTCGGCGAGCCAGTTGGCCACGATCGGTTCCTTTGCCGCAGCGAGTTGACGCAGGCGCAGCACCGTCAGGACCATCAACTGGCATCGGTTACCAGTCCATCGGAACACCCGGTCGCGCAACTGCGCAGCTGAGTCATCCCACATCGCCGCGTCTCGACCGGTACCAGCGATGAGGAGGAGGTCGATGTCGCTGTCAGCATCGGCTTCGCCCCGCGCGAACGAGCCGAACAGCGACGCATGAACTGGTTGCGGAGCGAATCCATCCACCGCATCGGTCAGCCGGTCGATCAATGTGCCTCGGACAGCTGACGTCGCCAACACCACTGGAGCCAACAGATGGTCGCGATTCAGCCGGTAGAGGAACCCCTGATTGGCCGGCTCGGCGAGCACCACCCCGTGCGCGACCAGACGATCGAGAACCGTAGTGAGCCCGGGCCGAGTGCCCTTCGCCGCGAGCCGAGTGATCTGGCTGACGCCCATTCCGGCACGCGACGCCGCCAGCACTTCGAGCACCGCTGAATCCAACGATGGAATGAGCGTTCGCATCGGATGCTGGAGATCCATGCGTCCATCATGCAGAAATATCTGCACCTTGACAACTATTTCTTCAGGCCTACCCGAACAACGCGTCGGTACGAGACGCCTCGATCAGCGGGCCGCCAAGAAAGGTGCCGAAGTGAACGGCGCACGCTCGGTACGACTGCAACGTGGCCGGTCGTCGTCCGCTGAGGGCGAGGAACGACAGCCAAATCTCAGCGTCAGGGTCGAGTTCCGGATCAGATGACATACGTCCTCCTACTAGGGCTGGGCCTTTCGGTAGGAGGAGTGACTGAATCGGAATCGGGACCTGGGCTTTCGCCCAGAACCCAGCGCGCTCGAAGGGACTCGAACCCCTAACCTTCTGATCCGTAGTCAGATGCTCTATCCATTGAGCTACGAGCGCTTGCGGGTAGCGAGTCTAGGGGCGTCGTCACCCCTTCGGCTACCAGGAATCCGCACGTTGTGCGGCGTGGTCGGCGGTGGTCAGCCACCCCAGGGGGCGAAGCTGCCGGACCGCAGGTACAGCACGTACGCGGCGAAGGCGTTGAGCTTCGGGTCGTACAGCTTCGAGGCGTTGGTGATGCCGATGTCGGCCAGCCACGAGCGGTGCACGTTGTAATAGATCTGGAAGAGCCCGTAGCAGCAGTAGTTGCGCACGCTCGGGTTGAGGTTGCTCTCCCGCGTGGCGATCGCGATCGCCTTGTCCTCGAGGTTGTCCGGCCACACGTCGCGGATGATCTTCGCCACCTGGGCCTTCGAGTAGCTGGCGGTGGGCGCCGGGGCGGCGGTGGTGGTGGGCTTGGGTGCGGTGGTGACCGGCGCCGCGCTGGGTGCCGAGGGCACGGTGGCACCGGCGGGCAGACAGATGGTGCGGCCGGGATAGAGCGGCGTGGACGTGGTGGCCGTGTTGACGGCGAGCAGGTCGCGCAGCGCGACGTTGGCGCGGTCGGCGATGACGAGCCAGGCGTCGCCCGACCGCACGGTGTACTTCGCGCCGCACGCGGTGGGTCGGGTGCGTTCGGCCGTCGCCGAGGCGGTGGCGCCGGACGTGGACTTGGTCGCCGTGGTGGTGAGCACCTTGCTGGACGCCGCGGGGGCCGTCTGCGCTGCTGCGGCGGGAGCTGCGGTGGGATCGGGGTTCACCGGCACGGCGGGCGGCAACGACTCGACGTCGATCGCCGCCCAGGGGCTGGTGGAGCCGCCGGCGACCTCGATGGTGGTGGCGGGGCTCGGTGCGGAGGTGGGCGTCCCTGTCGGGTCGGTGCCGGCTGCGGCGGCGACGGCGGTGTCGGCGATCGCGGCCGGGTCGTCGCTGCGCATCGACAGCGCCACCGGGACGGCGAGCGCCGTGACGATGGCTGCCACGCCGAGGCGGCGGATCAGCGGGTCGACGTGACGCGTGGCCTGGCGGACCGGGCCGGCCAGCACCTCGGTGACCACCGGGATGGACTCGGTGATCGGACGTGGGACGGCGATGGGCCCGGTGTCGTCGTGGTGGGTACGGCTGCCGACGGAACCGGGGCGACGTGCGGCCCGGGGGGCCGAAGTGGCCGAGGTGGCCGAGCGGCGTGACGGGCGGCCGAAGCGGCGTTCGGGCACCCGGCTCCAGAACTCGGTCTCGACGTCGTCGATGCCGAGGGGGGCGTCGGCACCGGGAGCCGCAGCGCCGCGGGGGTCGTCGAAGGAGTCGATGTCGTGGTCCATGGTCACCTCCGCCGATCCGCCAGGGCCCGTCCGGGCCGTGAATGTTGCAGTTGGTCTACTCGTGCCGTCATGAAATTGCAACACTGTGTCAACTGTGTGACGGACGTCCCACGCCCGGTCCGGGGTGCCTGACCTGGGGTTTCGAAAACGTCAACGGCCCGGCGACTTTTTCGGTCACCGGGCCGTTGGATCACGCGGAGAGGGTGGGATTTGAACCCACGGACCACTTTAAAGGTGGTCCCCGCATTAGCAGTGCGGTCCGATCGACCAGACTCCGGCACCTCTCCAGGCGG
>JBMOGW010000200.1:0-6576 GCA_049318165.1 Ilumatobacteraceae bacterium
GTAGGCGCCGTTGTCGATGGCCAGCCACACCTTGCGTGCGGTGATGGTGCCGTCGTGCTTCACGCCGGTCTGCAGATCGACGACGATGCCTTCGCGGCGGCGATCGGGGGCGACGAACTCCTCGCGGCGGCTGAACACCAGCCGCACCGGGCGCTTGGCCGCGCGGGCGAGGGCGGCGACGTGGGCTTCGTAGTGGAAGCCGCACTTGCCGCCGAAGCCGCCGCCGAGGTGGGGGACGATGATGCGCACACGGCTGGCCGGCATCTCGAGCGTCTCGCACACGCCGGCGCGGGCGTCGAACGGCACCTGGGTGCTGGTCCAGATGGTGACCTTGTTGCCCTCCCACTGGGCCAGCACGGCGCGCGGCTCGATGGGTGCTGCGTGGCACGAGTCGGCGACGTAGCGGCTGTGCACCACCAGGTCGGCGTCGGCCAGTCCGGCGTCCACGTCGCCCTTGGCCACCGACGCGTACGAGGCGTCGTTGCGGTCGCGGATCACGGGGTCGGCCGCGCCGTACGACGCCCATTCGGTGTGCACCAGCGGTGCGTCGGGCGACAGCGCGGCCTCGAAGTCGTTGACGACGGGCAGCGGCTCGTACTCGACGACGATGGCGTTCAGTGCCCGCTGCGCGGTGGGGACGTCGATGGCGGCGACCGCGGCGACCACTTCGCCCTCGAACCGCACCACGTCCTTGGCGAACAGCGTGCGGTCCTGCACGAACGGGCCGAAGCGCACGTCGGGTACGTCGTCCTGGGTCAGCACGGCGAACACGCCGGGGATCGCCCGGGCCGCGGTGACGTCGAGCCTGGTGATCCGAGCGTGGCTGACCTCGGCGTACTTGAACTTCGCGACGAGGCAGCCGGTCAGCGACAGATCGGCCGTGTAGCGCCCGCTGCCGGTCACCTTGTCGGGACCGTCGGCGCGGACGAATCGGGGTGCGGTGGTGGTGCTCATCAGGCGCACACTCTGCCAGATCGGCTGCCGCGGCGACGACGGCTCGTCAGCCGGTGAGGCTCGCCAGGCCGCCTGCGGCAGCGAGGTCGGCCTCGCCGCCGCGCTTGCTCATCCGTCGCATCACCAGGGCTGCCAGGCCGACGGCCAACAGCGTGAGCACCAGCATCACGGTGGCCAGCGCGTTGAGCGCCGGCGTGCTGCTGCCGCGTGCGCCGGAGTAGATGCGGATCGGCACCGTGTCGGTGGCCGCGCCGGTGGACAGGAACGATGAGATGACGAAGTCGTCCACCGAGGTGGCGAACACCACCATCACGCTGGCGAAGATCGCCGGCGCCAGCAGCGGCAGCAGCACCAGGCGGATGGCCTGCAGGCGGGTGGCGCCCAGGTCTCGGGCGGCTTCCTCGTACTGGTTGCCGATCGCCACCAGGCGGCCGCGCACGATGACCACGACGAAGCTCATCGTGAAGGTGATGTGGCCGATCAACTGGCGCGGCATGCCGGACGGGATGCCCGTGTACGCCTGCGTGAACACCAGGAACAGCGCCACGCCGAACACGATCTCGGGGGTGACGATCGGGATGAGCATCAGCCCGTTGGCGCCGGTGCTCAGCTTGCTGCGCCAGCGGTGCAGGCCGATGGCCATCGCCACGCCGAGCGGTGTGGCGATGAGGATGCACAGCGCCGCGAGGCGCAGCGTGTTGAACATCGCGGTGTGCAGGCTGGCGTCGTGCCACACCGACGACACCGGGTCGCCCCAGTACCAGCGGAACGACGGCGACTGGAAGCTCGACCGGCTCTTGCCGCTGTTGAACGAGATGCGCACCGCCACCAGTACCGGCAGCAGCGACCACAGGATGTACACCCAGGTGACCATGGCCAGCACCGGTGCGCGGCCGTGACGGCGTCTGAACGGGTTCATCGCTCGGCCATCCGTTGCTGCCGCAGGGTGCTGTACAGGTAGTACGCCATCAGGACGAAGAGGAACGCCATCAGCACCAGCACCAGCGAGGCGCCGGTCTGCGGCTGGCTGCTGCCGAGCAGGTACCCCTCGATCTGGTTGCCGATCATCTCGGTGCGCGGCGAACCGCTCGTCAGGTAGGTGTTGGTGTAGTAGTCGCCGAACATCGGCAGGATCGTGATGACGCTGGCAGCCAACAGCCCGGGCACGCTGAGCGGCAGGGTGACGCGCAGGAACGTCTGCGTCGCGGAGGCGCCGAGGTCGCGGCCGGCCTCGATCAGCCGTCCGTCGATGCGTTCGAGCGTGCTGTACAGCGGGAGGATGAAGAACGGCACGTAGCCGTACACCAGACCCCACACCACGGTCTGCCAGTCGCCGTCCAGCCAGTTGCGCGGTGAGTCCTGCAGGTGCAGGAACTGGAGGATGTCGTTCACCATGCCGTCGGTCTGCAGCAGGTTGGTCCACGCCAGCATGCGCATCAGGTAGCTGATCCAGAACGGCAGGAGCAGCATCATCAGCACCAGGCCGCGGCGCCGGCCGGCCTTGCGGGCCACGTAGTACGCCACCGGGTAGCCGATGATGATGCAACCGGCGAGGGACAGCCCGACGAACTTCACCGTGCGCAGGAAGACGGTGCCGAGGTCGCCGCCGAAGATGCGGTCGAGCACGTCGCTCATCGCGGCGAAGTCCCACTGCAGCGGGTTCCACTGCGGCACCGAGGTGCGCAGGATGGGGTCGACGGTGCCGAACGCCACCGCCATCACGGCGTAGACGGACAGCACGAAGAACGCGATCAACCACCCCACGCCCGGGACGGCCATCGCCGTCCAGATCGCGGGGGAGCGACGGCGCCGCGGCGGGCGCACGTCGGTCGCGAGTGCCGCGGTCACGCGATCAGGCGCCCGAGGTGAAGGCCGACCACGCGGCCGTGTACTGCCCGTCGCCGGCCGCGCCGAGCGGCTTGAGGTACAGCGCCTTCTCGATCTCCTCCTTGGTGGGGATGCAGGCGCGCAGGTTCTCGGGCAGCAGGCCCGCCCCGATGACGTAGTCGGCGTCCAGCTTGGTGAGCGCCGGCAGGTAGCCGACCCACGTGAAGTTCTGCTCGGCGACCGCGTTGTCGAGCAGGTGGTCGATGTACAGGTGGGCGAGCACCGGGTGCTCGCAGCCGGCCACGACGCCGATGCTGTCGTTGGTCACCAGGTACTCGCCGGCGGGCGGGTGCCAGAAGCCGAGCACTTCGGGGCCGGTGCCTTCGGGCAGGAAGGCGGCCGCGGCGTTCACCATGTCGGGGCTCCACGTGTGCGCCACGGTGGTCGTGCCCTCGGGGATCTTCTGGTACGCCTCGATGTTGACCTTCACGTTCACCAGATCGATCAGCTGCGTCAGGTCGGCGAGGGCCGTGTCGATCAGCGCCTGGTCGGTGGTGTTCACGTCGAACTTGCCCTTGCGCATCATCGACATCACCAGCGCTTCGCGCTCGTCGTCGAGCACGGACACCTCGCCCTTGAAGTCGGTGGCGTTCCAGAGGGTGTCCCAGCCCTGCTCGGCCACCTGCGCGGGGTCGATGCGGTCGGCGCGGTACGCGATGCCGGTGCCGAAGTACATGTAGGGCACCGAGTAGGTGCACTTCGGGTCGTACCACGGGTCCTGCAGCGTGGCGATGACGTTGCCGAAGTTGGTGAGATAGCTCTTGTTCAGCGGCTGCACGATGCCGCCGTTGATGAGCCGGTCGATCGAGGTGCCGGCCATCGAATGGTGCACGTCCACCTTCACCGCACCGGAGGCGAGCTTCGTGAGCGCCTCGGTGTCGGTGGTGAAGGTGGTGATCTCCACCTTCACGCCGTACTTCTGCTCGAACGCGGCGACGACGTCGGGGCTGACGTACGAGTCGTAGTTGAAGACGCGCAGGGGGCCGGCCTCGGGCTGGAGACCGTCCTTGATCGGGTCGGTCTTCTTGCCGCTCGACGATCCGCTGTCACCCCCGCACGCCTGCAGGATCGGCACACCAGCGGTCAGCAAGGCTCCCAGCTGCACGGAGCGAGCAAGGAAGTCGCGGCGCGACGTCGTCATGTTGGTTCCCCCTGAGTTGTTTGACTCATCGGTCAGACTAACAAACGATGACCACCCCGACGGAAGGTGCCGCGATGGACGCAGAGGTGCGATCGATCCCCGAGCCGCCCGGCATTCGCGCCGCGCGCACGTTGCCCGCTGCGTGGTACGCCGATGCCGACCACCACGAACGCGAAGTGCACGCCGTCTGGCGTCGCCACTGGCTGTGTGTGGGCGACGTGGACGACATGCCGGCACCCGGAACGTGGACGTCGCTGTCGGCCGGTGGCCTCCCGGTGCTGCTGGTGCGCGACGGCGAGGGAGTGCTGCGCGCCTTCCTCGACGTGTGCCGTCACCGCGGCGCGCCGCTGTGCGGGCCGGGCAGCAGTGGGAGCGGGGCTGCGATCAGTTGCCCGTACCACGCGTGGCTCTACCGGCTGGACGGCACACTGGCCCGCGCCCGTGGCGTCGGCGAGCCGGACGGTTTCGACCCGGCCGAGGTGTCGTTGCACCCCGTGGCGGTGCGCACGTGGCGGCGGTGGGTGTTCGTGCACGCCGACCCCGAGTCGAGCGGCCCGGCGTTCGGTGCGCTGGGCGAGGCGGTCGCCGGCTACCCGGTGGAGGAGATGCGGCTGGTGCTCGCCGAGTCGCACGAGCGACCGTTCAACTGGAAGGTGCTGCTCGAGAACTACAGCGAGAACTACCACACGGCCGTGGTGCACCCCGAGATCGACACGTCGAACACGCACGACTACCCGATGGTGTCCGACGGTGTGGTGCTGTACGCGTGGGATCGCCCCCTGCGCCCGACGACCGAGGCCGGCCGGCTGATGGCCACGCTCCTGCCGGGCGAGCCCGGCTGGGAGCGCCTCGGCCAGGCCCCGACCGCCGTGCCGTACGACGTGGGCAGTTACCTGACGGTGTTCCCGAACCTGATGCTCAACGTCTTCCCCGACGCCGCGCTGGCGATGTGGATGGAGCCCGTCGACGCACGTCGCACCGTCGTGCACCGTCGCCTCTACGCCCACCCCGACGCGCCGGGTGCATCGATGGACGCCCAGGTGGCGGCACACCGCCTGGTGCATCAGCAGGACGTCGACATCTGCACCGCGGTGCAACGCACGCACGACGCCGGCGTCGATGCGAACGGCGTGCTGGCGACGGTGGAGGAGCGCGGCGTGTTCTTCGTGCACGAACGGGTGCGCGCCGCGTTGGCGGACTGACCCGCCGGCCCGAGCGTGAGCGTCAGCGGGCTTCGATGCGGACCGGGGTGCTGTACTGGTCGGCGACCGACTCGTCGAGGCCCACCGGCTCGGCGTCCACGCCGAAATGCGCCAACAGCCATGCGGTGACGGCGTGGCGGATGATCGGGAAGGTGGTGTCCACCGGGAGCGCCGGCGCAATGCAACCGTCCTGGCCGAGGCTCTTCAGCTGCGGCTGCGCATCGAGGAACGCGCCGAGTCCGTTGGCTTCGGCGACACCGATGATGCCCTGGCCGTTGCCGAAGGTGCAGAAGTCGTCGAACCCGTTGTGGCCGACGCCGTCGATCACCCACAGCAGGCTGGGGGAGGGAACGGTCCGGAACGACGGTTCGGTGACGGTGGCGACGGGGACGATGTTGTCGACCGAGCCGGCGAGGAAGAACGACGGCTTGGCCGGCAGCGACGCCGGGTCGACCGTGGTGGTGGTGCTGCCGTCGGCGGCGCGACCGAGCAGCACGCCGGAGGCCATCGACACGTAGCCGTCGACTCGCTCGTCGGCAGCCGCGCCGAGGATGGTGCCACCGCCGGCGGAGTGGCCGACGGCGGCGACGCGCTCGGTGTCGACGTGGCCGTCGAAGATGCTCGTCGGGTCGGTGCCCGCTGCGGTGATCAGGTCGAGGCTCTGCAGCAGGTCGTCGACGCTGTCGGCCCGGTCGCCGGTGGAGGTGCCGCCGAGCACGTCGGGCAGCGCACGAGACGGGTGGTCGGGCGAGACGACGATCATGCCGTGGCTGGCGAGGTGGGCGGTGAGGAAGGTGCTCTGCAGCCGGAAGCCGGAGAACCCGTGGCTGAAGAGGACCACCGGGAACGTGCCGTCGGCGACATCGGCGTCGCGGGTGGCGTCGTACGAGAAGGTGGACGGCACGTCGCCGGTCAGCAGCGCCTTCACTGCATCGGGCGTGAAGTCGCGCACGTCGTACGTCTCGGTGCCCACGACGGTGTCGTCGGCGGCCGGGTACCAGATCTCGACCTTGGGACCCTTCGCCAGCTGCAGCGTGGTGACGCCGACCTTGTGCTCGCCGGCCTCGGTGTAGGCCTGCGCGGCCGCCGCCGGGTCGACCGTGGTGGTGGTCGGCTCGGCCGTGGTCGACGGCGCGGTGGTCTCGGCCACCGTCGCGGCCGTGGTCTCTGCGCCCGCGCCGGACGTGCTGGGGGAGGCGTCACCGCCGTCGGAGCTACAGGCCGCGAGCAGTGCGACCAGGGTCAACGGGACGAGGGCACTGGGGAAGCGGTGGGAGCGGCGCATGGGCGGCGATTGTCGCACGGGTCCGGCGGTGAGCCGATATCGTGCTCCCGCCTGGCGACGTGGCCGAGTGGCTGAGGCAAAGGACTGCAAATCCTTCCACATGGGTT
>JBMOGW010000201.1:0-6575 GCA_049318165.1 Ilumatobacteraceae bacterium
GACGAGGTGCAGGACCTCACCCCGATGCAGCTGCGCATGGTGTCGCGCCGTTCGCTGAACGGCAGCATGACCGTCGTTGGCGACCTGGCCCAGGCGACGGGCGCGCTGGCACCGAACGATTGGGACGACGTGCTCCGTCATCTGCCCACGCAGAAGGGCTCGCGCGTCATCGGTCTCAGCGTCGGGTATCGCATCCCGGCTCAGATCATGGAACTCGCCAACCGCGTGATGATGGCGGCGACGCCGGGACTGCGCGCGCCCACCAGCGTGCGCGTGGGCGACGAACACCCTGAGTACCAGCGCGTCGGCGAGTCCGAGTTGCTGGCTGCAGTGGTGGCGGCGACGAAGGAACTCGACGCCGACATCGGCGACGGCAACATCGCCATCGTCGTGCCCGACAGCATGTTCGAGGACGTCGCCGGTGCGCTCACCGCGACCGGGATCGAACACGGCGAGGCCACCCGGTCCGGGTTGGAGATGGGCATCACCGTCGTCCCGGTCAGTGTCGTCAAGGGCCTCGAGCTCGACGGGGTGATCGTGGTCGAGCCGGCGCGCATCGTCCGCGACGAGGAGCAGGGTCTGCGAGCGCTCTACGTGGCGCTCACCCGCAGCACGAAGCGCCTCACCATCGTCCACAGCGAGGACCTGCCCGCCGCGATGCAGTGAGTCGTCGGCGTCGAACGGCGCCGGTTCGGGTCAGGTTTCGTCGAGCAGCACCGGTACGTGGCCGGGTCGTAGCTCGGGGTCGACCGTGGTGCCGACCGGGACACGATCCAGGTGCGAGCGGCTGGACAGCACCTCCGTGCCGTTCTGCAGCCGAACCCGGTAGCACCAGGTCGAGCCACGGAACTCGGCGCCCACGATGGTGCCGTTGCCGCGGTCGTCGACGTCGAACGTCACGTCGTCGGGTCGGAGCACCAGCACGCCGTCGGCCGAGTGCAGACCGCGGATCGACCCCGCCGCGTCGTACGCCGGCACGAACGCGGCGTCGCCCAGGAACGATGCGACGAACCGTGACACCGGGCGGTGGAAGACGTCCTCCGGCGTGCCGAGCTGCTCGATGCGGCCGGCGCGCATGACGGCGATGCGGTCGCCGATCGCCAGCGCCTCGGCCTGGTCGTGGGTGACGAACACGGCCGGCGTGCGCGCGTCGCGCAGGATCGTCGCGACGTCGTCGCGGATGCGGGCCCGCAGGTTCGGGTCGAGGCTCGCGAACGGCTCGTCGAGCAACAGCAGGCGCGGCCTCGGCGCGAGGGCCCGTGCGAGGGCGACGCGCTGCCGTTCGCCTCCGGACAGCTCGTGTGGATACCGGCGGCCGTGGTCGCCCAGGCCCACCACCGCGAGCATGTCGGCCACCCGCCGGTCTCGAGGCTCGCCGCGCACTCCGAATGCGACGTTGTCGGCGACGGTGAGGTGGGGGAACAACGCATGCTCCTGGAACACCAGGCCGACACTGCGACGTTCGGGCGGCAGGACCGTTCGGCCGTCGTCGACCACCTCGCCGGACACGGCGATCGTGCCGCCGTCAGCCGGCTGCAGCCCGGCGACCATTCGCAGCACGGTGGACTTGCCGCATCCGCTGGGGCCGACGAGCGCCAGCAGTTCGTGGTCGCCGACCTCCAGCGTCACGCCGTCCACCGCGACGGCATCGCCGAAGCGCTTGGAGATGCCCTGCACCGACAGCGACGTCACGACGACCGCTCCAGGCGACGGGAGAGCAGCATCACCGGCACGAGGGCGACGAGCACGATCGACAGCGCCGGCAATGCAGCCTGCTGGAAGCGCGATTCGGACGCCATGCCGTGCACCCACACGGGCAGGGTGTCGAAGCCGAACGGTCGTAGCAGGAGCACGATCGGCAACTCCTTCAGCGCGTCCACGCCCACCAGGACCGCGGCGGTCAGCAATGCGGCGCCGGACAACGGCAGGTGCACGCGCCAGGTGGTGCGCGCGGGGCCCGCCCCGAGGACGCGTGCCGATGCGGTCATCTCGTCGGGCACGTGGGCAAGGCCGGACTCGACTGCGCCGACACCGGGCGCCAGGAAGCGCACGGCGTAGGCGTACACGAGGACTGCGATGGAGCCCGTCGCCATCACGCCGGGCAGACCCCATCCGAACCGCTCGAGCACGGCGTCGACGGCGACGGTGAACAGCAAGACCCCGACCCCCACGACCGGACCCGGTACGGCATACCCGACGGTGACAGCACGGCCCGCGGCGCGGGTGACCCGCCGGTCGCCGAACCGCGTGGCGTTGGCGAGGAGGATCGCCAGCACCATGCACACGGCGACGCTGGCGGCCACCAGCTGCAGGCTGTTCCACAGATACGTGGGGTACTGGTCGAGCAGCGGCGTGCCGCGGTCGCTGCGCTGTTCGCGCACGGCCCACCAGGTGAGCTGTGCGACAGGGCCCGCGAACGCGAGCACCACCACAGTGCTGCATGCTGCGGTGGCGGCGAACCCCTTCGCCCCGCGTAACCGCTGCGGCGGCATGCCGCCACCTGCGCCCGCTGATCTGCCGAACCGGGCGCGGCCGCGGGCGACCCGCTCGAGGCCGATCGCCAGCAGGGCGAAGGCGAGCACGAGCGTGGCCAACTCGCTCGCGGCGTCACGGTCGTAAGTGCCGCGCCACACGCGGAACACACCCACCGACACGGTGTCGACACCGAAGTACTGCACGGTGGCGAAGTCGGTGAGCGTCTCCATCGCGACGATCGCGCCGCCCGCGGCGACGGCGGGTCGCAGCAACGGCAGCACCACCCGGCGGGCGGCTTCCACCGGGCCGGCGCCGAGCGTTCGTGCCGCCTGGTAGGCGTCACCGGCCTGGTCGCGCAGCGCCGCGCGTGCCAGCAGGAACACGTACGGGTAGAGCACCAGCGTGAACGTCACGATCGCGCCGCCCAGCGACTCGACGTCGGGGAACCAGGCCTCGGTGCCGAACCAGCTGCGCCACTGGTCCTGCACCGCGCCCGTGCGGCCGAACGTCGACAGCATGACGAACCCGAGGATGTAGCCCGGCATCGCCAGCGGGAGGATCAGCATCCACGACAGCGTCCGCGACAGCGGGAAGCGGTACGCCGTGACGAGCCAGGCCAGTCCGGCGCCCAGCACCACCGCACCGGTCACGGTGCCGACCAGCAGCCCCGTGGTGACGACGAGTTGCTCGGGCAGCCGGGTGCGCCATTGCTGGGCCCAGACCTCGGTGCTCGGTGAGAGCACGCCGGTGACGAGGAACGCGACGGGCAGCACGACGAGCGCGCCAATGGCGGCGGACGACCAGGTCCACGGGGCGGCGGTGGGTTGTCGGCTCATCGCCGTGTTCCCGGTGCCGAGGACATCGTCACTCGTACCCGGCCTCGTCCAGCAGGCGGACGGCGGCGGCGTTGGTGGAGCCGATGGTGGCGGCGTCGAGCGGGTCGCGCACGACATCGGTGCCGAAGCGGTCGGTGAACAGCGCGTCGGGCGCCACGTCCGGGTTGCCGGGGATCTCGTGGTTACCGCTGACGAGGACGGCCTGGCCGTCGGTGGCGAGCCACTCCAGCAGGCGCTGTGCTTCGGCCGGGCGGTCGGACCACTTCGTCACGCCACCACCGGAGATGTTGACGTGCACGCCTCGGTCGTCCTGGTTCGCCCACAGGGCGGCGACCGGGAACTGCGGATTCTCCTCGTACTTCTTCGCGAGGTAGTAGTGGTTGGTGATGCCGACGTCGCACAGGCCGTCGGCGATCGACTCGAGAATCAGGTCGTCGTTGGCGAGGATCTGCGCATTGGCAGCCCAGCCCTTCACGATCCGCAGCGCCTCCGCCTCGCCGTGCTCGGCGATCAGGCTCGCGACGAGCGACTGCTGGTACACGTTGCTCGAGTTGCGCAGGCAGATCTTGCCCTTCCACTGCGGCTCGGCGAGTTCCTCGTAGGTGGCAGGCGCGTCGTCGGGGCTCACCCGCTCGGTGCTGTGCACGATGGTGCGTGCCCGCACGGTGAGGCCGAACCAGTGGCCTTCCGGGTCGCGCAACTCGGCCGGGATCGCCGTGGTGAGCGCCGTCGACTCGACTGGCTGGAACAGACCCTGGGCCGTGGCCGCGGCGAGGTTGCCGGCGTCGACCGTGATGAAGGCGTCGGCCTCGGTGTCCTCACCCTCGGCGGCGATGCGCTCGCGAAGCTCGCCGTCCTTGCCGGTGAGGAACTGCACCTCGATGCCGGTGGCTGCGGTGAACTGCTCGAAGGCCTGCTCGATGCCGTAATGGCGACCGCTGTAGACGCGCAGCGCGTCGCCGCCGGCGTCGTCGCCCGAGCAGGACGAGGCGGTGACCGCGACGGTGGAGACGGCCAGAAGGGCGAAGGATCGGCGACGGAACTGCATGGGGACTCCGTGGGTCGGGGGCTGAGGGTTGCGAGATGTTAAGCACGCCTATCAGCGGCTCTCAAGTCGACCTCCAACTTTCCTCCTGTGCCTCGTTCGGCGCGGACCACCCCGGCCGGGTGAGGCGCGGATCCCCTTGGACGCGCCACGATCACCCGATGCGCCGTCATCCCCGAGCCGTGCCCGTCGTCCTGTCCACCGTGCTGTTGGCCGGCTTCCTCGCGGCGTGTGGATCCGACGGCATCACCCGCCCGACGCTGCCGAACCGCACCACGACCGTGGCCGGGAGCGCCCCGGTGACCGACCCGGCCGCCACTCCGGCGCCGACCGCGCCCCCGACCGAGTCCCCGACCGCGCCGCCCACGGAGGCCCCGTCGACGCCGCCGCCGACCGAACCTGCCGCGACGCCCGCACCGACGCCCGAACCGACGCCCGAACCGACGTTGGCGCCCACCGTGGCCCCCACCGAGCCGCCGACCGTTGCGCCGACCGTGGCCCCGACGGCGGCCCCGACCGTGGCACCCACCGAGCCCCCGACCGTGGCCCCCACCGAGGCCCCGACGACGCTGGCGCCTGCCACCAGTGCACCGGAGACCAGTGCACCGGAGACCAGCACGCCGGCGACGAGTGAGCCCGTGGGCGACGCCGACGACGACGGCACCACCTGGTGGCCGTGGGTCGTTGCCGGATTGCTGCTCGCCCTGATCATCGCTGCGGTGGTCGGTCGTCGTCGCCGCCCGTCATGGGACGACCGTGTGCGCGGATTGCTCGACGACGTGGACGTCGTCACCCGCCGACTGGCGGCCTTGTCGCCCGGCGACGTGGTCGTGGTGGCGGAGACCGATGCGGCGGCGCTGGCCACCGCCCGTGCGTCGCTGACATCGCTGCTGGCCGAGTCGGCCGACGACCGTCGCGCCGCCGTGCTGGGCGCGCTCACCGAGCCGCTCGCCGATCTGCACCTCGCTGTCGGGTCGGCTGCGCTGACCGGTGGAATCGCAGGTGCGGCGCCGGCACCGGGCGCGCCGTTGCCGCCCCCGGGTGCACCGACTCCCGCCGCGGCGCCGTCCGTGGCGCAACTGGCCGCGGTCGTGCACACCACCTCGGCCACGGTACGGGCGTCGATCGTCCCGCCGCCCCCGCCGCAGCCCTGAACCTGAGCGCACGGGTCGTACCGTGCGCTCGGTGTGTGGACTCTGGACTAGCCGAGGATGGCGTCGTTGATGGTCTGCAGGTTGCGGTAGGCGCGGTCGGCGTCGGCCGGGCGACTGCGGTCGGCCGCTGCCTGGCAGCGGCGCACCACGAACTCGAACGCCGGCACGAGGTCGGGATACGTCGTCGTGATCTCGGCCTTCATGGCATCCCAGTACTGGGCGATGCGCACCGCCGCGGGGCCGTCACCGTCGTTCGCGGCCACCTTCTCCGACAGGCCCTTCACCTCGGCCAGCATCAGCGGCAACAGGTCGGCCACCGCGCCCGTGGGCAGCGTGGTGGTGACGGCCACCGTCGTGGTGGAGTTGGCGATGGCGGTGTCGAACGTGGTGCTGCACGCCGACACGCCGAGGGTCAACAGCGAGGCGCCGGCGAGCGCCAGCGGGGTGCGGCGGGTCATGCGAGCACCAGGATGCGGGCGCTGGCGAACGATCCGACGCCGATGTGGCGGCCTTCGATCTCGATCGTCACGGTGCCGTCCGGCGATGCCGCAGTGATGCGGCCAGTGTGACCGGGCAGGATGCTGGACTCCTCGAGGAAGTCGAGCAGGCCGGGGGTGAACTCGAGTTCCTCGGGGATGCGTGTCACCGTGAAGGACGAGCCGACGGAGATCTCGGCCAGCGGCACCATGCTCGGCGCGTCGTACGACGAGCCGGGGATCGGGTTGCCGTGCGGGCACGTGGTCGGGTTGCCGAGGACGCGGTCCATGGCCTGTTCGACCGCGTCGCTCATCACGTGCTCCCACTTGCCGGCCTCGTGGTGCGCCTCGGCCCAGGACAGGCCGAGCAGGTCGGTGAGGAAACGCTCGGCGAGGCGGTGGCGGCGCACGACGCGCTGCGCGAGGGCCTGACCGGCGTTGGTGAGGTGGATGCTGCCGTCGGTGGTGATCAGGCCCTCGGCGTCGAGGCGCTTGATCATTTCACTCACGGCCGGGCGGCTGACCTGCAGGCGTTCGGCGATGCGGGCCTGGATGACGGCGACGTCGTCCTCCTGCAGCTCGAAGATGC
>JBMOGW010000202.1:0-6481 GCA_049318165.1 Ilumatobacteraceae bacterium
TCGGTGTAGGCGACGTCGAAGATCGACTGGAACTCGGGCCAGTCACTGCTGCGCGGCAGGAGCAGCGAGTAGTTGATGCCCGGCACGCCCAGCACCACGTTGGTCCACTCGCTGCTGATGGCGCTGGCCGCGCCACCGAGGATGCCGCCCTGGCTGTTGCCCACGAAGACCGTGTTCCCGGGCGACACCAGCGGTGCGCCGGCGGCGTCGGAGAACGCAGGGTCGCTCGCGAAGCCGTCCGTCGAGTTGAGCAACCGTCCGAGGAACTGTTGGTTGATCAGACCCTGCTGCATCCGGTCGGCCTGCTCGGAGAAGCGCGACAGGTCGCCGAGAATGCCGGCGAGGTTGGCGACGTCGTCGGCGTTCATGCCGATCTCGTCGGTGGCGCACACGCCGGCGATGCCGCTCGACGCGGCGAACGCCAGGGCGTCGGATTCGAAACGGTCGCCGAGCAGGCCGTGCCCGTACACGATGGTGGGTCGGCCGTCGCCGGTGGCGGCGGGCAGGGTGCAGTGGAACGGCGCGGTGTACACCCGCTGCGTCGGGTTCACCATCGGCAGCCCGTCGTCATCGAGCACGTACGTGCTGCCGGGTCCGCCGTCGTCGGTGAGGAAGTTCGGCACCTCGTAGGTGCCGTCGACGATGCGCACGCCAGCGCCGTCCGTCTGCGCGGTGACGGTGAAGGCAGGAGCGGCGCCACCGATGGTCGCGTAGGCCAGCTCGCGAGCGTGCAGCACTCGGCCACTCAGGCTCTCGGCGCTGGCGACGGTGAAGTCCCATGCCAGGAACATGCCCTCCGGCGTGACGCCACCGTCGTTCAGATCGCCCAGCAGTTCGCGGAAGTGGCGTGCTCGCTCGAGTGGTTCGGGCGTGCCGTCGAGCGCCGCGGCCCACGCCTCGGAGCCCTCGATCAGATCGCCGTTCGCGTCCTTCATGTTGCGCAGCGCGACGGCGATGCGGTGCCCCTCGGGCAGCGAGACGGCGGGGTGCACCATCAGCAGCTGGTCACCCTCCGGCGCCTGCGCGTCGAGTTCGGCCCAGTAGGGAATGCGCTCGCCCGTCGCCGTGTCGAGCAGCACCACGGGCGCATCCTCGTCGAGCGAGGCGCCGATGTCGGTGCTCGGCGCCAACCCGGTGCGCTCGAGGTCGATGTCCGGCACGAAGGCGAGGATCGCCGAGCCGGGCGAGAAGCCGTCGGCCCGGTTCTGATCGGTCACGTCGATCGGCGTGCCGTCGGCGTTGGTCGGAGTGCTGTCCGGGTGGATGTCGAGGCGTCGACCCGTGGCGGAGCTGTCGTCGGGCACCGTGAAGGCGTCGTTCGGCCATGGCAACAGGCAGGCGCGCTCGTCCAACGGATCGCACTGCAGGCTCTCCTCGAGGATCGCGTCCTGCGGTGACGTGGTGGTGGAGCCGGCCGTCGTGACGGCGGCCACCGTTGTCGACGTGGTGCCGGACCGTTCGGGCGCGTTGCACGCGGCGACCACCGTCACCAGCACGAGCGGGACGAGCAGGCGGGGCACGGAGCGGCGCATGGCGACACGTTGCCACATCCGCCGCACGACCCTCCGCCCGGGCTAGTCTCGTACGCGTGTTCGTACGAGAAGGGATCGTCGTCCTGGGTATCGACCCCGGTCTCACCCGCTGCGGGTATGCCGTGCTGCATGCGCAGGGTGCCACCACCCGGCCGCTCGCGCTGGGCGTCATCCGCACGCCGGCGGCGTCGGCGCTGCCGCAGCGCCTTGCTGAACTGCAGCGCGAACTGCGGTCGCTCATCGTCGAGTTCCGGCCGGATGCGGTCGCCGTCGAGCAGGTGTTCTTCCAGAACAACGTGCGCACCGCGATGAGCGTCGGCCAGGCCAGCGGGCTGGCGCTCGCCGAGGCTGCGGCCGCCGGCTGCGACGTGGTGCAGTTCACGCCCAGCCAGGTGAAGGACTCCGTGGCGGGTTGGGGTGGCGCCGAGAAGGCGCAGGTGCAGAAGATGGTGCAGGCCCGCCTCGGCCTCGCCACGGCGCCCAAGCCCGCCGATGCGGCCGACGCGGCAGCGCTGGCGCTGTGTTACCTGGCGGGAGCGGCGATGCGCCGCCGGTTGCAGGCGGCGGCGCGATGATCGGCTCGCTGCGCGGCACCGTGCTCGAGCGCACCGACGAAGGCACCGCTCTGGTCGAGGTCGGTGGCGTCGGGTACCTGGTGTCGGTCACGCCGCGCACGCTCGCCGAGCTCGAGCCCGGCTCGTCGGCGTTCCTGTACGTGCACCACCACATCCGCGAGGACGCACAGACGCTGTTCGGGTTCCTGCAGCGCGACGAGCGCACCACGTTCCAGGTGCTCATCAACACCCACGGCATCGGTCCGGCGCTGGCGCTCGCCATCCTCGGCACCCACACGCCGTCGGCGCTGGTCGACATCGTTGCGACGAGCGACCTCGGCGCCCTCACGCTGGTGCCCGGTGTCGGCAAGAAGACGGCCGAGCGGTTGCTGGTCGAGCTGCGCAACCGGCTCAGCCTGCCGATGCTCGATCCGCTCCCTGTGGGCGGGGGCGGCAGCGGCACCACGGTGATCGGCGACGTGCGCGAAGCACTCACCGGCCTCGGCTACGGCCAGGAGGAAGTGCGCGACGTGCTGCGCGAGCTGCCGTCCACGGGCGACGCGTCAACCCTGCTGCGCGACGCGCTGAAGCTGTTGGGGGCCAAGCGTGCGTGACGAGTTCCTCGAACCGGCACCGGTGAGCGATCGGGAGGAGGCCGACGAGGTCGGTCTGCGCCCGAAGCGGCTCGCCGACTTCGTCGGTCAGCGCGAGCTGAAAGAGCACCTGAGCATCGTGCTCGAGGCCGCGAAGATGCGCGGTCAGGCAGCCGACCATCTGCTGCTCGCGGGCCCGCCCGGCCTCGGCAAGACCAGCATGGCCGGCATCGTCGCCGCCGAGATGGGTGTGCACCTGCACATCACGTCCGGCCCGGCGCTCGAGCGTGCAGGCGACCTGGCGGCGATCCTCACCAAGCTCGAGGACGGCGACGTGCTGTTCATCGACGAGATCCACCGGCTCTCGCGTTCGGTCGAGGAGATCCTGTATCCGGCGATGGAGGACTTCCAGCTCGACATCGTCGTCGGCAAGGGGCCGGCTGCGTCCAGCATCCGCCTGTCGCTGCCGCGCTTCACGCTGGTCGGCGCCACCACTCGCACCGGCATGATCACCGGCCCGTTGCGTGACCGCTTCGGTCTCGTCGCCCGGCTGGACTACTACGCCGACGACGAACTCGAAGCCATCGTCACCCGTGCCGCGGGCATCCTCAAGGTGCAGGTCGCCACCGAGGGGGCCTGGGAGATCGCCCGCCGATCGCGCGGCACCCCGCGCATCGCCAACCGATTGCTGCGCCGGGTGCGCGACTACGCCGAGGTGCGTGGCGACGGCACCGTCACCGAGGCGACGGCCCGCGAGGGGCTGCGCGTGTTCGGCGTCGACGAGCGAGGGCTCGACAAGGTCGACCGTGCGATCCTCGGCAACATCTGCAAGCAGTTCGCCGGCGGCCCGGTGGGCCTCAGCACGCTGGCCATCAGCGTCGGTGAACAGCCCGAGACCGTCGAGGACATGTACGAGCCGTTCCTCATTCAGCAGGGCATGATCGCCCGCACACCCCGCGGGCGCGTCGCAATGGCCGCGGCGTACGAACACCTCGGCCTGACGATGCCGACGGCCGACCGGCCGCCGTCGCTGTTCGAATGACCTGAACGGTCAGGCGGGCTCAGGCCGGCAGGTAGAGCTGCAGGAACGCCATCGTCTTGGCCCACGCGGCCTTGCTGGCCGCCTCGTTCCAGAACATCTCGGCCTCGTGGTTGTCGAACGCATGCCCGGCGGTCTCGACGTTCAGCACGAAACCCTCGCGGCCGGCGATGGCCGCGCCGACCGCGTCGACGCCCTCGTTGGGGATGTACGCGTCCTGGTTGCCGAAGTGGAACAACGTTGGGCAGGACACCTGGTCGAGCATGCCGAGCATCCCCGGCACGCCGCTGCCGTAGTAGCTGACGCACACCGACGGCGCCGCATTCGCCGCCAACGCCCAGGCGAGGGTGCCACCGAGGCAGAAGCCGATCACGCCGGGCGCCGCAGTGATGCCGGGCTGTGCGGTCAGGTGCCCGATGGCCGCCGCGCAGTCGCCGACGGCGGTGGGGAAGTCGAGCTGCTGCACCTTCTGGAAGCTGCCCGCGAGGCCCGCCTCGTCGTGGCCTGCCTCCCAGTTGCGGTGGAAACGCCAGAACACGTCGGGGGCGCCCACCAGGTAGCCGGCATCGGCGAGCCGCTCGCCGACGGCGCGGATGTACGGGCCGACGCCGAAGATCTCCTGCACGAGCAGGATGGCTGCGGTCGGCGCCTCATCGGGCACCCACACGTGGAGGTCCATCGCGCCGTCGTTGCCGCACTGCACCTGATCGGTCCGCAAGGTCGTCATGGTCGCTCATCGTGACACATGGGTCGGCGCCCCCGTAGCCTTGTGCCGTCATGAACGATGCGCCCCGTCCCGACGATCTCCGCGACGAACTGCCCGAAGACCTCGACGCCGTCGGGCACGTCGGGCCGTACGAGTTCCCCGACAACAGCCGTCGGCGCAAGCCGGCGATCCTGTACCTGATCGTGGCGCTCAGCTGTCTGCTCCTGTGGATCTTCCGGCGCGACTCGGCGCTGGTGAACGACGGCTTCCTGTGGGCGGCGATCCTGCTCGGCGCGGTGGCGATCTTCTCGTTCACCTCCGGGTGGCGGATGCGTGTCGACGAGCGGCAGGCGCTGGTGGCGGCCCAGGGCGCGGTCGGCTTCCCCGTCGGCCATGCCTCCGCACAGCAGGTGTGGCGCGGGTTGCGCAGCCGGCCGACGTGGCGCGTGCTCGTCTATTCGGCCGAGGAGCCGCCGCGCCGCCGTGGCCTGGTGCTGGTCGATGCGGTCGACGGCAGCGTCAAGGAGCACCTCGTGCAGGACAATCCGATCGAGGAGTGGGACGTCTAGGACGCCCCGCGCTCACTCCGCTCCGGTGGCCCGGGCGATGTGACGCAACAGTCCGCCCAGGTCGAGTGCGACCTGGCGCAGACGATCCAGCACCGCCCGGTCCCATTGGTCGGCGGGCATCGAGTCGATCGCCGCAGCGATGGCCGTCGGGTCGCCGGGAGTGTTCAACAGCCGACCGGCCTCGTCCAGAAGGCGGCGTGCGTCGCCGTGTGCGCCTGCCGTGGCGTCGAGGGGCACCTCGCCCTGTGCCTCGCGCAGTCGGCGCTCGAAGGAACGGAAGGCGACCGAGAGTTCGGTCGGCGATGTGCGGCTCATCCCGCCATGTTGCCACTGCCTGGAGCCGCGGAACCGTGGCGGGCGCCGCGCGGGGTAGCCTGTTGAACGATGTTCGACGGCAAGTTCCGCACTCCGGTCGACAAGGCCGTCAAGCCGTTGGGCAACGGGCTCCGCAAGACGGGCCTCACCCCCGATCACCTCACGGTCTTGGGCCTGCTGGTCGCCGTCGGCGCGGCCGTCGCCATCGGGGCGGGCCAACTGCGCCTCGGCCTGCTGCTGGTCATCCTGGCTGCACTGCCCGACCTGCTCGACGGCGCCCTGGCGAAGGCGTCGAACACGTCGAGCCAGCGTGGGGCGTTCTTCGACTCGACGATCGACCGTTTCGCCGACGCGCTGCTGTTCGGCGGCGTCGCCTGGCACTTCGCCTCCACCGAGTCGCCGCACATGGCGATCCTGCCGTTCGCCGTCATGGCGCTCAGCTCGGTCATCAGCTACATGCGCGCCAAGGCCGAGTCGCTCGGGCTCGAGGCCAAGGGCGGCCTGATGGAGCGCGCCGAGCGGATCATCGCCCTGTGCGTCGGCCTGCTGTTCCCGGTGCTCCTGATCCCGATCCTGTGGGTGATGCTCGTGCTGACGGCCATCACCGCCGTGCAGCGGTTCGTGAAGGTGTGGAAGCAGGCGGCCGTGGCTCCGGTGACGGCCGCACGCATCGAGATGCGTCGCAGCCGCCGGCAGACCCGCCGAGTGGTGCGCACCGAGCGCCGGCACACGTACATCGCCCGTGCCGGCCGCAACATCCGTCGTGACTGACAAGACGCCACGCGCTCGCGTCACCGATGCCGCCACCGTGTCGGCGTACCGGTTGGGATCGCTCGCGGCCCGGCTGATGCCCGGCCCGGTGGCCTCCGCTGCCGCCACCTCGTTGGGCTTCACCGCGAGCTTCGCCAACGCCGAGCGTCGGGCGATGATCGAACGCCACATCCGCCGAGTGAACCCCAACCTGCGCGGCGCTTCGCTGCGCGTCGCCGTGGGTCAGGCGTTCGACAGCTACGCCCGGTACTACGTCGAGAGCTTCCGGCTGCCGAGCCTCAACAAGGGGACGGTCGACCGGTCGTTCACCGTCGACGGGTTCCATCACATCACCGACGCCCTCGAGTTGGGGAACGGGTGCATCTTCGCCCTGCCACACCTCGGCGGCTGGGAATGGGCCGG
>JBMOGW010000203.1:0-6425 GCA_049318165.1 Ilumatobacteraceae bacterium
CGTGCTGCCCACCATCACCCCGCACATCTCCGGGTTGGGCACCACGGTCGATCCGTTGAAGGACTTCTTCGACAGCCTCGACCTGATGACCACGTTCGACGGCGTGCGCACCGTGCTGCCGGCGCACGGCCTCGAGTTCGCCGATCTGCCCGGTCGAGCCGAGGCGATCAAGCGTCACCACCACGAGCGACTCGAGAAGCTGCGCACCGCCGGCGGCGAGCTGGGCAGCGGCACCGTGCACGAGTTCATGCAGGTGCTGTTCCAGGAGCGGTCGTGGGGCTCGATGGCCGAGAGCGAGACGTACGCCCACCTCGAGCACCTGCGGCTCACGGGCGAGGCGACGGTGGACGAGACCGGCGAGCAGCTGCGCTACTGCATCGGCTGAACGCCGCCCTGGCTACCATCCGCGGATGGATTCCTTGCAGGGCAAGACCGCAGTCGTCACCGGAGCCGGGTCCGGCATGGGCCGGGCGTTCGCCGAACGCTTCGCCCGCGCGGGCATGAAGGTGGTGCTGGCCGACGTGGAGGCACCCACGCTCGACGAGACCGTCGCGGCCATCACCGCCACCGGCGCGGAAGCGATCGGTGTGATCACCGACGTCACCGACGGCACCGCGGTCGACCGCCTCCGCGACACGGCCATCGAGCGATTCGGCCGCGTGCACGTGCTGTGCAACAACGCCGGCGTGGCCGGCACCGGCCCGCTGGGCGGTCAGTACGTCAACGAGGCCGAATGGCGTTGGGTGCTGGAGGTGAACCTGTGGGGCGTCGTCCACGGTCACCGCGCATTCCTGCCGCACATGGTCGAGCACGGCGACGCGCACATCGTCAACACCGCCTCGATGGCCGGGCACTACCCGGGTCACTCCGCCTACTCGGCCAGCAAGTGGGCGGTCGTGGCCATCACCGAAGGGCTGTTCCAGGACCCCACTCTGCGGGCCGCCGGCGTGGGCGTCTCGTGTCTGTGCCCCGGCTGGGTGAACACGGCGATCGCCGACTCCGCACGCAACCGCCCCGAATGGGCGGCACCGGACCGTGCGGTCGAGCCGACGCCGGTGGAGGAGATGATGGAGGCCTTCGTGCGCGACCAGTTGCGCTCGGGCATGGACCCGGCCGCGGTGGCCGACCTGGTGCACGACGCCATCCTCGCCAACCGCTTCTGGGTGTTCACCGACATGATGATGGTGCAGGGCCTGCAGCAGCGGTACGACGCGATCCTCGCCGCGGAGAACCCGCCGACGATGGGCCTCGGCGGCTGACAGGCCCGAGCCGGAACCGCCGTCAGCGCGCCGTCAGGATCTCCGTCCCAGGTGGCGGCGGCGGCAGCTGATGCTGGAAGCGCGCGCACGTCGTGGCGCCCACGCAGAACAGGTTGGGGGTGAACACGTGGTCCGGATCCAGCGATGCCTTGATCGCCAGCAGGCGCTCGTAGGTCGGCTGGTCGTCGAAGTACAGCTTCCACTGGTAGTCGAGCACTGCCGTCTCGGTGCTGATGAGCATCGGCCCGAGCATCAGCCGGCGCTCCCGGCCGTCCTCCCAGAGACCGATCTTGTTGTTCATCACTTCGGCAGCGAGGGCGTCCGTGAACGCGATCGTCTTCTCGTAGGCACCCTTCACGTTGGGGTTGTAGAAGATGTCGAACGCGAACCAGTAGTTGCAGTCGCGATGTGACAGTGCGGTCGTCGGCTCGTTCTGGTGCTCGTGGCCGCGCGGGTCCTTGTACTTGTAGCCGCGTGTGAGGCCTTGCCCGCCCAGCATGCCCACCTGGATCGCGGCGCGCATGCTGCGGTACTTGAACAAGCCCGTGATGCACTCGATCTCCGACACCTTGTCGGCGGCCCACTCCGCGAACGTCTTGCCGCCGAGCTGGTCGTTCGGCTTCGACATCGACGTCGTGTTCTTCCCGAACCACGCCAGCTTCTTGGCGGACAGGTTGAACTCGCGTGGGTTCTCGAACGTCAGCGCCTGGAGGATCTTCGACATCGCCATCGGCTTGGACGCATCGTTCAGGTCGTCCGAGGGGAACAGCTTGTTGACCAGGAAGGAGGGCATCATCCATCCGACTCGCTTGAAGCGATCGAACACCTCCTTGACCGCATCGTCGTACTGGCCTGCTCCCTTGCTGTTGGTCCACACGCCGTAGACCACGATGCCCGGCACCAACCAGTGGAAGCGGTCACTGCCGACGAGTTCGGGGTGGCGCTTCTGCATCTCGTCGTCGAACGTCTCCGGCTCGAGGTGCAACCACTTGGTCTCCTTGTCGAACTCCGACCCGAGCGCCATGACGGACAGACCGAAGTCGGGGTACCGCTCCGGGTCGTCGTTGATCTCGTTGACGATTTGGACGAGCTCCTGCAACGTCTCCTTGCGGTACACCCACGCCGCCTTGAAGCAGCGCGACTCGGGGAAGTCGCTGTCCAGGAGGTAGCGGACGGTGATGCTGGTGACCACGCCGAAGTTGCCCGGGCTGCCACCGAACACGGCGAACCGCAGGTCCTTGTCGAGCGGGTCGTCGCTGTCGGTCCTCACGGTTCGCTTCGTGCCGTCGGGCAGGATGATGTCGAACCGCAGGACGAAGTCGATCATCACGCCGAAGGTGGGTGTGATGACCGAGAACCCGCCGGTCTGCGAGTGACCACCGACGTGGACGCCACAGCACTCGCCATGCGGGAAGAAGATGCCGTGCGCGATCGACAGGTCGCAGACGTCGTCGACGCTCAGCCCGGCGCCGAGCGTGATGGACCGCTCGGCCTCGTCGATGAAGTGCTGCCGGTACGGATACAGCGCCGGGTGGGCGGCCAGACGTCCGCTCAGGTCGATCTGGATGTTGTCGCCGCCCGCGGAGGACGAGCCGATGTACTGATGGCCACCGGAGCGAACGGCGACGCCGATCTTGTGCGCGCGGGCGTACTCGATCGCCTTCACGATGTCGTCGTCGTCCGCGACGAACACCACCAGCGCGGGCGACATCTCCGCGGCGGGGCGCGAGGTGGTGGCGTACTGGTAGGCGTGTTCCCGATAGCCCGCGGTGACGTCGCGTTCGAAGCAGCGCCCCTTGAACGTCGGGAGCGCTGGCACGGAAGGTTGAACCTCGGTCGTCATCTGGGTCCCCCGTTGAGGTGAGGCGCGGGACCGTAGCAGCCTGGTGGCGGCCACCGATCCGGGCGGTGCCGCTCGGTCGGTGAGCCGACACAACGCAACTAGGGTGTCGCCGCGGACACGATCGACGACGTCCCTCCCGCGAACGCCGACGCGGACCGAGAGCGGCGTATCGACGCGCTGTTGGAGCAGGCGACCAGCGAGATCGATCTTGGCAACTCCGAACGCGCCGTGGCACTCGCCGAGTCGGCGGTCGCGCTCGACCCGGACAACGAGGACGCGCGCGCGATCGTGGCCTTTGCGAGAGTGCGTGCGCGCCGTCGCCCGGCCGCCGCCGACGTGTCTGTCGCGTCGGATGCTGTCGCCGTTCCGGCCGAACCGGGGGAGACCTCGGGTGACCGCCGCCGTCTGACGGTGCTGTTCTGCGACGTGGTCGGCTCCACCGAACTGGCGGGCCGGCTCGATCCGGAGGACGTCCGCGAACTACTCCGCGCGTTCCAGGCCGCGGCCGCCAACGCCATCGAGTCGTACGGCGGCACCGTCGCCCGGTTCATCGGCGACGGCATCCTCGCCTACTTCGGCTTCCCCACCGCACACGAGGACGACGCTGCCCGTGCGGCGCTCGCCGGTCGTGCGATGGTGGCTGCGGTCGACGCGCTGGAACTGCAGTCGGTCGCCGCGGCAGGTGGCTGGCGGCTGACCATCCGGGTCGGCATCCACACCGGGCTGGTGGTGGTGGCCGACATGGGTGGCGGCAAGCGGGTCGAGCAGCACGACATCGTCGGCGACGCGGCCAACGTGGCAGCACGCGTGCAAGGTGAGGCGTCGCCGGGACAGGTGCTGATCAGCGAGGCGACGCTCGAGCTCGCACGACCGTTCATCGAGGTGGAAGAGCACGGCACGCCGCCCCTCAAGGGTGTCGCTCGCCCGGTGACGCTCTACCGGGTGGTCGGCGAGCGCCGCGTCCCGCTGCGCGCCGACGCGTCCGACGGCCGACAGGGTCCGCTCGTGGGACGGCGCGACGAGCAGTCGGTCATCGCCGATGCCTGGTCCGTGGCAGCCGATGAGGGTTCGGTCGTGTTCCTGCACGGTCACGCGGGCATCGGCAAGTCGCGCCTCGTGGCACACGCCACCGATGTGGCGCGGGCCGCTGGCGCCACGGTGCTCGCGATGCAGTGCGCCTCACTGCGCATCAACGAGTCGTTGTGGCCGGCGGACGAGGCCATCCGGGGCTTCGCTGCCGCCGCCACCCCCGAACAGCGAGCCGTCGTCGATGCATTGCCGCCGGCCGACCCCGATTCCACCGTGGCGTCGCCCGCCAAACAGCGCGAAGAACGTTTCCTCGCACTGATCGGATGGATCGACACGCTCGCCGCGTCGCAGCGTCTGCTCGTCGTGGTCGAGGACCTCCACTGGGCGGACGCCACGACGGTGGAGTTCGTGCAGCGCCTGGCGGCCCGTTCGCCGCTCGGGCGCTTCATGCTGCTGCTGTCGTCGCGCGAGCCGTTGCCCTTCCTCGCCCCGCACCTTCGTGCCCTCGAGCTGCAGCCGCTCTCCGCGGACGACTGCGCACGGATCATCGACCACCTGGTCGAGGACCCCGAGCAACGGTCCGCCGTCCGCGACGCCGTGATCTCCCGCAGCGACGGTGTGCCGCTGTTCATCAACGAGCTCACCAAGGTCGTCGTCGGCAGCGGGTCGGACTCGCTCGAATTCGGTGACGACAAGACCGTGCCGGTGGCACTGCACGACCTGCTGGTCGCCCGCGTCGACCAGTTCGCCGAGCAGCGATCCGTGGCCCAGGCGCTCGCCGCGTTCGGCCAGCCGACCGATGCGACTCGCCTCGCCTCGGTCCTCGACCAGGCAGCGCTGCTCGTGGTCCGCGACCTCGACGCGCTGGAGGCGGGCGGCCTGATCCGCCGCGTCGGCGATCGCTACGAGTTCGTCCACGTCCTGCTGCGCGAGGCCGTGCTCCGCCTCCAGCTGCGTCCCCAACGCCGTGCCCTGCACCAGCGGATCGCCACGGCGCTCGACCGTTCTCGCGGGGCCGACACCTCGGTCGACGACGCGATCATCGCCCACCACTTCAGCATCGCCGGCGAGAACGAACGCGCAGCGCAGCTCTGGCTGCGCGCCGGCCAGCACGCCCTTCGCCGCAACGCACAGGTGGAGGCGACCGAGTTGCTCCGCTCTGCGCTGGCGGCGGTGGAACAGATGCCCGAGTCGCCGCAGCGGACCGTCGCCGAGCTCGACGTCGTCATGGCCCTCGGCCCGGCGTTGATCAACTCGAAGGGCTACGGCGCACCGGACGTGGAGGAGGTGTGCCTTCGTGCCTACGAGCTGTGCGAAGCCGTCGGCGACGTCCCGCAGCGCGTCCCTGCGCTGATCAACCTGTGGAGTTTCCTGGCGTCGCGTGCGCAGCATGACGAGGCGCTCGAATTGTCGGCCACCATCATGGACCTCGCCGCCGCCACCGGCCGCGACGACCTGGTGTTGCAGGCGAACGTGTGCGTCGGGATCTCGAACGCGTTCATCGGCAACATCGCCGTGTCGGCCGAGCACTTCCAACGGGCCGTCGACATGTACGACGCCAGTGCGCACGCGAACCTGCGGTTCGACTACGGCACCGACCCGGCGGTCATCGCCTACTCGTACATGGGGAACCTGCGCGTGTTCCTGGGCGACGAGGCCGGCGCCCGTGCCCTCACGGAGCAGGGAGAGGCGTTGGCCCGCAGCCTGCAGCACCCGTTCAGCGAGGTGTTCGCGCTGTGCTTCGTCAGCCAGAACCGCATCCTCACCGGCGATCTCGACGACGCCGAACGGATCCTCCTCGAGGCCAACGACCTCTGCAGCCGAGAGGCGATTCCGCCGATCATGCCGATGACCTACACGGCGGTGCTGCAGGCGTTCCGCAAGGAACCCGGTGCGGCCGAGGCGTGTGAGTTCGCGACCGCCATCGCCAGGATGGCGGGCCTGCTCGTCAACGTGCCCTACATCGAGGCAGTGCACGCCTCGGCGCTGTCCGAGCGTGGTGACCACGATGCCGCCGTGGCGAAGATCGCCGACAGCATGACGACGATGGCCGCGACCAACGAGCGTTGGTCCGAGTCGGAGATCCTTCGTCGACGCGCAGAGATCCTCGAACGCAGCGGTGCCGACGCGGCGGACGTCGAGGCGGCATACCGAGATGCCATCGACGTGGCGCAGCGCATGGCCGCACCCGGGTTCGAAGCGTTGGCCCAGCAGGAACTGTCCCGCTGGCTCGCCCGCTGACGGAGGGCCGAAAGTTCGGGCGGTCGGTGACGTGTGGCCCTGTGGCCGCTGGG
>JBMOGW010000204.1:0-6403 GCA_049318165.1 Ilumatobacteraceae bacterium
CGATGGTCGGCCGGCGCGAGCACCGGGCCGAGGCCGTCCGCGATCGCAGCGAGCTGTTGGGTGAGGTTCCCCGTCGTCGACATGTGCACATCATGACCGCTGTATACGTCTAGGTTTTCACCTCGTGGCGGGGGCAACGGAGCAAGTGCGCGAGTCGTGGCACGCCGTGAAGGACGTGTTCCGCAATCCGTCGTTGCGGCGCATCAACCTGGCGTTGGCAGGGTCGCTCGTGGGCGATGCCGCGCAGTTCGTGGCGTTCGCCGTCCTCGCCTACGAGATCGGTGGCGCGGGCCTCGTCGGCGCGTTCTCCGTCGCGCGTTACCTGGTCTCGGCCGTGTTCGGCCCGTTCGTCGCCGTGCTCGCCGATCGCTTCGACCGTCGCCGCGTGATGATCGCCGCCGACGTGGCGCGCGCTGCCCTCACCACAGGTGCCGCCGTGCTGGTGTTCGCCGACGCACCGATCCTGCCGGTGTTCCTGCTGTTCATGTTCACCTCGCTGCTCGGCACGCTCTTCCGGCCGGCGCAGGCGGCGCTGCTGCCCTCGCTCGCCGACAGCCCGGGCGAGCTGACCGCGGCGAACGCGGCGGCGCTGACGATCCACAGCATGTCGTTCTTCGTCGGCCCGGCGATCGGTGGGGCCCTGCTGGCGTTCACGCAGCCGGCCTGGGCGTTCGTGTTCAACGCGGCGACGTTCCTGTGGTCGGCGCTTATGGTCCTCGGCGTCCGCCCACACGCACCCGTCGCCGACGACGTCGCCGACGCAGATCACGGTGTGGAGGACGACAACGCCGGGGGCGGGGGCGGGATGTTCGCCGGGCTCGGCGACGGCTACCGGGCGATCTTCGCCAGCCGCGACCTGCGCCTGCTCGTCGGCCTCTACTTCCTGCAGACGGTCATCGCCGGCGCCAGCGCCGTGTACGAGGTCGCCATCGCGCTCGACCTGCTCGATCTCGGCAACGGCGGCCTCGGCCTGCTCGGGTTCGGCCTCGGCCTCGGCGGCATCGTCGGCGGTGCCATCGCGCTGGTGCTCGCGCAGGGCGGCGGGCTGGCCCGCAACTTCGGCTTCGGCATCATCCTGTGGGGCGCCCCGCTGCTGCTCGTCTCCGCGTTCCCATCGGTGGTCACCGCACTGATCGCGATGGCCGCCATCGGACTCGGCAACTCGATCGTCGACGTGAGCGGCGAGACGATCCTGCAACGTCTCACGCCCGACGCCGTCATGGGCCGGGTGTTCGGCGCGCTCGACAGTGCGGCGATCGGTGGCATGGCCCTCGGCTCGGCGCTGATGCCCGTGATGATCAACACCATCGGCCTGCGCTGGGGCCTGACCGTGCTGGGCGTCGCCATCCCGCTGATCGTCCTCGCGTCGGCAGCCGGGTTGCGGCGCATCGACCGGGTGGCGCTGGCACCCGAGGGCCTCGAACTGGTGCGGGCCGTGCCGATGCTGGGCGTGCTGCCCGAGCACCTGGTCGAACGCCTCGCGCGTTCCGCCGTCGAGGTCACGGTGCCCGCCGGCGCCGCCGTCTTCCACGAGGGCGATGCCGGCGACCGCTTCTACGTCATCGAGCACGGCACCTTCGACGTCATCAAGGGTGGCGTGGTGGTGAACCACCTCGGCCCGGGCGACTCGTTCGGCGAGATCGCCCTGATCCGCGACGTGCCGCGCACCGCCACCGTCGTGGCCGCGACGGACGCGTCGCTGCGTGCCGTCGATCGCCGACACTTCCTGCCGGCGGTCACCGGCCACGACGAGGCGCACCAACAGGCGGAGCTGATCGTCAACCGCTTCACGTCGATGAGCTGACCTTCCCGAACGTCGTACGCTCGCGACATGACGAGCTACCTCGACGCCGACCTGCCCCAGCTGTTCCCGGGCATGTCACCCGACAGCGGCGGTGACCGCGCGCTGTTCGCCGATGCGCGTGCCCACAGCCCCATCGCGAAGGGCGTGTTCGGACCACTGGTGCTCAGCCACCGCGACGTCGTCGACCTGCTGCGCGACCGGCGCCTGCGCGGGCCGGGGATGGACTTCGCACGCCTCACGGGCATCCCCGAGGGCAGCAGGGCGTGGCTGCGCCAGGAGCAGATCCTGCTGTTCATGGAGGGCGACGACCACCATCGCCTGCGCCGTCTGGTGCAGAAGGCATTCACCCCGAAGGCAGTGGAGGCATTGCGACCGCTCACGCGCACGGTGTTCCGCGACCTCCTCGACGCGGTGCAGGCCGACGGCCGCTGCGACGCGGTGGCCGCGTGGTGCGACCCGTTCCCGATCCCCGTGATCTGCGCCCTCGTCGGCGTGGAGGCCGACCGCTGGCAGGACATGAGCCGGTGGGCCTCGTCGATCCTGCTCAGCCTGCGGCTGGACGCCGGCACGCACCTCGCCGAGATCGAGCAGGCGCAAGCGGAACTCGACGAGTTCATCGAGGAGCTCATCGCCGCACGTCGGGCCGCACCCCGCGACGACCTGTTGTCGAACCTCATCGCCGTCGAGGAGGAGGGCGATCACCTGTCGACCTCGGAACTCTTGTCAGTGGTGGCGATGATGCTCGTCGCCGGCACGGACACGACACGCAACCAGCTGAGCAACATCGTGCACACCTTCGCCACCCACCCCGACCAGTGGGCGCTGCTGCGCGAGCAGCCCGACCTCGTGGCCGGTGCCGTCGAGGAGGCCATCCGTTGGGAGCCCGCCACCGAAGGGTTGCCGCGCGTGGCGCTCGAGGACATCGAGATCGGTGGGCACCTCGTGCCGGCCGGCACCCTGGTGGTGCTGATGTCGATGTCGGCCAACCACGACACCGAGGCGCTGCCTGGCGCGGACACGTTCGACATCACTCGCACGGCACCCGACGGCTGGCACCTGCTCACGTTCGGCGGCGGTATCCACTACTGCCTCGGTGCGAGCCTGGCGCGGCTCGAGCTCACCGAAGCGGTGGCCGAGCTGTCGTCACGCTGCGCGACCCTCTCGTTGGACGGCGATCCGCTCCGCAACCCACCCGGCTCGGCGATCGGCGGCTACCAGTCGCTGCCGGTGCGCTGGACCACGTGAGCGACGTCGAACTGCGGCTCGCTGCGTCCGCTGACCGCGACGCGCTCTACGACATCTGCCTGCGCACCGGAGACGCCGGCGACGATGCCAGTGGGCTCATCCGCCACGGCGAGCTCTACGGCCACCTGTACGCCGGCCAGTACCTCGCGCTCGAACCTGGTCTGGCGCTGGTCGCCGTCCTCGACGGCACCGTGGTCGGGTACGCACTCGGTGCGCTCGACACCGCATCGTTCGAGGAACGCCTCGAGCACGAGTGGTGGCCCGGGCTGCGCGCGGCGCACCCGCTGCCCGGCGAGGGCACCGACCTCGACCGGTCGTTCACGGCGCGCCTGCACGCGCCCCCGCGCACGCCGACAGCCGTCACCGACCGCTACCCGTCGCACCTGCACATCGATCTGTTGCCGGTGGCGCAGGGACGCGGTGTCGGTCGACGGCTGATCGACGCGCTGTTGGCGGCGATGGTGGCGCTGGGCAGCACCGGAGTGCACCTCGGCGTGGACCCGCGCAACACTCGCGCCATCGGCTTCTACGCACACCTCGGCTTCACCCGCCACGGCGATGGCGGCGTGGTGCTGTTCACGCAGCGGCTCAGCCCTGCGTCCGCTCCGTCCACGTGAACTGGGGCGCGCGGCGCTCGACGAACGCGGCGACGCCCTCCTGCGGGTCGGGCGCCGCGGCGACCTCGCGTGCCCACTCCTCGGCCAGGTCGGCAGGCACCGAGCCGTGGGCCAACACCGCGGCAACCATCTCCTTCGTCGCCGCCTGGGTGAGCAGCGACCGCTCGGCCAGCGTGGCGGACAGCTGCTCGACCCGCGCCGCCACCGCGTCGGCGGGCAACAGCTCGTCGATCAGCCCGACGCGGTGCGCTTCCGCCGCGTCGATCAGCTCGCCCGTGTACAGCAACCTCTTCGCTGCTGGGCCGAGCAGGCGCACCGCGCGCTCGAGCGAGGCGGGCGGATAGACGATGCCCAGCTTCGACGGGGTGATGCCGAAGCGCGCCCCCTCCACCGCGATCCGCAGGTCGCAATCGATCGCCAGTGCAGCGCCGCCGCCGATGCAGTCGCCCTGCACAACGGCGATCGTCGGCTTCGACAACGTCGCCAGCGCGTGTTCGGCCGCCATGTTGACGTCCATGAACGACGGCGTGCCCTGCGGGCGTTCGGCGAGCAACTCGGTGATGTCGGCGCCCGCGCAGAAGTGCTCGCCCTCACCGCGCAGCACCACCACCCGCACCCGCGGGTCGTGCGCCAGTTCGCGGCAGGCGACGCCGAGCGCCACCCACATGCCGTATGTGACCGCGTTGCGCTTCGCCGCCCGGCACAGTCGGATGGTGCCGACCGAGCCCGCGACGTCGACGCGGAGCTCGTCGATCACGCACGCACCTGCGCCTCGAACTCGGCGAGCCGGGCGAGGAACCGGTCCGGCTGCACCAGCTGCGGGTAGTGCCCCAGCCCGACGCCGTCGTCGGTCCACACCTCGACCGTCGCGGACGGCACCAGCCCCGTGAGCCATGCGGCGTAGTCCGGGCCGGGATCGATGCCGTGCAACGACAGGTACGGCACGGTGATGGCACCCGCGAGCGCGACGACCGTGGCATCGAGTTCCTCCGGGGTCGAGTGGAGCACGGCGTCCCAGGTACCGAGCACCACGTCCTGGCGCGGGTGCCCGCGTAGTGCGCTGATCCGCGCCACCTCGTCGGCCGGCAGGGGGCCGTTCATCGCGTCGAACACCATCGAGATCGCGCCCTCGAACTCCTCCTGGCTGCCGGCCAGCATCGGTTCGAGCTGCTGCAGCAGCCCCTGGAAGTCGGCGAGACGCAGCGGCTGATCGACGTTCACCACGCCGACGCACGGCGCGATCGCCGCGTAGGCGCTGACCACCACGCCGCCCAGCGAGTGGCCGACGAGCAGCGGCTGCTCGATGCCCAGCCCCTGCACGGTCTCCACCACGTCCTGGGCATAACTGATCGGGTCGTACGGGTCGCACCGGTCGCTGTCGCCGTGGCCGCGCAGGTCGACCGCGAGCACCAGGTGGTGCTCGGCGAGCCGATGCACCAACGGGTGCCACATGTGGCGGCTCTCGGTGATGCCATGCACCAGGACGAGTGCGGGGTCGCTGACCTTGCCGACGAGTTCGTGTGCGAGCTGCATGAACGCAGGCTACGCGCCGCACTAGGGTCGATCGGACCCCCCACCACGACACCCCCCCACCAGGACACGAAGGAGAGCGCCGTGCGCACTCGCAATCTCACCATCGCGGCGGTCGCCGCCCTCAGCCTGCTCGCGGCGTGCGGCAGCGACTCGAAGGGTGCCGCCGACACGACTGCGACCACCGGCGGCTCCACGCCGACGAGCGACAGCACGGCCACCAGCGACACGTCGGTGAAGGCCTCCGGCGAGCACGCCGACGAGGAGTTCTGCCAGTTCCAGGAGACGCTCAACAACGTGGCGTCGCCGCTCGACTCGAGCACCGCGACCCCGGACGAGATCAAGTCGTTCTTCACCGACACCGTGCAGCCGGCGATCGCCAAGCTGACCGAGACCGCGCCGGACGCGATGGCGGCGGATGCGGCCACCATGGCCGACGCGTACACCAAGCTCAGCGCGCTGTTCGAGAAGAACGAGTGGGACCTCACCACAGCGATCGCCGACCCGGACCTGGCCACGCTGGCCGGCGACCAGAACTTCAGCACTGCGGCGAGCAACATCGACACGTACTGCGGCTTCTCCGACCAGGGCTGACCCGGCTGCTACGATTCTCGTACGAATCCCGTACGAGAATCGGAGCACATCATGACCTCGCTCTCCGAGCAGGCCCAACGACACCTCTGGATGCACTTCACCCGCCTCGGCGCGTACTCCGCCGAGCACGAGGTGCCGGTGATCACCCGCGGCGAGGGGTGCTACGTCTACGACCAGCACGGCAAGCGCTACCTCGACGGCCTGTCCGGGCTGTTCACGGTGCAACTCGGCCACGGCCGCACCGAACTGGCCGAGGCGGCGGCGCGCCAGGCCGAGCAACTGGCCTACTTCCCGGTCTGGTCGTTCGCACACGAACCGGCGATCACCCTGGCGTCGCGTCTCGCCGACCACGCGCCGGGCGATCTGAACCGTGCGTTCTTCACCCCGTCCGGCGGTGACGCCGTCGAGACCGCGATCAAGCTCGCACGCCAGTACTGGAAGCTGCGCGGACAGCACAGCAAGACGAAAGTCGTGTCGCGCTACCTCGCCTACCACGGCACCACGCTGGGGGCGCTGAGCCTCACCGGTGTGCCGGCCATCAAGACGCCGTTCGAGCCCCTGATGCCGGGCGCGATCAAGGTGCAGACGCCCTACCGCTACCGCTGCAACGACT
>JBMOGW010000205.1:0-6383 GCA_049318165.1 Ilumatobacteraceae bacterium
CCGACGATCACCAGGTCGGCGTCGATGGGCGACGGCAGGTCGGCGGCGATGCGCACCTCGTGGCCGTGCCGAGCGCACGCCCACTGGATCGCAGCCTCACGCCCACCCGACCCGATGACCAGCACCCTCAACGGTGCGGTCACGCCAGCACTCCTTCGAACGAGAGCTTCGGCGGCGTCTCCTCGACGGGCATGGGGTAGTTGCCGGTGAAGCATCCGATGCAGAAGCCGGTGCTCGCCCCGTCCGTGGCGGGCTCGATCGCACGCATCATCCCGTCGAGCGACAGGAACGCCAGCGAGTCGGCACCGATCAGCGCCTGCATCTCGGGCACGGTCAGCCGTGCTGCCATCAGGTCGCCATCGTGACCCATGTCGACCCCGAAGTGACAGGCGTGGGTGATGGGCGGACAGGTGATGCGCACGTGCACCTCGGTGGCGCCGGCGTCGCGGAGCAGCTTCACCAGCGGGCCCGCCGTGGTGCCGCGCACCAGCGAGTCGTCGATCATCACCACGCGCTTGCCGGCCAGGTTCTCGGCCAGGGCGTTGAACTTCAGTGCCACGCCGCGCTCGCGCAGGTCCTGCGACGGCTCGATGAACGTGCGGCCGATGTAGCGGTTCTTGATCAGGCCGTCGTTGTGCGGGATGCCCGCCTGTCGGCTGTAGCCGATGGCGGCGGGGATCGAGCTGTCCGGCACCGGGATCACCACGTCGGCGTCCACCGCCGATTCGATGGCCAACTGCTCGCCGAGGCGCTGGCGCACGTGGTGCACGTTCTGCCCGGCCCAGTTGCTGTCGGGGCGGCTGAAGTAGACGAACTCGAAGGCACAGCGCGACGGCGTGGCGGCGGGCGTCAGCGCCTGGCGGCGGGTGATCTCGGCGCCCTGCAGGGTGACGATCTCGCCCGGCTGCACCTCGTCGATCTCCACGCAGCCGATGGTGTTCAGCGCGCAGGTCTCCGACGCGACCGCGTACCCGCCGTGCGGCAGGCGGCCGACGTGCAGGGGGCGGAAACCCCACGGATCGCGGACGGCCACCACGCGGTCGCCGACCAGCAGCACCACGCAGTAGGCCCCCTTCCACGCTGGCAGCGTGCGCTCGAGGCGGTCCTCCCAGGTGCGGCCGCCGGCAGCGGCGAGCATGAGCGTCATCACTTCGGTGTCGCTGGTGGCGGTGAGGCCGAAGCCACGGGACAGCAGTTCGTCGCGCAGTGCCGAGGCGTTCACCAGGTTGCCGTTGTGGGCGACGGCGAGCGGTCCGTGCATCGTCTCGACGACGAACGGCTGGATGTTCTTGTGCGAGTTGCCGCCCGTGGTGCTGTAGCGGGTGTGGCCGATGGCGTGGTAGCCGGTGAGGCCATGCATCGTCTGCGGCGTGAACACGTTGGCGACGAGGCCGGCGTCCTTGTGCAGGCGCACTCGCGAGCCGTCGCTCACGGCAATGCCGGCGGCCTCCTGGCCGCGGTGCTGGAGGGCGAACAGGCCGAAGAAGGCGAGCTGGGCGATGCCCTCGCCATGCGGGGTGGAGGCGCCGAACACGCCACACTCCTCGTGCGGCTCGTCGGCGTGGAGGTCGTCAGAGGGCAACATGCGCCATCGCTTCCTGGATGCGTGGGGCGACGGGATAGGCGCCGCGCTCGAAGGTGGTGCCGGTGAGGCGCTCGTAGGCGTCGATGTACCGGCTGGTGGTCTCGGCCCACACCGAGTCCGGCAGGGTGGGCGGGTCGCCGTCGCCGCGGTAGCCGGCGGCCAGCAACGCACGGCGGACGACTTCCTTGTCGAGGCTCTCCGGTTCCTCGCCGGCGGCGAGGCGGATCTCGTACGAGTCGGCGACCCAATAGCGGCTGGAGTCCGGCGTGTGCATCTCGTCGATCAGCAGCAGCGAGCCGTCCTCGGCCGTGCCGAACTCGTACTTCGTGTCGGCGAGGATCAGCCCGGCCGCGGCAGCGCGTTCCTGACCGCGGCGGAACAGCAGCAGGGCGGCTTCCACCACCTCCCCCCAGCGGCGGTGCTCCACCAGGCCGCGCTGGGCGACCTCGGCGACGGTGAGCGGCACGTCGTGGGTGCCGTCGTTGCCCTTCGTCGTCGGGGTCACCAACGCCGCCGGCAGCGACGTGTTCTTGCGCAAGCCGTCGGGGAACCGATGGCCGTAGATCTCGCGGGCCCCGTCGGCGTACTGCTGCCACAGCGACGTGGAGGTGACGCCGGTGATGTAGCCGCGCACCACCACCTCGACGGGCAGCGGCGTGGCGCTGCGGGCCACCAGCACGTTGGGGTCGGGCACCGACAGCACGTGGTTGGGCACGATGTCGGCCGTCTCGGCGAACCACCAGGCGGCCAGCTGGTTCAGCACCTGACCCTTGTACGGCACGCCCGCGATGATCCGGTCGAAGGCCGAGAGGCGGTCGGTGGTGACGAACAGACGACGGCCCTCCCCGTCCGGGCCGGCCGGTAGCGCGTACGACACGCGCACCTTGCCGTCCCGCCGGTCGGGAAGCGGCAGGTCGATGTCGAGGAAGGGCCCAGTGGTCGCGTCGTCGCTCATCGGGATCCTCACATCTCCCGGGCGTGGCGCACGCCCTGCTCGAACAACTGCAGCCCCAGGCCGCCGGTGGCACCCCGGCCGCGGCGCGGGAGTTGGCGGCCGATCACGTGGTTCTCCGGGTGCGGCATCAGGCCCAGCACCACACCGGTCGGGTCGCACACGCCGGCGATGTCGTCCACCGAGCCGTTCGGGTTGTGGCCCGCGTAGCGCAGCGCCACCTGGCCCGCGGCGGCCAGTGACGCCGGGTCTGGGTGCACGTAGCGGCCTTCGCCGTGGGCGATCGGGCACTCGATCGGGTCGAGGTCCTGCGTCCACACGCAACGGCTGGCCGGCGCCTCGAGGGTGACCCACTCGCATTGGAAGTGGCCGCTCTCGTTGTGGCCCAGCGCACCGGGCAGAAGGCCGGTGCCGGTGAGCACCTGGAACCCGTTGCAGATGCCGATGACCGGCTTGCCGGCGGCGACGAAGGCGGTGAGCGCGTCACCGACGCCGTGCGACAGCTCCAGGCTCCACATCCGGCCCGCGCCCAGTGCGTCGGCGTAGCTGAAGCCGCCGGCGACGACCAGCAGCTGTGCGTCCGCCAGTACCGATGGGTCGGCGAGCAACTCGGCGAGCAGCACGATGCGCGGTGCCGCGCCGGCCAGTTCGAGCGCGAACGACACGTCGCGGTCGCGGTTGGTGCCGGGAGCGGCGATCACGAGTGCGTGCGGTGCCGTCATCGGTCGTCTCCGGTGAACGCGTGCACCAGCTCGTCGAGCATCAGGTCGACCGACGGCATCGAGAACGTCGGCGCGTCGGTCACCACGCCGAGCACGGCGACGTCGCTGACCGCCTCGACGAACCAGGCGAGGTCGTCCGGTGCGATCTCGCACACGAAACGCCCGTTGCTCTCGGCGAACAGTGCGGTCGGCAGGTCGTGGTGTGGCAGCCGGTCGACCTCGACGCCCAGCCGTCCGCCGATCGCCATCTCGGCCAGCGCCACGGCGAGGCCGCCCTCGCTGAGGTCGTGACAGGCCCGCACCCGGCCGCTGCGCAGCGCGGCGTGCAGGCGGCGGTACCGGTCGTGTGCGTCGGCCACGGGGGCCGGCACCGCACCGCCGTCGAGGCCGAGCACCTTGCCGTAGTGGCTGCCGCCGAACTCGGGGCGGGTGGCGCCCACCTGCACCAGCACGCTGCCGGCACGCTTCAGGTCGGGCGTCACCGTGCGGTCGGCGTCGGGCACGTGGGCGAGCGCAGTGATCACCAGCGTCGGCGGCACGGCGTGGCGCTGGCCGTCGCTGCCGAGGTACTCGTTGTTCAGCGAGTCCTTGCCGCTGACGAAGGGTGCGCGGTGTGCGTCGGCCGCGTCGCAGCAGCCCTGCACCGCCATCACCAGTTCGCCGAGCGTGGTCTCGCGGCGTGGGTCGCCCCAGCTGAAGTTGTCGAGCAGGCTCACCGTGTCGGGGTCGGCGCCGACGGCGACGACGTTGCGGATCGCCTCGTCGACGACGGCGTGCGCCATGCGCTCGGGGTCGACGAGACCGAACCACGGGTTGACGCCGATGCCGACGGCGATGCCATGAGCGTCCGACGGCTCGGCCAGCACCACGCCGTCGGCGTGGCCGTCGTGATGCTCGCCGACGAGCGGTCGCACGACGGTGGCGCCGCGGATCTCGTGGTCGTAACGGCGCACCACCCGCTCCTTGGACGCAATGTTCGGGTGGGCCAGCAACTGCAGCAGCACTGCGCCGGGGTCGACGCACTCGGGCGGCAGGGCCTCGGTGCGGTCGGGTTGCGGCAGCACGGCGGTCATCGACCGCTGCGGCCGCCCGTCGTGCAGGAAGTGCGTGTCGAGCTCGAGCACCGTCAGGTCGCCGGCGCGCACGCGCAGCAGGCCGTTGCCGGTGAAGGTGCCGAGGCTGACGGCCTCCACGCCGTGGCGTGCGCACGCAGCGTGCATCGCGTCCCAGTGGGCGGGCGGCACGGCGAAGACCATGCGCTCCTGGGCCTCGCTGAGCCAGATCTCCCACGGGCGCAGTCCCGGGTACTTCAACGGGGCGAGCGTCACGTCGACATCGGCGCCGACGCCTTCGGCCATCTCGCCGACGGCGCTCGACAGGCCGCCTGCACCGCAGTCGGTGACGGCGGTGTAGAGGCCGTGGCACTCGCGCATCGCGTCCATGCACAGCTTCTCGACGATCGGGTCGCCGATCTGCACGCTCGCACCGGCCACGTCGCCGGTGGTGGCGTCCATCGTGGCGCTCGAGAACGTGGCGCCACGCAGGCCGTCACGGCCGGTGCGCCCACCGATCACCACCACCAGGTCGCCCGGCTGCGGGCCGGGCAGCTCGTCGGTCTCGCCATCGATCTGGTCGGCGACGCCGATGCAGCCGGCGTAGACGAGCGGGTTGGCCACGTAGCCGGGGTCGTACAGCACCGCACCCGCCACGTTCGGCAGGCCGATCTTGTTGCCGTAGTCGGCCACCCCGGCGATCACGCCGCTCTCGATCAGCCGCGGGTGCAGCACACCGTCGGGCAGCTGGTCGGCCGGCAGGTCGGTGGGGCCGAAGCAGAGGATGTCGGTGACGGCGATCGGGTGGTGGGCGGCGCCCATCACGTCGCGGATCACGCCACCGACGCCGGTGTTGCTGCCGCCGAACGGCTCGATGGCGCTGGGGTGGTTGTGCGTCTCGGCCTTCACGGCCAGCGTGCGGCCGGGCGTGTAGCGCACGATGCCGGCGTTGCCGACGAACGCGCTCACCACGAACGGTGCGGCGATGCGATCGGTGCACTCGCGCAGCTGCTTCAGCAGTGGGGTGATCTCGTCGCCGAGGCTGCCGTCGGCGTTGCGGGCCGTGATGCGCGCCCGGAACGTCTTGTGGCTGCAGTGCTCGCTCCACGTCTGCGCCAGGGTCTCCAGCTCCACGTCGGTGGGCTCACGCCCCACGCCACGGGAGTACTCGGCGATCGCCTGCAGCTCGGCCAGGTCGAGGCTCAGGCCGCGCTCGCGGCTGAGCGCCAACAGCTCGTCGTCGGTGAGCGTCGTGACGGTCACGTGGTCGACCGTGCGGTCGGCGGTGGCGTGAGCGTCGATGAAGTGCGGCTCGATCGGTGCGGGCGACCAACGCTCGATCACCTGGTTGGCCAGCAGCCGGCGGGAGATGTCGGCCCGGTCGTCGTCGGTCAGCTCGCCCCCGATGGCGAAGTGGGTGCCCGTGGCGACCGGCACGTCGGGCAGCCCGACGGTGTGCATCGCCAATTGGATGGCCGCGGCGGCCGGGTCGGTGACGCCGGGCAACAGTGCGGTTTCGATGCCGTCGTTGGGCACGTCCCAGCTGCCGATCTGCAGCAACGGATGCACCAGCACCGCCTCGAGCTCGGCCAGGTGCTCGGCAGGCAGATCGTCGGCGAAGAACACCACGTCGGCGACATCGATGGCCGTCACGGCGGTCAGCCCGAGGGCGTGTGCATCGGCCAGCAGGCCGGCGGATCGCGGGTCGGCCCCCTTGCTGCGAATCGTCAGTCGCACTCCGGAGCCCACCGCGACGACCGTAGGCGCGCGTCCCGGGAAGTCCGTCCGCGCGCGAACGAAAAGTAAGAACCTGCGCCACTCGTGTCGCCATCTAGGGCTGATTCGTCTCGAAAACCGAGACGCTGCAGCCCCAGAACGCGGGCGTGTCGACCACTCGTCGTGACGTCTCGAATCCCGGGAAACCCTGATGAGCGCCCCGTGCCCCAGGGCGCCCTTCGCCATGCCCGCCACTTGCCGCGGGCGCACAGACCGGGCACCCCGCGCTCCCTCGATCGCTGGTACCGAAATCTGGCCGATGCAGCCAGAAAGCCGCCCCAGCGTTGCCCACCGGC
>JBMOGW010000206.1:0-6323 GCA_049318165.1 Ilumatobacteraceae bacterium
ACGGTGGCGATGCCGAGGCGCTGGTAGATGGCGGCACGACGGGGGTCGTAGATGCGGGCGACGACGCGGTCGATGCCGAACGTCTCGCGGGCCACGCGGGCGACCAGGATGTTGCTGTTGTCGCCGTTGGTCACGGCGGCGACCGCCTCGGCCTTCTCGACACCGGCCTTCACCAGCAGTTCGCGGTCGAAGCCGATGCCGGCGAACGTGTCACCGACGAAGTCGGTGCCAAGGCGCTCGAACGCGGACTGCTTGCGGTCGATGACGGACACCGTGTGTCCTTCGTCCACCAGGTTGCGGGCGAGCGACGAACCGACACGTCCGCAGCCCACGATCACGACATGCACGCTGGCTCCTCTCGGGGGGATTGCACCGCAGGACTGTAGCCCGGCATAGGGTACGGACCACCTATGTTCCAATCTCTCAAGCGTCTCGTCATCGGGCGCCCCATCGCCACCGCCGACGAAGGGCACCAGCGACTCAGCAAGAAGATCGCCCTGCCCGTCTTCGCGAGCGATGCCATCTCGTCCACGGCCTACGCGACGGACGAGATCCTCGTGGTCCTGCTCCTCCAGGCCAACGTCGGGTCGAAGGCGTGGGGCCCCATCACCCCGATCGCCATCATCGTCTGCGTGCTGCTCGTGATCGTCGTGGCGAGCTACCGGCAGACGATCCATGCGTATCCGAGCGGTGGTGGCAGCTACATCGTGTCGAAGGAGAACCTCGGCAAGGTGCCGTCGCTGATCGCCGGCTCGTCCCTCTTGGTCGACTACATCCTCACCGTGGCCGTGTCCGTCGCCGGTGGCGTGCTGGCCATCCGTACCGCGACCGGCCTCGGGCACGAATGGGCGGTCCCCCTCTGTCTCGTCTGCGTGGTCGTGATGACCCTGGCGAACCTGCGTGGCGTGAAGGAGTCGGGCGCACTGTTCGCCGGCCCGACGTACTTCTACGTCGTGATGCTGGTGATCCTCATCGGCACCGGCTTCTACCGCATCTTCGTGCAGCACGTCGGCCCGATCCCCGAGAGCATGCTCTCCGAGGAGGCCCTCGCCGCCAGCAAGGCCACCGGCGCACTGAGCATCTACATGCTGCTGCGTGCGTTCTCCAGCGGTGCCGTCGCCCTGTCCGGTGTCGAAGCCGTGAGCAACGGCGTGCCGGCGTTCAAGAAGCCGGAGTCGAAGAACGCCTCCTCGACGCTCGTCACGATGGCCATCATCCTGGGAACGTGCTTCTTCGGCGTCAGCGTGCTCGCCTCGCACCTCAAGCCCTACCGCGGCGAGAACGACGGCAACGGGCTCGGCCTGATGGCGGAGTACCTGTACAACGGCAAGGGCGTCATGTTCTGGCTGACGATGATCGGAACCTTCAGCATCCTCATCCTCGCCGCCAACACCGCCTACGCCGACTTCCCCCGCCTGTCGAGCATCATCGCCAAGGACGGCTTCCTGCCGCGGCAGTTCGCGAACCGCGGCGACCGCCTGGTGTTCTCCAACGGTGTGCTGTTCCTGGCAGCCGTGGCGAGCCTGCTGATCATCGTCTTCGACGGCGACATCAGCGCCCTCATCCCGCTCTACGCGTTCGGCGTGTTCACCGGCTTCACCTTCAGCCAGGCGGGCATGGTGGTGCACCACATCAAGCTGAAAGAACCCCACTGGCGGGCGAGCCTGGTGATCAACGCGATCGGTGCCACCACCACCGGGATCATCGCGGGCATCGTCGTCTACTCGAAGTTCGCCGAAGGCGCATGGATCCCCGCGGCGCTGATCCCGATCATGGTGTTCACCTTCTGGTCGATCGGCAAGCACTACCAGGGCGTCAAGGAGTCGTTGGCAGTGCCGGTGGGCTACAAGGCCAAGCGCCACACCCACTACGTCGTCGTGCTCGTCGGCAAGGTGAACCGCGGCGTCATCGACGCCATCGGATACGCCCGCAGCCTGTCGCCCGAGCGGATCATCGCCCTGTCGGTGGTGTCCGACCCGGCCGAGGAACGAGCGCTGCACGAGCAGTGGGACGAGTACGACATCCCGATCGAACTGCACACGGTGTCGTCGCCGTACCGCGAACTCACGCGGCCGGTGTTCACCTTCCTCGACGAGATCGACCAGGAGCGCGACGACGACATCATCACCGTCGTCATTCCCGAGTCGGTCACCAAGGTGCAGAGCCAGTGGCTGCACAACCAGTCAGCGCTCGCGTTGAAGGCACGCCTGCTGTACCGCCCGCACACCGTCGTGGTGTCGGTGCCGGTGCACGTCGACTAGTTCACGCACGAGGCGACAACAGTCCGGCCTGGGCGTACGGTGATCCTCATGCGAGTGATCATCTCCGGCGCCAGTGGGCTCATCGGCACCGCGCTCTCGAACGAGTTGCGCGCACAGGGGCACGACGTCGTCGCGCTGGTCCGGCGCGCTGCGTCCGGTCCGGGCGAGATGCGCTGGGACCCGGCGCGCGGCGACCTGTCGGCCGAGGCGCTCGCCGGCGCCGACGCAGTGGTCAACCTGGCCGGCGCAGGCATCGGCGACCGACGCTGGACCGACGAGTACAAGCGCGAGCTGGTCGACAGCCGCGTCAAGGGCACGACGCTGCTCGCCGAGAAGATCGCCGAGTGCAGTCAGCGCCCGGGCGTGCTGCTCAGCGGCTCGGCCATCGGTTTCTACGGCGCGACCGACGACACCGAGCTGACCGAGTCGTCCCCGGCCGGCACCGACTTCCTCGCCGACCTGTGCGTGCAGTGGGAAGCGTCGACCGCCGCCGCCGAGGCGGCCGGCACGCGAGTCGCGCACCTGCGCACCGGCATCGTGCTGGCGAAGGAGGGCGGCGCGCTGAAGAAGATGCTGCCGCTGTTCAAGCTCGGTGCGGGTGGCCGGTTCGGCAAGGGCTCGCAGTGGCAGAGCTGGATCTCGCTGCCGGACGAGGTGGGTGCCATCGTGCACCTGCTGACCGCGCCGGTCAGTGGCCCGGTGAACCTCACCGGCCCGACGCCGGTCACCAACAGTCAGTTCGCGAAGACGCTGGGCACGGTGCTCCACCGCCCCAGCGTCGTGCCGGTGCCGTCGTTCGGCCCGAAGCTGTTGCTCGGCGGCGAGCTCGCCGATGCCCTGCTGTTCACCGGCCAGCGGGTGCTGCCCGCCGCGCTGCAGTCGTCGGGCTATTCGTTCGCGCACCCGACGCTCGAGCAGGCGCTGCGCGCCGTGCTCGGCCGCTGACGATCTACTGCTCGGCGGTGTCGACGCCGGCGTACTGCACCAGGGCAGCGTCGAGGTCGAGCCGCCAGGTGCCGACGTCGCTGGTCGGCCAGTCCTCGCGCGGCACGGCCCACATGATCTCGAACTCCAGGCCGTCGGGGTCCTTGGCGTAGAGGCTCTTGCTCACGCCGTGGTCGCTCTCGCCGACGAGTGACCCGACCTCGAGCAACCGGGCGCGCATGGCGGCCAGTTCCTCGATCGTGTGCACCTGCCACGCGAGGTGGTACAGCCCGACGGAATGCGCGGGCGCCGGCCGGTCGCCCACCTGCATCACCGCCAGGTCGTGGTCGTTGTCGGACCCGTCCGCCCGGAGGAAGAACGCCTGACCGTCACCGAACGAGGCGCGGACGGTGAAGCCGAGCACCTGGGTGTAGAACGCCGCCGATCGGGTGGCGTTGCTGACGTACAGCACGGCGTGGTTCAGTCGTCGAATGGTCATGGCGTTGCTTCCTCCTGCGGACACGGATCCTGGCACAGGGCCGCTCAGGCCTTGAGCGCTTCGATCTCGAGAAGGATCTTCACCTTCTCACCGACGAGCACGCCGCCGGTCTCGAGGGCCACGTTCCATTCCAAACCGAAGTCCTTGCGGTTGATCTCGGCCTCAGCGGTGAAGCCGGCCTTGGTGTTGCCCCACGGGTCGGCGACGACGCCCTCGAACTCGAGGTCGAAGTCGACGGACTTGGTGACGCCTTTGACGGTGAGGTCGGCGTGGAGCACGAAGTCGGCGCCGCGGGGCTCGATGCCGGTGGACACCAGCGTCATCGTCGGGAAGTGCTCGGCGTCGAAGAAGTCGGCGCTCTTCAGGTGGCCGTCGCGGCCCTCGTCCTTGGTGTCGATCGAAGCGATCTGCACGACGGCTTCCACCTTCGACTCGAACGGGTTGTCACCGACGGTGATGCTGCCGGTGAAGTCGCTGAAGGTGCCACGGGTCTTGGCCACCATCAGGTGGCGGGCGACGAAGCCGACGGTCGAGTGGCTGGCGTCGACGGTCCAGGTGCCGGCGGTGAGGGCGGCGAGTGCGGGGTTCGTGGTGGTGGACATGGCTGGGATCTCCGTGTGTGTCAGGGGGTGCTCGAGGGGTTCACCCGTGTTGCTTGCGGGTGCAACCGAACATATCGAACAATATTCCACCTCACAACAATTCGTTCTCGCACACATCGCGGTAGCGTGTTCGACATGGCGACCCAATGGCTCTCCGACGTCGAGCAGACCGCATGGCGGAACTTCATCATGAGCGTCCACGACCTGATGAGCGCGCTCGAAGCCGACCTCGCGCCGCACGGTCTCACCATGGGCGACTACGAGGTGCTCGTGTGGTTGAGCGAGGCCGAGCAGAGCCGGATGCGCATGTGCGACCTGGCGTCGTCACTGCAGCTCTCCCCGAGCGGCCTCACCCGCCGTCTGGACGGCATGGTGAAGTACGGCTGGGTCGAGCGGGCCTCGTGCGACACCGACCGCCGCGTGATGTGGGCACACCTCACGCCCGCCGGACTCGAGAAGATGAATGACGTCGCGCCGGTGCACGTCGCCAGCGTCCGACGCCACGTCATCGACCCGCTCGGCAGCGACGACGTCGTGCACATGGGCGAGATCTTCGGGCGCATCCGCGACCGCCTGCAGCAGCCGGCGCTGGCCACCCCGACCGCCCGGCCCTGACCGTGACGCTGCAACTGCCCAAGGGCTTTCACGCGCACGTCACCAACATCGGGGTGAAGGACCACACCGACGACTTCACCGTCGTCGCTGCCGACACCGTCTGTGCTGCAGCCGGCGTGTTCACCCAGAGCTCGTTCGCGGGACCGAGCGTCCTCGTGAGCCGCCGCCACCTGGCGAGCGGTGCCGCACGGGCGATGGTCGTCATCTCCAAGAACGCCAACGTTGCCAACGGCCCGCAGGGCCTCGCCGACGCGGAGGAGGTCGTGGCCGGCGTGGCAGGCGCACTCGGATGCGCCGCTGACGACGTGCTCATCGCCTCGACGGGCGTCATCGGCCGCCCCTACCCGATGGATCGCATTCGCGCCGGTCTCGCCGCCGTGCCGGCCGCGCTGCCGGGCACCGATGCCGACGCCGTCGCCCGCGGCATCATGACCACCGACACCGTGCCGAAGACGGCGCACGCCACGGCCGGAGCGGCCAGCGTCGTCGGAGTGGCGAAGGGCGTCGGCATGATCGAGCCGAACATGGCGACGATGATCGCCATGGTGTTCACCGACGCCGAGGTGTCGTCCGCAGACCTCGACGCGATGTTCCGGCGAGTCGTCGACCGCACGTTCAACTGCGTCTCGGTCGACACCGACACGTCCACCAGCGACACCGCCGTCGTCCTGGCGAGCGGCGCGGCCGGCCTCGTGGCCGCCGACGAGCTCGAGGACGCGCTGCGGGCCGTGTGCGAGTCGCTCACGAGGCAGATCGCCCGCGACGGCGAAGGCGCCACCACGTTGCTGGCCGTCACGGTCGACGAGGCGTCGTCGCACGAGCAGGCCCGGCGCGTCGCCAAGGCGATCGTCAACTCGCCGCTGGTGAAGACTGCAGTGCACGGCGCCGACCCGAACTGGGGCCGGGTGGCCATGGCCGTCGGCAAGAGCACCTCCGCCGACGAGGTCGACCAGGAGCGGGTGGTCATCCGCTTCGGCACCCAGGAGGTGTATCCGGCGACGCTCGGCGACGAGGACCTCGCGGCGCTGTCGGAGTACATGCGCGGCGACGAAGTGCGCATCCACGTCAGCCTGGCGACCGGCGGCGACGCCAGTGCGACGGTGTGGGGCTGCGACCTCACCGACGGCTACGTGCGCATCAACGCCGACTACACCACCTGATACCGCGCACGCGCCCGTCTGGTGCAGGTTGCTGTAGTTTCCGCGGTATGCCGAGACCGTATGAACCGCCGGAACGAAACCCCTTCTTGTCGTCCGACATCTACGGCGTGACCCATGTCAACCCGGCACAGCAGAACAGCGTTCCGTATGACATTCCACTGGGGATTCGGACGGTCGACCTTGGCGCGTTGAACCCGGTCTGGGGTGGCCCGGTCAACAATGCCACCTACTCCTCGGTGATGCCTGGGTTCTTCTGGTCGGT
>JBMOGW010000207.1:0-6307 GCA_049318165.1 Ilumatobacteraceae bacterium
TGTGGAAGGCGCCCGACACCTGGAGGGGCATGACCTTCTTGGCGCCGAGTTCCTTCGCCACGGCGCTGGCCGCGGCCACGCCTTCGGGCGAGCCGGCGATGACCACCTGGCCGGGGGCGTTGAAGTTGGCGACCCACACGTCGCTGTCGGCGCGGCGGCAGGCGACTTCCACCTGGTCGTCGTCGAGGCCGAGCACCGCGGCCATCGTGCCGGGGTTCTCGCTGCCGGCGTCGTGCATCGCGTCGGCGCGCTCGCACACCAGGCGCACGCCTTCGTCGAAGCCGAGGGCGCCGGTGGCGGTGAGGGCGGTGTATTCGCCGAGGCTGTGGCCGGCGCAGAACGAGGGCTCGATGCCGAGACGCTCGACCGCGTCGAGCACCATCAGGCTGGACACGAACGTGGTGAGCTGGGCGTTGCGGGTGTCGCGCAGTTCGTCGGCGTCGGCGTCGAGCAGCAGACGGGCGACGTCGCGCTCGGCGATCTCGGACGCTTCCTCGACGAGTTCCCAGCTGTCGTGGTCGACCCATGGCCGGCCCATGCCCGGCCGTTGGGAGCCCTGGCCAGGGAAGGTGAACGCAAGCATGATCGTCAACGTTAGACGGTTACCCGCGGGTACCTCCGTTACCCGCCGGTAAGTCTGCGTTCATGCGCGGGGTCCCGCTTCGGCGGGACTCCGGGCTCGTCCGGACTCGCACGCCTCGCTCCTCGCCCTGGGGGCTCGGACCGCTTCGCTGCTCGGCTACCGCTCCTTTCGGACGACCCTGCGTCCCGCCTCGCTGGCGCGAATCTGAGGGGCTCACGCATGTCACGTGTCGTTGTTCGTGCGCTTACGGCGTACGACGCTGGGAGCCCTCGCCTGGGCTGGCATCCTCGGGAGCAAGGCGAGCCTGGATGTAGGCCGCGACCATGATCACGATGCCGGCGTTGAAGGCAGCGGCGACGGCGAGGCCGACGCCGGCTCCGATGTAGGGGCGGGAGGTGTCGCAGAAGGCCGAGTTCAGCGAGCACGTCTTGACCTCTTGAAGTGCGAGGACGATCCCACCGATCACTCCGAGCGCCAGAAGGATCCAGGCGAACATCTCCATGCTCGAAGCGATGGACAGCGCCTTGGCGTGGGCCTTTGCCGTGGCAGAAGATGATGCTCGGTCCGTCGACTTGCTCGGCAGGATCCCGGGCGGCGTTGCGGCCTCGGCGGTTGCGCTCTGCCGGCGTTGGTTGACGAGGTTGCAGATCTGGAGCGCCCTTTGGAGCTCATCCGGGTCAGAGTCGATCTGAACGGAGAACTCCGACCAAATGAGCGTGTCCGCCTCCATCATCATTTCCGGTGTGTTTGCACCGACGAACTGATGAGTGGCGAGGCCCCACTTGGACTCGATTCGCACCACGGAGCCGTTCTCGTCAAAGGACACGACCACCTTCTTGCCGCTCATCGTCCCGTTTGCCTTGACCGCCATGGCGTCACCTCGCTGATGTGAACGCACGACGCGTGCGCTCGCCCTCCGCGGATTGTCGCGCGATGGCGCGCTCGATCAGTGACCGATCGGCGCGGGCTCGCGTTCGGCGGGCTGCGCGTGATCCCGCAAGGCCTGGGAATGCCCGGAAGGGGGACGTCGGGTTCTGGGAATGCCCGGAAACGGCGGTGGTGGCGACCGGGTGGGTCGGCGCGGGTCAGCCGGGGCGGGAGACGCCGACGACGGCGGACCAGCGGACGGCCTTCAGGCGGACGGTTGCGCCGGTGTGGGGGGAGTCGATCATCATGCCGTTGCCGACGTACATGCCGACGTGGCTGATCGGGCTGTAGAAGAAGATCAGGTCGCCGGGCTGGGCCTGGCTCTCGGCCACCTTGGGGAGGCCGTTGAACTGCGCACGTGAATAGTGCGGCAGCGACACGCCGGCCTGGCCCCAGGCCCACTGGGTGAGGCCCGAGCAGTCGAAGCCGGTCTGCGGGGTGTTGGCGAACGCCACGTACGGGGTGCCGAGCACGCTGTAGGCGGCGCGCACGGCGATGCCGGCGCGGCCGCTGACGGGCGGCGGGTTGTAGGTGGTGCCGCCGCCGTCGGACGAGCCGCTGCTGCCACCTGAGTTGCCGCCGCCGGAGTTGCCGCCCGAGTTGCCACCGCTGGAGTTACCGCCGTTGCCGCCGTTGCCGCCGGTGTTTCCGCCGGCCGTACCCGAGTCGCCACCGGCGTTGCCGTTGCCGTTGCCACGGCTGGGCGTGCGGGACTGGTTCTGCTGGTCCTGCGTCTGCTGGGCGGCGGCGTCGCGGGCGGCGCGGGCTGCGGCGGCGTCCTGCGCGGCCTGCTGCTGGCGCTCGAGTTCCTGCTGCACGACCAGCTCGCCGTACTTGGCCTTCGCGTCGGCTTCCTTCTTGGTGTACTGCTGCACCAGCTGCTCGCCCTGCGCGCGCTGGGACTCGAGGCTCTTGATCAGCTCGGTCTGGCGCTGCTGCTTGACCTGCAGCTTCTTGGTGTCCTTGTCCACCTGGCGGATGAGCGACTGCACCTCGTCGGCGCTGGCGGCGCCGGTGTCGAAGGCGACGTTGCTGAGGGCGTCCTTCTGTTCGCCGTTGCTGTAGATCTCGGCGCTGGAGAACAGCGGGCTGAGCTCGCCGGTGTTGTTGCCGACGAACTTCTGGACGGCGATGTCGGTCATCACGGCCTGCAGCTGGTCGAGCTGGGCCTGTTCCTTGGCCAGCTGTTCCTGGGCGACGGCGATCTCGGCGTCGAGGGCGTCCTTCTCGTCGAGCGCCTGGCCGTAGGCCTCGTCGATGTTGGCGATCTGCTGGTTGAGGTTGTCCAGCTCCTTGGCGATCTGCTCGATGCGGGCCTTCTGGTCGCTGACCTCGTCGGCGCGGGCGATCGAGACGATCGAGGTGCCGCTCACCAGGGCCGCGAGCGCGATGAGCGCGCGCATGCTGCGGGAGAGGCGCCGATTCATGACAGGCACACTACCAATATGACGATTGTGTTGCAGTCACCTGCCGGGATTTCTCCCGGGGACACCGTTCGCGGCACAACCCTCACGTTGAGGTTCAGCCGTCGAGTCCGGCGGTGGGCGGGGTGCCGTCGACGATGGGGACGACGACGGCGGCCATGAACGGGGTGAGGTAGTCGCTGAAGGTGGCCGAGACGTGGTTGTTGTCGCGCCAGATCAGCAGGTTGCCGAGGATCACCGGGCAGAAGTTGGTGCCGCACACCCAGTTGGTGACGCTCACGAAGCGGCCGTCGTATTCGCCGGCGATCGCCTTTTCGAGCGCGAGGCGGGAGTCGTCGGTGCCGTCGAAGCGGGTCTGGCCGCAGTAGGGCACGTTGCCGGGCACCTTCATCAGGCAGTTGGGCACCTGGTGGGCGGGCAGCGGGGTGTCGCCGATGATCAGCAGGTTCTTGGCGGCCGAGCGGACGGTGTCGAGGGTGGCGGTGAGGCCGCGGCGCCAGACGGTGTCGGAGTCCTTGCCGATGTCGCTGCCGCCGGGGTCGTAGCTGGTGGACGACATGACGAGCAGGTCGGGCTTGATGGTGTTGATGCGCTCGGCCACCTGCTGGCGCCAGGACTGGCATTCGGGGTCGAGGTATTCGCGTTTGATGCGCACGTCGGCGTCGGGGCAGCCGGCTTTCACGAACACCTCGAGCCGCCAGTTGCGGTCGATGGCCACCTTCTCGAGGGCGGGGAACCATTGGGCGGCGTGCGAGTCGCCGAAGAGGACCACGGTGATGGCGCCGTCGGGGTTGGCGTAGACGCAGTCGCGTGGCGTGGCGTCGCCGTCGCGCAGGAAGCAGCCGTCGCCGTAGGGCTTGGGGGTGTTGCCCTTGGCGACCGACGGGTCGGGCGTGACGTTCTTGGGCACGCGCTGGATGGTGTTGGCGGCTTCGTCGAGCGCCGTGCGCTGTGCGGCTTCCAGGGTGGCGAGGTTGGTGACGGGGATCTTCGGCGCGACGGTCGTGGTGGGGCCGCCGGCGGTCGTGGTGGTGGCGTTCGGGTCGGGGTCGGTGGGCGTGGTGACCACGCCGGTGTCGCCGGTCGCCGTCGTGTCGGTCACCTGGCCGGGCAGCGTGGGGGTGGCGACGATGTCGCCGCCGCCGTCGATCTCTCGCGGCAGGTGCACGGTGAGCAGGCCGGCGAGCAGGCCGACGCACACCAGCGAGCCGCCGAGGGCGAGGCTGCGGGCGGGCACGCGGGAGAACCATTCGCTGTGGCGGACGGGGTTCTCGAGGAACGTGTACGACAGGGCTGCCAGGCCGATGCTGGCGGCGAGAATGCCGAAGCGTTCGGGCACGGTGAGCGGGCCCCACTGTTCGGCCAGCAGCACCAGCATCGGCCAGTGCCACAGGTAGATGCCGTACGAGCGTTGGCCGATCCACACGAGCGGCTTGGTGCCGAGCAGCTTGGCGGGGCCCACCTGTTGCTTGACGGTGGAGCCACCGACGATGACGACGGTGGCGATGACGGGGACGAGGGCGGTCCAGCCGAGGTAGGCGGTGTCGCTGAACGTGCCCATGCACCAGAGGATGACGAGCAGCGCCATCCACGAGGCGATGGCCCGGTAGCGCCACGGGATGCGGGTGGCCCAGGTGCCGGTGAGGGCGAGCATGCCGCCGGCGATCAGCTCCCAGGCGCGGGTGGGGAGGAGGAAGAACGACTGGGTGAACGCCCACTTGCTGAACCACACGTAGGCCAGCAGCGACTGGACGAAGAAGGCGCCCATGATGATGAGGGCGTAGGGGCGTTGCTTCCAGCGCACCTTCGCCAGGGCGAACATGAGGAACGGCCAGACGACGTAGAACTGCTCTTCGACGGCGAGCGACCAGAAGTGCAGCAGGGGAGAGCCGGCTTCTTGCGCCGCGGCGTAGCTGTCGCCGAAGGCGAACTTGATGTTGACGATGAAGACGCTGGCCCACGAGGCGTCGCTGCCCAGCGACACCTGGCGGACGGGGTCGAGGATGAAGCGGCCGGCGATGAGTGTGGCGATCAGCACGGTGGCGCTGGCCGGCAGCAGGCGGCGGGCACGGCGGGCCCAGAAGGTGGGGAGCGCGGACGAGCCCTCGGTGAGCAATGCCTTCAGCAGCAGCGAGGTGATGAGGTAGCCGGAGAGGACGAAGAACACGTCGACGCCCAGGAACCCGCCCTTCGTGGGGCCGAGGTGGGCGTGGTACAGCAGGACCGCGATGACGGCGAGGGCGCGCATGCCTTCGATGTCGGGCCGGAAGCCGCTGGGCAGGTCGGCGGCGAGGCGTTCGGTGGGGGTGCGTGGCGTCGGCTTGGTGGGCCGGGGCGCGATGGCGGTGGTGGTGACGGTGATCGGGCCCGCCGGTGCGTCGGGGGCCAGGCCGTTCACCGTGGGGACACGGTCGGTGTGTCGCCGGCCGCCGTCGTCCGCCGATGCTCGAGTGGAGACCCCGTCCATGCGGTGTCGAAGGCTAGTTCCGCGGTGGCCTCACCAAGGGTTCATCCGGCGCCGACTTGGTAGCCTTCCGTCTCGGTCACTTGCCCGAGTGGCGGAATGGCAGACGCAGAGGACTCAAAATCCTCCGGTTGAAAGATCGTGTGGGTTCGAGTCCCACCTCGGGCACTTGCTGGGAGGTGGACCGGTTCCGCCACTCCGTCGTGTCGAAGCTTGCCTACCCCGGGCGGGCGAACTCGATCACGTTGACGTCGAACACTTCTGCCAGTTGGCGAAGGCGCTCGATGGTCGCCGCTGCTCCCGCACTTGCCGTCGGAAATGCCAACGCTGCCTGACAGTCCTCGGGGTGAAGGCCATGGCGGTCGAACCAAGGCTCGAGCGCTGAGGCCGACCGGATGTAGTGGCGGTACAGCACCGCCTGTCCGACTCCGTGACGCAGGTACGCGCCCTGACCACCGCCGGCGTCCTGGTCCTTCAGTTCGACGGCCCATGGGCGGCCCTCGTCGTCGGCGAGCAACGCGTCGAGGTAGCGGGCAGGCGCAGTCACGTCACCCCACAAGGTCGGGAACTGCGCCGCGCCGAGTGTTCCTGATCGGAACGGCACAGCGAGACGCAACGGTCCCTGGGGCGCTGTCAGCGCCAATCTGCCCGAGAGGAGGTGGGCCTCGAGTGCGTGTTCTGCCTGACCATGCTGGAGCACCGCGCCCTCTGTCTGGCCCTTGGACCAGGCAGAAATCAGCGTGTCGATGTAGCTGACGAGCGAGTCGACCTGGGACAGATCGCCCATGAGCCAGAACAGCATGCCGCGCAACTGACTCTCCGGTGCAATCGACAACAGCAAAGCCACCATTGCGCCGCAACCGGCGGCGACGATGACGCCGGTCAACAACAGGCGCGTCTGTGTCCAAC
>JBMOGW010000208.1:0-6279 GCA_049318165.1 Ilumatobacteraceae bacterium
GCCGAGATGCTCGAGGGCTTCGGCCTCGGCGAAGGCGCATTGTTCCGGATGGTGCGCTCGGCGTACCACCTGCTGGGGCTGCGCACCTACTTCACGACGGGCGAGAAGGAGACCCGCGCGTGGACGTTCTACGCCGGCTCCAGCGCCCCCGAGTGCGCCGGGCGCATCCACAGCGACTTCCAGCGCGGCTTCATCAAGGCCGAGGTCATCCACTGGGACGAACTGCTCGACATCGGCTCGTGGACCAAGGCCAAGGAACTCGGCAAGATCCGCATCGAGGGCAAGGACTACCACCCCGCCGACGGCGACGTGATGGAGTTCCGCTTCAACGTCTGACCCACCGCGGCGCACGCTGCTCGCAGAACTTAAGTTCTGCAGGCATGCCGCTCACGGGTGTTGGGCGCACCTCGGGTCGGCGTCGTTGACCCAGTTCGTCTGGATCAGGTAGTCGCCGCCACCGAGGTGCAGGTTGGCGTTGCCACGCCCGGCGCGGCGCGTGGACCCGAACACGAAGGCGCAGCGGTCGGCGTTCTCCTCGCCCCTCGCCGACCCGCGGCACGTCAGCTCGGCGGCAGCGTCAGTGAAGGTGTGACTCGCGGCCGTGCAGCGCCTTGCGCAGGCCGTCCATGTCCGCCGAGTGGAACACTGCGCGGTTGTTGGTGGCGACGTACACGGTGTCGATGTTGACACCGGCGTCGGCGATCTGCCGAGCGATGTCGACCAGCGCGGCAGGGTTGTCGTCCATCTCGACGACGACGACTTCGCGTTCAGTGGTGGTCACCTCGGCATGCGTGATCGCGAGTGCGTGGCGAACGGGTTCGGCGTGTTTCACGAGGATGTGCAACTGCGCGGTCGAACCACCAGTGAAGGTGGCTGCGGAGAGATTCACCCCCGCATCGCTCACCGCCGCAGCGAGCTTTGCCAGCTCGCCGGGCTTGTTCTCCACTTCGATCATGATGTCGACGGCCATGTGGCGCACCTCCGATGTCGCGGGTGAGCGCAGTTTGCCACTCTCGGGGAGGGGCCGCGCACGGGCCATTGGTCACAAGTTCTGCACGATCACCTCGGGTCGGGCACCCGCGAACACCTGGGCCGACAGCGTGGCCGCACCTCCTGCCGCGAACACCTCGACCGAGCCGTGATCGACGATCACGACGTGCCCGCCGTGGCCGTCCGCGGGCGCCGACCAGCGGCCTGCGTAGCCGTCGACCGCGAGGCCCTCGCGTTCGACGAACGCCTCGCCTGAGCGCACGCCCGCGGTGGCCGAACCGTCGTGGCCCTCGATGCGCACCACGAGGTCGCCGTCCGACTCCACCCAGCGTGTTGCCCCGTCGCCGGTGTTGGGCACGGGTCGGACCGCAGGCCGCTGCACCCAGCCCGAGCGGGTGAGGTCGACGCCGCGCGGCAAGGACTGCACACCGCGCCACCCTGCCGAGGGGAGCAACGCGGCGTAGCGCCAGCTGTTCATCCAGGCCATCACCACCGGCACGCTGCCCGCAGCGACCGGTGGGTGCTCGGTGAACGACTGCGCGGCGTACCAGTCCGGCCCGTGGTCCAGCGGCCGCGGCGCGCCGGCGCTCAGCACCGCGTCGGCAACGGCGTGCGCCAGGGTCGTGCCGTCGCCGTCGAGCGGCATCGCCACGGTGTTGCTGTGCCCATCGGCGGCACCGGTCGACAGGCTGACGACGAGCCACCACGAGCCGTCGCTGCCCACCACCAGGTCGGGGCACTCCCACATCCCGCCGGCCCCGTCGACGGCCGCCGTGATCGTGCCGGCAGGCTCCCAACGCACCAGATCGTCGGAGCGGTGGCAGGCAATGCGGTCGCCGAGCGTGGTGACCATGTGGAACCGGCCGTCGGGCAAGCGGCGTACCTTCGGATCCCGGAAGTGGCGCACGGTGCCGGGAATCACCGGGTTGGCCGGATGCGTCGTCCACGTCTCGCCGCCATCGGTGCTCCACGCGATCGACTGGTGTTGCACGTCCTCGGCGTGGTGGGTGAAGCAGGCCACCCATGCGCCGGCACCCGCGCCGGCCGCGCCGTCGCGGTCGACCACCATCGAACCACTGAAGATCGTGCCGTGCTCGTCCGGGCGCAGGGCGATCGGGTGGTGGTGCCAGCGCAAGCCGTCGGTGCTGCTGGCGTGCCCCCAGTGCATCGGGCCCCAGTCGTCGGAGTACGGATGGTGTTGGTAGAACGCGTGCCAGCGACCGTCGATGCGCAGCAACCCGTTCGGGTCGTTCATCCATCCCGACGGCGGGGTGAGATGCCAGACCGGCCGCACGGCCGCCGGCTCGCCGGAACCGTGGCCGGGCGCGGCAGTCACGGTCAGCCGCCGAGGCCCGCAGCCTGGTCGGCGGCGTCGACGAACCACGCGACCCCGTAGGGCGCGAGCACCACGCGGTCCCCCTCGATGCGGCAGACGTCGCCGCCGAGCACCAGACGGGGCTCGTCGATCGCAGCCCACGCGAACGTCTCCACCGGCACCGAGGCCTCACGTGCCGCGAAGTTCGCCAACCCGTGGAACCGGCCACGAGCTCGGTGGCGGCGCGCCCAGGCCAGCACCGCGGTGTCGGGGTGGCGGAGGATGAACAGCTCGCCGCCGGCGTCCATCGCCGGGTGCTCGGCTCGCACCTTCGCCATCGACTCGACGTACGTGAACACTCGGTTGCAGATCGTGCCGGCGATACGCCGCCGCTCGGCGGTGGCCCACGGCATCGCCGGCCGGTGGATCCAGCGCGAGTCGTCCTCCTTCGCCGGGTCGAGACCGTACGACGGGTCGTTGTCGAGCGCGAGCTCGTCGCCCATGTAGATCAACGGGATGCCGGGGAAGCCGAACATCACGCCGTACAGCAACTCGAGACGGCGGACGGCGCGGTCGATCTCGTCGTGGTCACCGGCGCGTACCGCACGACCCACGCCGCACAGCGCCGCCGCCGTGCCACAGGTGCGTTCGTCACCGATCTCCGGGTTGCTGCTGAACGGCACACCGTCGGAGAACGACTGCCAGAAGTCGCCGCGGTAGAAGCGGGCGAGGAAGGCGCGGTGCGCCGCGCCGTCCAGCCCCACCGCAGCGGCGTCGTCGTCGCTCACGGCCCAGCCGATGTCGTCGTGGCAGCGGACGTAGTTCACCCATCCGGCAGCAACAGGCGTGGGGGGCAACGCCTGCAGCGCCGTGGATGCCAGCGCCGCGTCACCCGCGGCAAGGCTGCTCCAGAGCATCACCATCAACTGGTTGTGATACGCCAGGTGGCACTCCGGCTGTTCCACCCGGTGCACTCCGAGGTACGGGAGCAGGTCGCGTGGGGCGACGATCGCCTCGGCCTTCAGCAGCACCGCTGGTGCCGCGATCGCCATCAGCGCCCGATAGATCTGCGCGATGAGGTGCGCCTCGGGTTGGTTCTGACAGTTGGTGCCCTCGCGCTTCCAGGTGAACGCGACGGCATCGAGCCGCAGCACGTCGACACCGACGTTGGCCAGGTCGACCATCACGCGCAGCATCTCCACCAGCACGTCGGGATTCGCGTAGTTCAGGTCCCACTGGTAGGTGTTGAACGTCGTCCACACCCAGCCCTGCAGTTCGTCGTCCCACGTGAAGTTGCCGGGCGCCATCTCCGGGAACACCTCGGGCAGCGTCGCCTCGTAGCGGTCGGGCAGGCTGCGGTCGGGGAACACCAGGTAGTAGTCGCGATGCTCCTGCGAACCGGCGCGCGCCTTCACGGCCCATTCGTGCTCGCGAGCGGTGTGGTTCATCACCAGGTCGAGGCACAGGCTGATGCCACGGTCGTGCAACCGGTCGGCCAGGAACTCGAGGTCGGGCCACGTGCCGAGCGCCGGGTCGACGTCGCGGTAGTCCTGCACCGCGAACCCGCCGTCGTTCGCACCGTCGCGGGCACGGAGCACGTTCATCAGGTGGAAGTAGGCGACGTGCAGTTCGTCGAGGTAGTCGACACGCTCCGCGACGCCCTGCAGGGTGCCGCCGAACTGCTCTGCGTAGGCGACGTAGCCGATCATCGATGCGCGTTGGAACCACGACGGGTCGAGCTCGCGATCGATGTCCATCCGGTGCAACGACGGCTTGCGGTGCCGTGCCCCGTCGACGGCGACGGCGACGAGGCGCTCGAGCAGCGCGTCGTGGTCGACGCGCTCGGGGTACAGCGAGCGCAGCAGGGTGCGCAGCGACGGCGCCCAGTGACGGACGCGTGCGCCGATGCGCAGTCCGAGTTCGTCGTCGATTCGCTCGGCGGCCGTCGTCACGGTTGCACCTCGACGCGGGCAACGATGTCGCGGCTCGAGCGAGCGACCCGCAGCTCGTGTCGGCCGGTGGCGGTGGCCCACGCACCTGCGTCGGAGTCCCAGCGCCGGTAGGCGTCGGGATCGAGTTCGATGCGGACGCGCTGCGACGACCCGGCAGGCGCGGACACCTTGGCGAACCCGACGAGGCGCTGCACCGGCTCGTCGCGCCGAGCGGCGGCGCGATCGAGCAGATGCGCGTACACCTGGATCACTTCGACCGCGTCGCGGTCGCCGGCGTTGGCCACGGTGCACTCCACTGCGTAGGCGCTTTCGGCCATCACGTCGGCGATGTCCGCGCAGCCGTAACCGAGGCCGAAACCGAACGGGAACAGCGGGTCGCGGCCCACGGTCTCGTACCACTGGTGGCCGACCAAGCGACCCTCGAGGTAGTTCGCGACACCGTGACGACCGGGGTTGTGCTCGAACGCGGGCGTGTCCTCCAGGCGCCACGGGAACGAGACCGGCAGGCGACCCTGCGGCTCCGCTGCGCCGGAGAGGAGATCGACGAGCGCATTGCCCATCTCCTGGCCGGGGAACCACGACATCAGCACTGCATGCACGTCGTCGAGCCACGGCATCGCGACCGGCGACCCGGCGTTGACGATCACGACGGTGGCCGGACTCACCTGCGCCACGGCCCGCACCAGTTCGTCCTGGCGACCGGGGAGATCGAGCGACGTGCGGTCCCAGCCTTCGCTCTCCCAGTTGTCGTTGGTCCCGACGACCACGATGGTGAGGTCGGCTCGGGCCGCTGCGTCGACCGCATCGCCGAACTGATCGCCCGACACCGGGGCGAGGGCGCCGATGTTGATGCCGCCCATTCCGGTGCCGACCGGAGCGTGGCGCATCTCGACGACGAAGGTGGACGCCGTGCCGGCCTCGAGCGTCACGTCGGCGACGGCCTCGTCGCGGCCCATGCCGAAGAACGAGCCGCCGATCGGGGTGTGCTCGTTGTCGATCACGGTGGTGCCGTCGACGATCACCCGCGCCGGGCTGACGCTCTCGATGCTGAACTTCCACACACCGCTCACGTCGGGGGTGAACGTCGTGCTGATGCGGACACCGAAGGCCGGGTTGGCTGCCCCCTGGCCGGTCGGGTCGGCGACCCACATCAGACGCATCGTGCCCGTCTCGCCGGTGCTGACCGGTTCGGCCGCGGCGTCGTCGAGCTTGGCCGGGTCGTCGTAGATGTGCACGGCCACAGGGCCGCAGCGGCGGAGGTCGAGCTCGGGCAGGCGGCGGTGGATCTGGCAACCGGCCTGGTGCTCCACCTCGACACCGGCGGCCGCGAAGTGGGCGGCGAGTGCGTCGAGCGGTGTGGACACCGACGTCGGCGTGACGTGCGCGCTGCCACCGCCCATCACCTCGCCGAGTGCAGCGTTGGGGCCGACGATCGCCACGCGGCGCACGCCGTCGAGCCGCAACGGCAGCAGCGTTTCGGGTGCCGTCGCCGGCACGTTGCGCAGCAGCACCATGCCGTTCGCGGCAGCGCGGCGCACCAGCGCGATGTCGTCGGGGTCGCGGCGGGTGGTCTCGGGGCCGGGGCCGTCGACGTCCAGCGCCCCGGTGCGCTGCATCAACTCGAGCACCTTGCGCACCCGCGCCTTCACCTCGTCCACGGTCACCTCGCCGCGCTCGATGGCGTCGAGCAGCAACTGCCCGCGGTGCAGCGTGGGCCCCGGCATCTCCAGGTCGAGCCCGGCCTTCACGCCCTCCACGGTGCTGTGCAGGCCGAACCAGTCGCTCATCACCAGCCCGTCGAAGCCCCACTCACCGCGCAGCACGTCGGCGAGCAGCGGGCTCTCCGCAGCCCACGGGCCGTTGATGCGGTTGTACGACGTCATCACGGCCATCACGCCGGCGTCGCGCACTGCAGCTTCGAACGGCCGCAGGTACACCTCGCGCAGTGTGGCCTCGTCCATCCGGCTGTCGATGGTGTTGCGCTCGAACTCGGTGTCGTTGCCGACGAAGTGCTTGATGCAG
>JBMOGW010000209.1:0-6274 GCA_049318165.1 Ilumatobacteraceae bacterium
CGGGCGAGGTCGGCGATCTGCGGCACGGCGGCCAGGCTGAAATGGTCGGTGTCTGCGGCATAGATGCTGCCCACCAGCGGGTCGACCAGGCGCAGGTGCACCTCGTCGCCGAAACGGGTGCGCACGTACGCGCCCAGCGAATCCTCGTCGAGCGGCGTGCGCCGGCGGAACGGTTCGGTGGCGGCGCGCAGCTTTCCGGGCCATGAGATCAGCCTGCTCTTCGCCAGCGCCATCACATCGGTGGGCATGCCCAGCAGCAGTCCCTGAGGGATGCCGTGCAGGCCGTCCCACCACACCGCTGCACTGCCGGCCGCCGGTGACACGAGGTGGTCACCGAGGCCCACCTGGCGGGCGAGTCCGGTGCCCCACGGCAGCCGGGCGAGAAACGCGTCGGGACCCTCGTCGATGGCCGGGTGGCCGGCGAACGACGAGGTGCGCAGCTTGCCGCCGAGGCGGTCGTCGCCCTCGAGGAGGGTGACGTCGGCGCCGCGAGCGGCGAGTGCGTGCGCGGCCGCCAGGCCGGTGATGCCGCCGCCGATGACGGCGACCCGGCGAGCGGCGGCGGTCACGTCAGGAGGCCTCGATCACCCGTTGTGCGAGTGCGGCCATGACGCCCGGGTCGTCGTTGACGCAGGCGGTGCGGGCGAACGCGATGCCGTGCCCGGCGGCGCGGTGCGCCGCCTCGATGTCGAGGTCGTAGAGCACCTCGAGGTGGTCGGCGACGAAACCGACGGCGCTCACCACGACACCCTTGGTGCGCTCGGCATCGTTCTCAGCGTTGGCGAGATCGTCGATGACGGTGAGGATGTCGGGCCCGAGCCACGGCTCGGGCGTGCGGCCGGCGCTCTGCCAAGCGATCGCCCAGTTGCTCCACTGCGCCAGTCCGACCTTCTCGGCGACGGCCGTCGCGGTGGCGCGCAGTTCGTCGGGGTACGGGTCGCCGGCGTCGATGATCCGCTGCGGCAGCGAGTGCGCCGTGAACAGCACCTTGGTGTTGTCCGGCATCGCTGCCAGCTTGGCGCGCAGATCGTCGGCGATGAAGTCGACGTACGCGGGCTCGGTGGCCCAACTCTGGATGCCCGACACGGTGATGCCGTGCGGCTCGGCGGCGGCGGTGGTCCGGTCGAGGTACTGGCCGATCGAGTACGACGAGTAGTGCGGCGCGAGCACCAGCCCGACGATGTGGCGGAAGCCCTGCGCGGCGATCGCGTCGACCGCGGTCTCGATCTTCGGTTCGGCGTGCTTCAGACCGAGGCTGACGACGTAGCGGCCCGGGGCTGCGGCGTCGAGCGCCGCCTGCAGCGCGTCGCGCTGGGCCTCGGTGCGCGCCGCCAGCGGACTGGTACCGCCGAGCGCGTCGTAGCGGGCGACCAGGTCGGCCAGGGCCTCGGGGGTCGGCGGGCGGCCGCGGCGAATGTCGGTGTAGTAGGGCTCGATCTCCTCGGGCGTGCGAGGCGTGCCGTACGCCATCAGCAGCACCGCGATGCGGTCGTCGGTGTGGGGGGTCTGGTCGGTCATCGCGCGGTCCGTTCGTGCACACGGGCGACCACGGCGGACAGCACGTCCGGATCGGTGGGCGGGTGCACGCCGTGGCCGAGGTTGAAGATGTGACCCGGGTGCCCGGCGTTGTCCTCGAGGACGAGGTCGGCGCCGCGCAGGGCGGGCTCGGTGCCGGCGAGCGCCAGCACCGGGTCGAGATTGCCCTGCACGACGAGGTCCGCGCCCATTCGTGCTCGCGCTTCGCGGATCGGCGTGCGCCAGTCGAGGCCCAGCACGGTCGGCCCGGCGGCCTTCATGCTCTCGAGCAGGTGGTCGCAGCCCACGCCGTAGTGGATGCCTGCCGCGTCGGGGTGGCGCTCACGCAGTTGGGTGAACACCGAGCGCGAGTGGGGGAGCACGAACCGGTCGTAGTCGGCGCGGCTGAGGGTGCCGGCCCAGCTGTCGAACAGCTGGAACGCCCGGGCGCCGTTGGTCAACTGGCTGCTGATCGACTCGACCGAGTGCTGCACGAGGCGTTCCATCAGCGCATGCCACAGGTCGGGAGCGGTGTGGAGCATCCGCTTGGTGTGCTCGTACGTCCGGCTCGGCCGGCCCTCCACCAGGTAGCTGGCCACCGTGAACGGTGCGCCGGCGAAACCGAGCAGCGGCACCGAAGCCGGCAGCTCCTGCGCCAGCGCTCGCACCGTGTCGAGCACGTAGGGCGTGTCGGCGTCGGCGTCGAACGGGCGCAGCCGGTCGAGGTCGGCGGCGGTACGGAACGGCTGTGCGCAGACCGGGCCGGTGCCCGGTGCCACGTCGATGCCGAAGCCGACGGCATGGGCGGGGACGACGATGTCGCTGTAGAGCACCGCGGCGTCGACGCCGTAGCGACGGACGGGCTGCAGGGTCAACTCGACCGACAGGTCGACCTGCTTGATGGCATCGAGGATGCTGCCCTCGCCGCGCAGCGCCCGGTACTCGGGCAGGCTGCGACCCGCCTGACGCATGAACCACACCGGTGTGTGCGAGGCAGGACGACCTGCCGCAGCGTCGAGGAACGGGACCCCGCTCGGCGCGTCGGCGTGGGCACCGGACGGAGAGTCGGCCTGGGGGTCGAAGGGCACGTCCGGCACGCTATCGGGCGGGTCCGTGGACCAGGATGTCCGTTCATGACCAGCACACCCGGCTCCGCACTCTTCTCCCTGGAGGGCAAGACCGCCCTCGTCACCGGCGGCAGCCGGGGCATCGGGTTCATGATCGCCTCGGGCCTGCTGCAGGCCGGCGCTCGCGTCGTCATCAGCTCGCGCAAGCAGCACGAGCTCGACGAGGCGCAGCTGGCGCTGTCCGAGTTCGGAGAGGTGCGCGCGGTTCGCGCCGACGTGTCGACGGTGGAGGGCGTGGACGGTCTGGCCCGTGAGGTCGCCGCGCACTTCCCGGTGCTCGACATCCTCGTCAACAACGCCGGGGCCACCTGGGGGATGCCGCTCGACGACTTCGACGAGCACGCCTGGGACAAGGTGATGGACACCAACGTGAAGGGCGTGTTCTTCCTGACGCAGAAGCTGCTGCCGAACCTGCGCGCCGCCGGCACCCAGGACGACCCGGCTCGCGTGATCAACATCGGCTCGATCGACGGCCTGCACGTCAACCCGATGGACACCTACAGCTACGCCGCGTCGAAGGCGGGCGTGCACCATCTCACCCGCGCGCTGGCGCGCAAGCTCGGCCCGGAGCACATCACCGTCAACGCCGTGGCACCCGGCCCCTTCGAGAGCAAGATGATGGCGGCGACGTTGCGCGCGTTCGGCGACAACATCGCCTCCTCGGCGCCGCTGCGCCGTATCGGCCGCCCCGACGACATGGCCGGCGTCGCCGTGTTCCTGTGCAGCCGCGCCGGCAGCTACGTGACCGGTGCCGTCATCCCCGTGGACGGCGGCATCGCCACCACCAGCTGACCTGCGATTCCCGTCGTCGCGCCGGAACCGGGAGGCGACGGTGACCGTTCATCGTCGTGCTCGCCTCCCAGTTCACGACCGCCGGGTCACCTGGTCGATCGACGCGTCCTCAGGGGCGTGCGTCAGGGATAGTTCCAGATGCCGAGTGCATGGCCGATCGCTGCCCCGACCTGGCTCCGGGCGGACAGCGAGAGGTGGCGGCTGAAGGCGGACACTGCGTCGGCCGTCGACGTCCCGTACACGCCGTTGACCGGTCCCGGGTCGTACCCGCGGGTGGCGAGCGCGCACTGGACCGCCCGGACGCCGGCGGCCGACGAGCCGGGGCCCACCGGCGACGTGATGGCGCCGCACCGTGTCGCGGTCGTCGGCCCGCCGCGCACGGCGATCGGCGTCTGCAGTCGTTCGGCGCGCACCAGCGCAGCGCCGGGGTTGCCGACTGCCACGGCCGACGGGGGAGCGACGAACGAGGGAGGTGGCACGGACGTGGACGGCACGATCGTCGCGGGCAGAAGGCCCTGCAGCTCGTCGGAGATCAGTTCGCTCAACCGGCGGGCACCGACCGCGTTCGGGTGGATCCCGTCGACGAACCAGCCGGTCTGATACCTCGACAGGCCGAACCAGTCGACGATCGAGAACCGGCTGTCGGTGCGGGCGATGGCCTGTGCTGCCTGTCGCCAGGCCACTGCGGCCGCCGGGTGGCCGCCGTGCCGTGCGGTCACCCACACGATGCGTGCCGACGGGCCGATCGCGGTGCGGATCTGGACCATCCGCGAGGTCGCGGCGGCGACCATGTCGCAACCGCACCGCGTGAGGGCCGGAAGGTCGTTCGTGCCCAGTTCGATCACCCACGTGGGGGAGGTCCAGCCGGCGGCGACCAGGCGCTCGGTGGCGGTGCGGCCGGAACGGAGGATCCCGCTCGCCACCGCCACATCGTCCGCGGTGCGGCGGCCGGGCTGCGCATCGATCCACCACTCGGGAACCGGGGCGTCGTGGAGTCCGAGTTCGATCGTGCTCAGGTTGAGCGCCGTGATCGAGTCGCCCACCACGATGACCGCGACCCGGTGACCGGGCGCGGGGACGATCTCCGGCGCGGCGCCTGCGGTGTCCGAGCTCGGGACACGGTGCGCCATCGCCGCCGCGGCGCCGAGGACGATGACGGCGACGATCGTCGCCCGCACGGCCACGCGCCCCGTCGCTGCGCTCGCTCCCATCGGCGGGACGTTAGCCGCCTCCTCCGGGGGTCGGGTGTGGCACCTCGGCCCGCGCCGGTAGAGTTCACAGACTTCGTTGTCGGGTCCCCCGCCCCGGCAGCGGCATCGTTCTCATGACGCAGCACCATCCCGATCTTCCCGCTGAGCAGGAGTTCATCGACTTCGCGTACCGCTGCCTCGAGCAGAGCAAGGCCGACGCGTGGAAGATGCGCGGCCTGCACGAAGGCACGCTCGGCGGCACCTTCCAGGCTCGTTACGAACGCGACGTGTTCGACGAAGCGGTGTTCAACCGCCTCACCCAGCTCGATCTGGGCGACGCTGCCCTGGTGTTCGGTCGCATCGACCGCGCCACCGACGACGTCGCGTCCCCGGAGAGCTTCCACATCGGTCGTCTGGCCGTCGCCGACGAGCACGCCGACCCAGTCGTCGTCGACTGGCGGGCACCGATCGCCGAACCGTTCTACCGCGCCACCGGCCGCGAGCCGCTCGGCCTCGTGCGCCGCCGTCACTTCCACGTGCACGGCCGCGAGCTGCTCGGCATCGAGGACGAACTGTTCGGCGAAGGCCACCTCGGCATCGGAGCAGAGGGCGACGTGGTCGCAGCGTCGCCCGATGGCATCCGCGGCTACAGCACGTTGCTCGCTGCGTTGTCCCGCGGTCGCACCGGCCAGTTGGGCGACATCGTCGCCACCATCCAGGGCGAGCAGGACGAGATCATCCGTTCGCCGCAGGCGGGTGTCCTGGTGGTGCAGGGCGGTCCCGGCACCGGCAAGACCGTCGTCGCGCTGCACCGCGCCGCCTACCTGCTGTACACGTACCGCTTCCCGCTGGAGGACCAGGGCGTGCTCGTCATCGGGCCGAACCGCGTGTTCCTGCGCTACATCGAACGCGTGCTGCCGTCCCTCGGCGAGGCCGGGGTCGAGCAGGCGGTGCTGGCCGACCTGGTGCAGGACGTGCAGTGGGCCCGCTACGGCATCGACCGCGCCGACTCGCACCTCGCCGCAAAGGTGAAGGGCGACACGCGCATGAGCCTGGTGATCGACCAGGCCGTCACCGACCGCGAGCGGTCACTGCGCGAGGACCTCGTGGTCCCGTTCCGTACCGGCTACATCCGTCTGCGAGTGGAGGAGAGCCACCGCATCGTGAAGGCCGCCCAGCGCCGCTTCCGCCGCCACAACGCGGCGCGCCGCTGGGTGGAGGGCGAGGTCTGGTCGGCGATGGCCGCGTCGTCCCGTCTGGCCGACGTCACCCCGAACGAGGTGCGCGACGCCGTGCGTTCGCTGCCCGAGGTGCGCGAGGCGCTCGAGCGCATGTGGCCCGTGCTCACGCCGGCGCAGCTGCTGCACGACCTGTTCGGCAGCAAGGCGCTGCTGAAGCTCGCGGCGCAGCGACATCTGCCCGAGGCCGAGTACCTGGCCCTGTACCGGCCGCGGTCCGCCGACGTCAACGATGTCCGCTGGACCGAGCACGACGTGGCCCTGCTCGACGAGGCCAAGAACTACCTCGGCAGCAAGCCGTCGAAGCACCGCACCGAGGAGCAGGACGACACCCGCACCTACGGGCACATCGTGGTGGACGAGGTGCAGGACCTCACCCCGATGCAGCTGCGCATGGTGTCGCGCCGTTCGC
>JBMOGW010000210.1:0-6247 GCA_049318165.1 Ilumatobacteraceae bacterium
ACCAGTCGCGCTTGGCCACCGGGTCCTTGTCGCTCCACGGGAAGTTGATCCACAGGTCGGTCTTCTTCCACACGTAGTCGCACTTCACGACCGAGTGGCTCTTCTCGTACAGGCACGCCGTACGCACCTCGGCCACCTTGCCGGCGCAGAAGTCCTGCACCGACCGCAGCGTGTGGCCGGTGTCGGCCACGTCGTCGGCGATGAGGATGCGCGCGTGGCTGACGTCGACGAAGTCGGGCGCGGGCGGAAGGATCCGCGGCACCTCGAGGCGCTCGTCGACGCCCGTGTAGAACTCGACGTTCATCGTGTACACGTTCTTCACCGAGAGGGCGTAGCCGAGCGCACCGCCGATCAGCAGGCCGCCACGAGCGATGGACAGGATCATGTCCGGCTCGTAGTCGTCGGCCACCAGCTGGGCGAGGGCACGGGACGCCTCGCCGAAGATCTCCCAGGTCATGATTTCGCGCTCAACGGTCACGAGGGCAAACGTAGACGATCGACCGGTGCGCCGGGAAACACGACCCGAGCGGGTGCCGAGCTCAGAAGACGATGTCGGTGGGCCGCACGGGCACCCGCACGAGGTCCTTGCCGATGGCATCGCGAATCGCCGCGACGACCGCGGGAGTGGACGACACCGTCGGCGGCTCGCCCACTCCCTTCGCGCCGAGCGGCGCCTGTGGCTCGGGCTCCTCGACGAGGCCGATGACGACGTCCGGCATGTCGAGGAAGGTCGGCAGCAGGTAGTCGGTGAACGACGCGTTCTTCACGACGCCGTCGACCTGGATGATCTCCTCCATCACCGCGAGTCCGACACCCTGGGCGATGCCGCCCTCGATCTGACCGGTCACCGACAGCGGGTTCAGCGCTCGGCCGACATCCTGCACCGTGGCCACCTGCACGACCTTCACCAGACCGAGCACCGGATCGACGTCGACCACTGCACGGTGCGCCGCGAAGGCGAACGCCGTGTGGCAGTTGCCCTGGCCCATCTCGTCGAGGTCCTCCGTCGGACGGTGGTGATGCTCGAAGGTCTCGTCGAGCTCCAGCCCCGCCGACGCCTGCGCCACCGGGATGCGCAACGTGCCCATCGTGTCCACCACGTCGGTGCCGTCGATCGCCAGACGCAGCGGGTCCACCCCGTGTGTCGTGCCCACCCGCTCGAACAGGCGCTCACGCACCAACCGGCACGCGCCGTCGACGGCACCGCCACTCATCCACGTCTGCCGCGAGGCCGACGTGGAGCCCGCCGAGCCGACCTGGGTGTCGATGCGATCGAGGACCACGTCGTCCACGCCGAGCACGGACCGGGCGATCTGGCCGGCCAGCGTCACGAAGCCCTGGCCGACCTCGGCCGTCGCGAACTTCACGGTCGCCACGCCGTCAGCCAGCTTCACCCGGGCGGTCGAGAAGTCGTCGAAGCCTTCGCTGTACATCAGGTTCTTGATGCTCACGGCCCAGCCGATGCCGCGGCGCACGTCGGCGGCATCCGCGGTCAGGCCCGCACCACCGGGCAGGCGCATCGGGTCGCCGTCGTGACCGCCCACCGGTTCGTCCGGCAATGGCATTTCGGCCAGTTCGCGAATCAGTCGCGCCACCGGGGCGACGCTCTCGACGACCTGGCCGGTGATCAGCCGGTCGCCGGTCTGCATTGCGTTGCGCAGCCGCACCTCGAGCGGGTCGACCCCGACAGCGGTGGCGAGCTTGTCCATCTGTGCCTCGTGTGCGAAGCAGGCCTGCACCACGCCGAACCCGCGCATCGCGCCGCAGGGAAGGTTGTTGGTGCGCACGGCCCAGCCGTCGACCGTGGCGTTGTCGCAGTGGTAGGGACCCTGGGCGTGGGTGATGCCGTTGATGAGCACTGCGGACGACGTCGACGCGTAGGCGCCACCGTCGAAGAGGAAGCGGGCCTCGACGCGCAGCAGACGACCATCGGTGTCGGCGTGGTGACGCATCCAGATGCGGCACGGGTGACGGTGCACGTGACCGAGGAAGCTCTCCTGGCGGCTGTACGCCATGCGCACCGGGCGCGAAGTGCGCAGCGCCAGCAGGCACGTGTGCACCTGCAGGCTGATGTCCTCGCGCGCTCCGAAGGCGCCGCCCACGCCGCCGAGCACCAGGCGCACCTCGTCCTCGGCCAGGCCGAGGCACGCGGCGATCTGCTTGCGGTCCTCGTGCAGCCACTGCGTGGCGACATGCAGCTCGACGCCGGCGCCGCCCGGGTCGGGCACGGCGAGCGCGGCCTCGAGTCCGAGGAACGCCTGGTCCTGCATACCCAGTTCGTAGGTGCCCTCCACGACGACCGGACCCACGATCGACTGGTCGCCGCGGACGATGCGCTGGTGTCGGATGACGTTGCCGTCGGGATGGATCGGCTGGTGCGTACCGTCGACCGCCCGCTCGGGGTCGGTGAGCGGATCGAGCACCTCGTACTCCACCACGATCGCCGCGAGCGCCCGGCGGCAGGTGTCGGGATGATTCGCCGCGACGGCCGCAACCGGCTCGCCCACGAATCGCACATGGTCCGATGCGAACACCGGCTGGTCCTGACTGATCAGGCCGTACGTCATCTGCCCCGGCACGTCGTCGGCAGTGATCACGGCCTCGACGCCGTTGACCTTCCACGCACCGCTGACGTCGATGCGCACGATGCGAGCGAACGGGTGCGGCGAGCGCAGCGTGGCGCCCCACAGGAAGCCGTCGGCGCTCAGATCGCCCGAGAATTCGAAGGTGCCCTGCACCTTGGCGATGCCGTCGGGGCGAAGTGCGCTGTCACCCAGCGCGCCGGGGCGGACTCCCGTGTCGGCGGGTGCGTCGGTGGTGGTCGCGTCGACGGCGCTCACGGCGCGCTCCGACGGGCGACGGCCACGCGCTGCACGGCGTCGATGATGCGGCCGTAGCCGGTGCAGCGACAGATGTTGCCGGACAGCTCCTCGCGGATCTCCAACTCAGTCGGCTCGGCGGATCGTTCGAGCAGCGAGTGGGCGGCCATGATCAGGCCCGGGGTGCAGAAGCCGCACTGCACGGCACCCGCGTCGACGAACGCCTGCTGCACGTCGCTCGGGGCGCCGGCGGGAGCAACGCCCTCGATGCTCGTGATCCGCTGCCCCACGGCGCCTGCCGCCAGCACCAGGCAGCTGCACACCAGTTCGCCGTCCACCAGCACGCTGCACGAACCGCACTCACCCTGCTCGCACGCGCCCTTGCTGCCCATCAGGCCGAGGCGCTCGCGCAGCACGAACAGCAGGCTCTCGCCCACCCATGCGTCGCGCACCTCGCGCTGCTCGCCGTTGACATGCAATGTGTAGATCAACTGCTCACTCATTCGGGAACGCCCTCCGCAACAGTCGTCCTGCCAGCACGCCCACCGCATGTCGCCGGTACGCAGCGGTGGACCGATGGTCGTCGATCGGGCGCGAGGCGGCACGGACCAGTTCGACGCACTGCTCGACCACGTCGGTCGACAGCCGCCGGCCGTCGAAGTCGGCCCGCGATTCGGCGAGGGCCTCGGCCTCCGGGCAGCGCAAGATCGTCGGACCGACCGACCCGAGCGCGATGCGCACCGTTCGTGCGTGCACCACCAGCGCCACACTCGCGGTGGCGATCACCATCGCGTTGCGCACACCGACCTTCGTGTAGCCCTGGTACCCGTCCGCCACCGGGACGGTGACCGCAGTGATCAGCTCGCCAGTGCGACGAGACGTGCGCTTGGGACCGACCATGAACTCGGCGAACGGCACGTCGCGCACACCGTTGGGCGACGTCAGCTCGACCACGGCTTCGAGCGCGGCGAGTACCGGAAGACCGTCGCCCGCGGGCGAACAGGTGCCGAGGTTGCCGCCCACCGTCGCGGCATGCCGGATCTGCGGCGAGCCGACCGTGCGGGCTGCCTGGGCCAGCGCCGGCGCCCACGTGGCGATCGGCTCGCGCTCGATCTCACCGTAGGTGACACCGGCGCCGAGGCGCAGCGTGACGCCATCGTGGCGCCAGGTGCGCAGCTCCGGCACCCGGTTGACGACGACCACGTCGTCGGCGCGGCGATGGCCGCCGTTGAGCTCGACCATCACGTCGGTGCCGCCCGCGATGACGGTGGCGGAAGGATGGTCGGCCAACACCTGGACGGCGTCGGCGAGCGAGGTGGGCACGAACACGGACATGACGACGTGGACTTTACATTTCGTAAAGCCTCAGCGCCGTGCTCCCCCGACAGCGGCAACAGAACGTTCACAGTGCCGCTGCGGCTCGCCGGTCACTCGACGATCCGACCCTCGATGCCGTCCTCGGCCGGCGGCAACTTCGGATCCATTCTGCGCAGATGGTGCAGCATGATCTTCGCCACAGCGAGGTTCCTCACCCAGTTGCGATCCGCGGGCACGACGTACCACGGCGCCTGCGCCGTCGAGGTGCGCCGGATGGCGTCCTGATAGGCCGCCTGGTAGTCGTCCCAGAGCGCCCGGTCGTCCAGATCACCGGCGCGGAACTTCCATCGTTTCGCCGGGTCGTCGACGCGCTCCTGCAGCCGTTCGCGCTGCTCGTCCTTGGACACGTGCAGGAAGACCTTCACCACTTCGGTGCCCTCGTCGAACAGCAGTCGTTCGAACGAGTTGATGTGCTCGAACCGCCGCGACCACACCTTCTTCGGGACGAAGCCCTTCACCCGCACGACGAGCACGTCCTCGTAGTGGCTGCGGTTGAACACGCCGATCTCGCCCTTCGCGGGCGTGGCGGCGTGCACGCGCCACAGGTAGTCGTGCGCCGTCTCCGGCCCACCGGGCACCTTGAAGCTCGTGACGCGCACGCCCGCCGGGTTCAAGCCCGACAGGATCGAACGGATCGTGCCGTCCTTGCCGGCGGCGTCCATCGCCTGCAGGACGAGCAGCAGACTCCGCTCACCCTCCGCGTACAGGCGCGCCTGCAGCGCATCGAGTTCGAGCTTCACCGATTCGAGTTCGGCCGTGGCCTCCTCCTTGTCCCAGCCGAAGGTGGCGCGGGTGTCGAAGGAGCGCAGCGACAGGCGCGAGCCGGGCTGCACGCGGAGCGACGAGACGACGTTCATGCCGCCGGACGCTATCCAGCAGGCGCGTACGGACAGTGCCGGCAGCCGCTGTCGCAGCAGTAGCCGCGCTCGGCAAGGAAACGTGCGGTGAACACCGTGTAGCCGGTCACCGGGTCGCGGTACATGGGCGTGCCGTCGCGCACGGCGGCGGCGTGGCGGGCCATCCCCTCGGTGTAGCCGCGCTGCTTCGGCGAGTAGCGCTTCGGCAACGGCAGCTCGAGATGATCCGGTCGCAACGCTCGCACCGGGCGGAGAGTACCGGGGGACGCTCCATGTTTACGTTGCGCCGATCGATGTGGCTAAGGTGCCCCCGCCGGGTGTGATGGGGGTCACAGCCCGACTCGGCAACCTCACGCCAACGAAATTGAAGGGGGAAAGCACGTGCGAAACAGTCGCTCGTCCGGCAAGACCGGGCGACTTCTCGCAGCATCCTTGATCAGCATCGGTCTGATCGCTGCAGGATGCAGCAACAAGAAGGACGAGGGATCGACGAATCCCACGACCGAGTCGACCAGCGGTGGCAGCACCGACACCACCACGGGCGGCGCTGACACCACCGCTCCCGAGACCACCGCTCCGGCCGCCAAGCCCGTCAGCGGCGGAACCCTCGTCGTCTCCGGTGAGGCCGAAGTGGCCAACCCGTGGACGCCGGCGGCGATGCAGTGCGACAGCTACTGCCAGCAGCGTGCACGTTCCTTCTACGATCCGCTGATCGTGATCGGCGAGGACCTGCAGCCGCACGGCATGCTCATCGAGAGCTGGACGGCCAATGCCGACTCCACGCAGTTCGACTTCACGCTCCGCAGTGGCATCACCTTCACCGACGGCACGCCGCTCGACGCGGCCGCGGTCGTGAAGAACCTGCAGGTCGCAGGTGCTGGTCTGCTGCTCGGTGCCGCGCTGAAGGACGTCGGCAAGAACGCCGACGGCACCATGGCCATCGAGGCCACGGGCGACCTGACCTTCACGGTGAAGACCGGCTTCAACGGTGACCTCACCAAGCCGCTGTCGTGGCCGGGCTTCCCGAACTCGATGTCGACGCAGTGGGGCCTCATCGCCTCGCCGACGTGGCTCGACAAGGTCGCGGCCGAGAAGGCCGCCAACAACGGCGTCTCGGAGTCGGAGACCAAGCCGGTGGGTACGGGCCCGTTCATCGTCGAGAGCTACGCCCCGCGCGACAAGCTCGTCGTGAAG
>JBMOGW010000211.1:0-6237 GCA_049318165.1 Ilumatobacteraceae bacterium
TACATCTCGTAGATGCTCTTGCACGCCTCGCACAGCGGCAGCTGCTTCGGGTCGCGCGACGGCACCCACACGTGGCCACACAGCGCTTCGAGCGGCGTGCCGTAGATACGCGCCTCGAGCACCTTGGCCGCAGCGTTCTCGCCGGGATCGGTCTTCACGATGTGCGCCGCGGTGGGTTCACCCGTCTGGGTGACCTCCTCGGTGTCGGGTGTGAGGGTGGGGAGCGGAGCGACCTGGACCACGGATGACAGTCAACCACAGCGAAGCGTTACGATGACGGGCGATGCCGTTGTACGAGTTCAAGTGCCGCACCTGCGACGACACCTTCGAGGTGCGCCGCCCCATGAGCGAGGCGAGCGACCCCGCCACGTGCCCGCACGGACACGAGGACGCGGTGCGCCTGCTGAGCGTGTTCGCCAGCGTCGGCGGCGGCAGTGCCGCAGCGCCGGCTCCCGCACCGAAGGCCGGTGGCCACGGTTGCGGTGGCGGCTGCGCCTGCGCCCACTGACGCAGCACGCTCGACGCGGCCCTCCATCCCTCAGCGCAGCGTGGCCAGTTCCGCGGCCATGTTGGCCCGTGCTCGGGCCCCTCGTTCGGCCCGCATCACCTCGGTCGAGAACAGCACCGGCATCGCCAGGAACGTGCGCAGCACCTCGGCCCGGCCCGTGCGCCATTGCTCGTCGCCGACGAGGGCGTACTCGGTGCGGACGCCGGTGACGTACGCCGAGTAGTCCTTCGGCTCGGCACCGAGAATCGCGAGGTCGGCGTCCACCAGCACCATCTCGTCCGCGCGCTGCGGCTGATGGCTGGCGGTCGCCATCACCAGTCGGTGCACCGCTGCCCGCCGATCGTCGGCCCACCCGAGTTCGGCCGCCACGCCGGCCGCGAGATCGGCGCTCACCGCCTCGTTGTCCGACCGGGTCGCGTCGTAGACGGCATCGTGGTACAGCGCCGCCAGCCGGACCGCGTCGAGGTCCACCGCCTCAGGCCCGTCCAGTTCGACGCCACCGGCTGCCACGATGTGCTCGACGTGCCGCAGCACCCACATCACGTGGGTGGCCGTGTGGTAGCGGCGGTGTGGTTCGCGGAGGCGCTCGAGCAATCCCTCCAGCAGGGCCTCGTGGTGCGAACCCGCCAGCCGCTGCCACGCCGTGCGCAGCGCCACGTCGGGTGCGCTCATCGTCGGCGTCCGGTCGGCAGGAGGTGCATCGATGTGATGGTATGGCCGGATGGCCGTGCTGATCGACGACCCCATGTGGCATCACCGTGGCCGGGTGTGGAGCCACCTGGTGAGCGACGAGAGCCTCGACGAACTGCACCGCTTCGCCGAGGCGGCGGGCATCCCGCGCCGTGGCTTCCACGGCGACCACTACGACGTGCCGCAGGAGTACTACGACGAGATGGTCACGCTGGGCGCCGTGCCCACCCCGAGCCGTGAACTGGTGCGCCGACTGCGCGCCGCCGGGCTGCGCCTGAGCCCCGCTCAACGCCGCGCCGCCGACTGACGCCGAGCGTGCGGTGCCACGATCGCTCACGACGGCCAACGCGACGGCTCGCCGAGCAGGTCGCGCGGGCACTGGATGCCACCGTGACCGATCACGAACCAGTCGAGCAGCCGGATGCCGTGCCCTTCGCAGATGCTGCTGGCCTCCAACCAACGGTCCACGTCCCCCGGCAGCAGATCACCGAGGAACGAGCGACCGTGTCGGGTGCCGAGACGCACTGACGCCAGTACCAGCGAGGTGAGGCCCCGCTCGGCGCCGGCCTGCGCCAGCGATCCGGCGATCACGAAGAGCAGGTCGTCGTGGGGCGGGTGCTCGAACTCGAAGACCTTCCCACCGATGCCGTCGTCGTCGAGCAGGAAGCCCAACGTCGACTGCTTGAGCGGGATGGCGTGCGCCCGGCGCAGCAGCCACAGTGCGTCGGCGGTCGAGCGGATGGGCATCGGCCGCACGAGATCGGGGTCGGGCTCGTGGGACTCGACGGGTTCTGACATGACGGACCTCCGCGTGCATGACGGCACGGTGGTGTGCCGGTGGACGACGGGGAAGCCGTGGTGCTCACCGTACGAAAGGGGTGTGACGCGGTCGCTCGACTCGGGTGCGCCGAGGCTGGGGCGCGCCGATGGCCGGCCCGTTGGGGGCCGGTCACCGGTCGGGTGCGTTCGGGGTGCGCCGGTTCACGGTGCTGGTCCGCGGAGGTCGAGGTCGTCGGGTCGGAGGGTGTGGATGAATCGGCCGTCGAAGACCATCACGGGCCAGCCGATCTCGGTGCCATCGGGTCGGATCGTGTGATAGCGGCCCTTGGCGTCGCGCACTGTTCGGGCCCCGTTGTTGCGCCATCGGTTGTGGAACCCACAGGCCGGTGCACCGTTCCCGATCCTCGTGAGCCCGTCCTGTCGGTACGGATCCAAGTGGTCGGCTTGGCAGCGGCCACCGGCGACGAGGCAGGCGATGTGGGTGCAGTGCTGATGTGCGAGCAGGACGGCTTCGCGCATCGGACCACGGAACAGTCGTTGTTTGCGGCCGACATCGGTGATCACACTGTCGGACCCGACGATCAGGCGGCGGACCTGCCCGACCATCGCCATCGCGACCGCAGCTCTGGGGTCGATGATCCGCCCGTTGGCGTCCTGACAGCGACGGTCGGGTGCGTGTGACGGGTCGATCGGTTCCGGGTCGCCGCCCAACAGTCGTTCGAGTTCGTGCTCGAACGTGGCCTGGTCGATGAGGATGTTCACCAGCGCCCCGCCCGCGGTGCGGGTCGATCCGGCCGCGGCGGCGAACAGGCGTTGGAGTGCGTCGAACCGTCGTTGGGCGGGGGTGCGTTCCATCAGGGCTGGGCACATGGCGTCGCCGTGGACCGCGGCGAGCATGTCCCATTCGGCTTTCCATTCCTCGTCGACGAACTGTTGCAGGACCTGCTCGAACACCAACCCGTCATGCACCGGGCCCTGTGCTTCGAGATAGGTCTTCTCGCCGACGATCCGCACCGACGCCGACCGCGACGCAATGGCCCGGTCGTACTTCGACCTGGCGCCATCGGTGTCCGCAAGCTCCTCCCAATGCCGCAGCAGTTGCGAGAACTCGTCGAACGCCAACTCCTGCGCCGACCCGGCGAACAGTTCGTCCGCCGCCTGCAGTTGTTCCTTCACGCGAGGGTTCGCCGCGACCGCCGCGACCGCATGCATCTGCGCCACACCGACACGACCTTCCGTGCAGGCTTGGGCGAACTTCGGGAGCAGCTTGAACGCGCGGGCGAGTTTCGCGAAGCGCAACGACTCGGGCTGCGACCAGTTGTTCGTCGCCCGGCCCCAATCAGCGACACGACGATGACCGTCCGCGAGGAACGCGCCCGTGGTGTCGACCTGCAGCAGATACATCGCCGAGCCGGCCTCGACGAACCGGCGGACGTACTCCCACGACTGCGCACCCGACTCGACCTGCGCCGGCGACATCATCACCAGTTCCTCGGTGGTCGGGACCCGCAGTTCGTCCATGCCCCCACTCAACCAAAGGGGTGTGACACGGTTCGGCCGGCACCGCTATGGTCGGGGCATGGCCGACGTGACCATCTACCACAACCCGAATTGAAACTCCTCCAGCAATGCCGTGAGCATTGCCAAGGAGCTCGGCGTGGACGCCGACATCGTGCTGTACCTGAAGACCCCGCCGGACGAGGCGACCCTGCGCGGCATCATCGCCAAGCTGGAAGACCCGGCCACCGATCTGGTGCGGCGCGACAGCATGTGGACGAAGCTCGGCCTCACCGAGGCCGACGCGCAGACCGACGACCAGGTGGTCGCGCTGCTGGTGCAGCACAAGCAGCTGCTGCAGCGGCCGGTCGTCGTCACCAAGAAGAAGGCCATCATCGGCCGCCCGAAGGACCGCGTCCGCACCTTGCTCGGCGGCTGACGGCGCTCGTCGTCGGCTGAATCGGCGACCGCGGATTTCGGCTCTCCGCCTGAGATGCCGCGGGCGTAGTCTCATCGTCGTGGGGAAACGTTCCGGATCGCGCTCGTCGTCGCGCCGGACGCCGTCCCCCGGAAGCGGTGGCTGGCGGCTGCTGATCGCGATGCTGCGCGAGCAGCGCGCCGGTCTGATCGCCGGCATGGTGGTCGGCCTGCTGTGGAGCGCCAGCAAGGTGGCGGTGCCGAAGCTCACCAGCCTCGCCGTCGACCGGGCGATCCTCGGGTCCGGCTCGTTGTTCTTCTGGTCGTCGCTGATCGGCGTCATGGCGATCATCGCCGGCATCTTCACCGGCTGGCGGCGCTGGTTCGCGTTCCGCGAGAGCCGCCTGACGGAGACCAAGCTGCGCGAACAGCTGTTCGCGCACATCCTGCGCCTGCACGTCGGCTACCACGACCACACCCAGACCGGTCAGCTGATGAGCCGCGCGTCCAGCGACCTGCTGCAGATCCAGGGCTTCGTGGTGATGATCCCCGTCACTGCGTCGAACCTGGCGATGGTGTCGGCGATCGTCGTGATCCTGTTCGTGCAGCAGCCGTTGCTGGCGCTGATCGCCCTGGCGCCGCTGCCGTTCCTGAACGTGCTCGCCACCCGCTTCTCGCGGCGCATCCACCCTGCCGTTCTCGCAGTGCAGCAGGAACAGGCGCAGCTGGCGACCGTGGTGGAGGAGAGCGTCAGCGGTGTGCGCGTCATCAAGGGCTTCGGCGCCCACGAGGTGACCGCCGCCCGCCTGCGCGTGGAGGCCGACGACATCCGTACCGTCTCGCTGCAGGCCGCCCGGGTGCGCAGCGCGTTCCTGCCGGCGCTCGACCTGCTGCCCAACCTCGGCCTGCTGGCCGTGCTGGCCGTCGGCGGCCACATGGTGTTGGCGGGTGACATGTCGCGCGGCCAGATGCTGGAGTTCATGCAGTACATCGGCCTGCTGATCTTCCCGCTGCGCAACCTGGGTATGACCGTGGCGTTCGGTCAGCGCGCCGCCGCCGCGTTGCTGCGCGTCAACGAGGTGCTGTCCACCGTCCCCGCAGTGGCCGATCCGAAGGAACCGAAGGCGCTGCCGGCAGGTGACGCGGTCGGCGCGCTCCACTTCGACCACGTCTCGTTCGGCTACTCCGCCGATGCCCCCGTGCTGCGCGACTTCGACCTGCGCATCCCTGCCGGCACCTCGGTGGCCATCGTCGGCGCCACCGGTGGCGGCAAGAGCACCGTCGCCCGCCTGCTCGTGCGGTTCTACGACGTCGAGGCCGGCGCCATCCGCCTCGACGGCGTCGACGTACGCGACGTGGGACTCGAGGACCTGCGCCACAACGTGTCGATCGTGTTCGAGGACACGTTCCTGTTCAACGACTCGGTCGGCGCCAACATCGCGTTCTCCCGGCCCGACGCGTCGATGGCCGACATCGAGTACGCCGCCCGGCTGTCGGGCGCGCACGACTTCATCGAGCAGTTGCCCGAGGGCTACGTCACGATGATCGGCGAGCGCGGCTACTCGCTGAGTGGCGGCCAGCGACAGCGCATCGCGCTGGCCCGCGCCATCCTCGCCAATCCGCGCGTGCTGGTGCTCGACGACGCGACGAGCGCCGTCGACCCGAGCAAGGAGCACGAGATCCGCGAGGCCATGCGGACAGTGATGGAAGGCCGCACCACACTGGTGATCGCGCACCGCCCCGGCACCATCGCGTTGGCCGACACCGTGGTGCTGCTCGACGAGGGCCGTGTCGCCGCGACCGGCACCCACGACGAGTTGCTCGCCACCAACGAGCGATACCGCGAGGTGCTGGCCGCACTCGCCGAGGGTGACGACGACCTCGAAGAGGTGAGCGGCTGATGTGGGGCGGCGGCGCAGTCAGCGACGAGGATCGTCTGGACCGTACCGAGACCGGCCGCGTGCTGCGCCGCTCGTTGCAGTTCGCGCAGCCGTACCGGAAGACCATCTGGTGGGCGATCGCGCTCGTCTGCGCGTCCACCGTCTGCACGCTCGCCGGCCCGGTGTTCGTGAAGTACGGCCTCGATCACGGCATCGGCACCCCCGGCGAGAAGGGCAGCTCCCGCGCACTCAACCTCGCGGTCGTCGGCTACATCGTCATCGTCATCGTCGGCTACTTCGTCGGCCGGTTGCAGTACCTCGCCATCAACCGCGCCGGTGAAGGCTTCCTGCGCGACCTGCGCGTCACCGTCTTCGACAAGTTGCAGGCGCAGTCGATGGCGTTCTTCGACCGCAACAAGGCCGGCGTGCTGGTGAGCCGGATGACCGCCGACATCGAGAGCATGG
>JBMOGW010000212.1:0-6215 GCA_049318165.1 Ilumatobacteraceae bacterium
GCCGCGGCGGCGTTGGCACGGCGCGCGGCTTCCACCGGGTGGTCGCCGAGCAGCAGTCGCGCGACCGCGGTCCCGCAGAAGGTGTCGCCGGCGCCGGTCGGGTCGACCACAGCGACACGCGTGCCGTCGACGTCGGTGCGAAGGTCGCCCTGGAACACGCTGACCCCTGCGGCACCACGCGTCACGAAGCGCAGCCGACCCGGTGACGGCGCCGCGCCCGCCGGATACAGCACGCCCTCCTCGTCGGCGTTGCAGAACGACACGTCGACCACCGACAACGTGTCGCGCACCAACTCGGTCTCCTGACGCACCGCCTTGCCGTAGGTGGATCCGACGGTCAGGCAGCCGCGGTCGCGCAACGCGTCGACGAACGCGCGCTGCAGCCCAGCGTCCATGAACGGCACGCAGTACGCCGTCGCCGGCAGGTCGCCCACCAGGTCGAGCAGCGCGGGTGTCATGTCGGGTTCGGCACCGAGGTGTTCGCGGAACAGGGTGACCGCACCGTCGGCGTCGTAGGCGATCTCGAATCGCGGCAACCCGTCGACCGCCACTCGCGGGCCGACCCAGCGGATCAGGTCGAGCGCCGGCGCCAGTTCGAGCGGCATCGGGTCGGGCAACGGCGCGAGCATCGTCACGTCGACACCGGCCCGCGCCGCGGCGAGCGCGGTGTACAGCCCGGCACCTCCCGGCGTGGGCATCGGTCGCCCATCCACGTGGATCATGTCGAGCGAGGCGCCGCCCACCACCAGCAGCCGGGGCGCGCCCGTCGCCCGCAGCCATCGCGCCATCCAGCTCATGTCCCCGACACTAGGCAGCGGCACGCAGGCGTCGCCGCGTCGCTCCGACACGTTCGGTCCGGTGCCGTCGTCGTACGTTCGCGAACGTCCGACGAAGGGGGTACGTCATGGCGCTCACCGTTGCCGCGCAGAAGCCCATCCACCAGACCCATGCGGTCGCCGAGGACGGCGCGGTCGACGCCGACGGCCACATCCTCGAGCCGCCCACGCTGTGGGAGGAGTACATCGACCCCAAGTTCCGCGACCGGGCACTGCGCTTCCGCATCGACGAACACGGTCTGGAGGAACTCGAGATCGACGGCAAGCGATCGCAGATGTCGCGCAACGGGTTCCCGTCGACGCTCGGCGCCATGGGCGCGCCCGACCTGCCGGCGATGCAGAAGGACCCGGCGCGCACGTACCTGCGCGAGGCGCCGTTCGGCTCGATGGACCCGGCCGAACGCATCCGTGTCCTCGACGCGGAGCACATCGACATCGCGATCCTCTACACCACCGTGGGCTTGCTGTGGGAGGCCGAGGTACAGGACCCCGAGCTGTCGCAGGCCTACACGAAGGCGTACAACCGCTGGATCTGCGAGTTCTGTGCGGGCGAGCCGCGGCTGCAGCCCACCGCGCACCTGTCGCTGACCGATCCGGCCGCGGCAGCACGCGAACTCGAACGAGCCGTCGGCGAGGGTGCCATCGGCGGCTACGTCGCACCGTTCCACCACCAGGGTGTGCCGCTCGGGCACCCCGACAACGATGCACTGTTCGCCGCCGCGCAGGACCTCGACGTGCCGCTCGCCATCCACCCGACCTTCGAGCCGCAGTGGACGAAGGGCACGCGCATGGGCACGTGGGAGCACGTGAAGCAATTGCGCCTGCTGGCGTCGGTGTCCGCATCGGACGGCGTGCGCCAACAGTTCACGACGCTGTTCGACTACGGCGTGTTCGACAAGTTCCCGCGGCTGAAGGTGCTGGTGCTCGAAAGTGGCGCCGGTTGGATCGGCTACTGGCTCGACCGGATGGACGCGGTGTACGGCCACACCTTCATCGGCGAGCGCGTGCCGCTGCGGCACAAGCCGAGCGACTACTTCCGCACACAGGTGTGGATCAGCGCCGACCCCGACGAGCGGATGATCCCGGCGCTCGCGCAGCGCTACGGCGCTGACCGGTTCATGTGGGCGTCGGACTTCCCGCACGCCGACCACACACCTGAGTACATCCACGACCTCAACGAGCTCGTCGCGATGTTCCCGCAGGACCAGCGCCGGGCGTTCATCGGCGACAACGCGAGGAACCTCTTCCACCTCGACTGACCACTAGGGTGACCGCACAGTCGGCGACGGGCACCACCGCCGCCGGGACCCCCTGTGACGATCGGTGGTGACGGATGAACGATCCCGGAATCGAGCGCGATCTGCCGCGCGACCACACGTGGCACACACCCGTCTCCAGGCGAACACTGTTCGCGTTGATGGGTGGCTCGGCGGTCCTGGCCGCGTGCAGCGGCGGCTCGGCGAAGGCGCCCGACACGACCGCAGCGGACACGTCGTCGTCGAGTTCGTCGACGACGAGCACGTCGAGCACCAGCACGACGGCCGCACCGACGACCACCACCGAGCCGCCGCCCGTGCAGCCGCTCACCGGCCGACCGCTCACCGACGAGACCCTGCTGCAGCGCCCCGCGGTGATCGTGAAGATCAGCAACGACCGCCGCGCTCGCCCGCAGACCGGCCTGATGGAGGCCGACATCGTGTTCGAGGCATGGGGCGCAGGACCCACCCGATTCGCCGCCGTCTTCCACAGCACCGACGCCGAGTTCGTGGGGCCGATCCGCTCGTGCCGCGAGCAGGACGTCAACCTGCTCGGCGAGTTCAACCGCGCCGTGTTCGCCTGCTCGGGCGGCAACAAGGGCAACCTGGCGCTGTTGCGCAACTCCGACATGCTGCTGGTGACCGAGGGCAAGGGCCCGGGTTGGAGGCTCGACCCCAATCGCAACCGTCCGCACAAGACGCGCGCCGACACCGCGCAGCTGCGCACCAACGCCGACCCTGACCGCACCGCGCCCGCCGATCAGTTCCACTACCGCGCCGCCGATGCGCCGGCGACACAGGGCAACCCGATGACCGGGTTCGACCTGCAGATCCAGTCGGTGTTCGTGCAGTGGCGCTACGACGAGGCATCGAGCACGTACCTCCGTCAACAGGACGACAGGCCACACGTGATGGACAACGGCGACGTCGTGTCGACGAACAACGTGGTGGTGCTGTGGCTGGACTACGAGCCGAGCAGCACCGATCGGCGTTCACCGGACGGTCGCTCCACCGGCACGGGTGGCGCCGTCGTCTTCACCGGCGGCCGGATGATCCTCGGCTCGTGGACGCGTAAGGACCGCCTGGACCCGTTCACGTTGACGACCGCCGACGGTGAGCCGGTGCTGCTGGCACCCGGTCGCACGTTCATCGAGCTGCCGAACAGTGGCAACGGCTCGTTCCGCGGCAACGACGTGTTCACCGCAGTCGCCTGAGGCGCCTCACGGCGCGAGGTGCACCTTGATGGCGCCGCTCGCACGGTCGGCCGCCACACGGAAGGCCTCCGGCGCGTCCTCGAGCGTGAAGGTGTGCGTCACCAGCGTGTCGGCGAGGTGCGGGTGGTTGCCCGCCAGGTCGGCCGCGTCGCGGAAGTCGTCGTGGTCGGCGCTGCGCGCGTAGCCCATCGCCGGCACGATGCTGACCTCCTTGAACAGGATCGCATTGGTGTACTGCACCTGACCCCAGAACATGCCGAACTCGAGCACTCGGCCGCCGGGCATCGTCGCGTGCACGCAGGCGTCGAGGGTCTCCTGGGTGCAGACGGCGTCGAACGTGCACAGGTAGTCCGAACGCGCCGGCCGATCGATCACGCGCCCGCCCAGCGCCTCGGCTGCCTGCTGCTGGTGCGGATGCCGCGCCACGATGTCGGCCTCCACACCCCACGACCGCAGCGCCGCGACCGTGAGCAACCCGATGGACCCGGCGCCGACCACCAACGCCCGGCTGCCGGGCTCGGGGGCCACGCGGCGCACGCCGTGCATCGAGATGGCGAGCGGCTCGACGAGTGCGGCGTCCTTCGCCCGGGAACCGTCGGCCATCAGGTACACACGCGACGCGTCGACCGCCACCAGGTCGGCAAGGCCGCCGTGCGCGCTGATGCCGTAGGCGTCGGCCCACCCGGATCTGCAGCCGGTGTTCACGCCGCGCAGGCAGGCGTCGCACGAGCCGCAGTCGCCGGTCGGGCGGATGGCGACCAGCCGGCCGTCGGGCATCCAGCCGCCGAACTCGTGACCCAACGTCACCGGGGCCATGCCGTCGGCCACCATGTGCAGGTCACTGCCGCAGATCCCCGCCTGCGCCGTGCGCAGCACGAGGGCGTCGGCGGGTGGTGCATCCGCATCGACCAGTCGGACGGACCCTGCTTCGGCGACCACGGCACGCATCCGCCGGACACTATCCCTCGCTGTTCGCGCCGACCGCCGGCTCGATCCAGGGTGACGACTGCCGATAACGAGTGTTTCGTGCGCCACGGGGTGCTCGAAACCCTCGTTATCGTGCCGAAGGTGACCAGCAGCAGGACCACCCGCGTCCGGCGCGGGCGAACGGCCGCGGCCGCTGCGCTGGGCCTGCTCGTGGCCGGGTGCGCCGCCGGCGGCTCGGGGGTGGTCGCCGTGCCCGGCAGTGGCGCCGACACCGTCGTGGTCGACACGACAGCGCGGGACAGCACGACGATCGAGCGCACGACGCCCACCGAGAGCACGGCCGTCGAGACCACCGAGGCCACCACCACACCCCCGACCACTGCCCCGACCACTGCCACGACCACTGTCGCACCGACCACGACCGCGACGCCCGCCGCCACCGTTGCGCCGCGGCCGGGGCAGCTGTTGGCGCTCGACGTGCTCGGCCTGATCCGAGTGGAGAACGAGCACCGTGGCGGCTACGTCCGCGACGCATTCGGCTACCCGGCCGACTTCGACGGCGACAGCTGCAACACCCGCGCCGAGGTGCTGCAGCAGGAGGCGGTCGGCCTGGTGCAGGTCGACCAGCCGGGGTGCGTGGTACGCGAGGGCGACTGGGTGTCGCTCTACGACGGGCTGGCCGTCACCGACGCCGCCGACCTGGAGATCGACCACGTCGTCGCGCTGAAGGAGGCCTGGGACTCGGGCGCGTGGCGGTGGGACCCGATGACCCTCGTCGCCTACGGCAACGACCTGACCGACCCGCGCACCCTGCGCGCCGTCACCTCGGCCACCAACCGCAGCAAGAGCGACAAGGACCCGTCGAACTGGCTGCCACCCGTCGGCGTGTGCGAGTACCTCGGCGACTGGGTGGCCATCAAGGCCCGCTGGTCGATGACCATGGACCAGTCCGAGTACGGGCGCATCCGCAACGTGCTCCGCGGCACCTGCGCGGGCACGACGACCGCCCCGTTCACGCCGGTCGACGCCACGCGTGGCTACCTGGACCGGCCGTTCGTGTCGATCCCGCCCACCACGACGCCGGCCGTCGTCAGCGGTGGCGGGTCGTCCGGTGGCAACGTGTACTACCGGAACTGCGACGCCGCTCGGGCCGCCGGCGCGGCCCCGCTGTACGCCGGCGACCCCGGCTACCGGTCCGGGCTGGACGGCGACGATGACGGCGTCGCCTGCGAGGGCTGACGCTCCGGTGTGCGGTCCCGCAGCGCGCTCGGCATCTCCGGCTTGGCTCTGGCGGCGATCACTTCAGGAGCAGCCGCTCGATCCGCTTCGACGTGACCGACAGGCCGATCACCACCATCACGGCGAGCACCGACAGGTGCGCGAGGTACGTCCACGACAGGTCACCCTGGTTCAACCCGCGCGCCACGACGACGCCGTGGTACAGCGGGCTGAACTGCACCAGCCAACTGAAGCGGCCATAGCTCGCCAACGGGTAGAAGGTGGCCGAGAACAGGAACATCGGCAGCATGATCGACGGGACGTACTCGAAGTCGGCCCACGTGCGCATGTACGTGGTGGCGGCGATGGCCACGGCGCTGAACGCCAGCGAGATCAGCGCCGCCACGGGCACCATCGCCAGCGCCCACGGTGACGCCACCATGCCGAGCACCCACATCGTGAACAGGAAGGCGACCGCGTAGATCGCACCGCGGATCGTCGAGTAGAGCATCTCGCCGAGCGCCACGTCGCCCGATGTCATCGGCGTCGCGAGCACCGAGTCGTACGTCTTCTCGTACTTCAGCTTGAAGAACACGTTCGTCGATTCGTAGACCGCGCCGTTCATCGCCGACGAGGCGAAGAGCGCCGGCGCGACGAATTCGGCGTACGGCATCGTGCGGCCCCCGACGGTCACGTCACCGATGAGGCTGCCGAAGCCGAGGCGGATGGACAGCAGGTAGAAGAGCGGCTCGAAGAAGCCGCTG
>JBMOGW010000213.1:0-6125 GCA_049318165.1 Ilumatobacteraceae bacterium
AGCCGTACTTCTGGCAGATCGTGTTGTAGAAGTTCTTGTCGCGGGCACCCATGCCACCGATGTAGAGCGCGGCGTTCGGGCGGGCGAAGTCGAGGATCTTGTTGCGGGCCGCGTCGTCGATCGTGTCGTCGATGGCGAGCATGCCGCCGGCGGAGATCTCCAACTGGCCGAGCGACGGGTCGCGCTTGGCGAGGCCTGCCTTCAGCTCGTCACCCCACACGTCGTGGAACTTCTCCGGGTCGAAGAAGATCGGCAGCCAGCCGTTGGCGTGCTGCGCGGTGGCCGTGACGCTGAGACCCATCAGGCTCGCCCACCAGATCGGGATGTCCTTGCGCAGCGGGTGGTTGATGATCTTCAACGGCTTGCCGAGCCCGGTGCCCTCGCCCTCGGGCAGCGGCACGTTCACCGTCTGGCCGTGGTACTCGAACTTCTGCTCACGCGCCCAGATCATGCGGCACGACTCGATGTACTCCCGGATGCGCACCATCGGCTTCTCGTAGGGCACGCCGTGGAACCCTTCGATCACCTGCGGGCCGGAGGCGCCGAGGCCGAGGATGAAACGACCGCCGCTGACGAAGTCGCAACCGGCCGCCGTCATCGCCATCAGCGCGGCGGTGCGGGAGTAGACGTTGAGGATGCCGGTGGCGATCTCGACCCGCTCGGTGATGGCGGCGAGGTAGCCCACCTGGCTGATCGCGTCGAAGCTGTACGCCTCGGCGATCCAGACGACGTCGAGGCCGGCCTTTTCGAGCTCGACGACGCGCTGCGCCGCCTCCTTGAATCCGCCGGAGTAGTTGATGGCCATGGAGAGCTTCATGACCGGCGACCCTATTCGTTAGGGGTTCAGGTTCCCGGATCGGAAGCCTTCGAGGTCGAGCGTCACGTACCGGTAGCCCTGCGCACGTACGGCGTCCACCACCTCGGCACGGCGCTCGAGCACCGCGGCCATGTCGTCGAGCGGCACCTCCAGGCGGGCGGTGTCGCCGTAGTGGCGCACGCGCAGCTGGCGCAGTCCGAGTCGGCGCAGCGCCGCCTCGGCGCGGTCCACCTGGCGGAGCAGCCCCACCGACACCTCCGTGCCGTAGGGCAGTCGGCTGGCGAGGCAGGCCATCGCCGGCTTGTCCCAGGTGCGCAGGCCGAGCGATGCGGAGGCGGCGCGCACATCCGCTTTGGTGAATCCGGTCGTGACGAGCGGGAACACCGCACCGGCCTCCGACGCCGCCCGCTGGCCGGGCCGGTGATCACCGAGGTCGTCGAGGTTCACACCGAGCGCCAACGTGGCGCCGTCGGCCGCAGCGATCGGGCCGACGACGTCCATCAACTCGGCCTTGCAGTGGAAGCAGCGGTCGAGGTCGTTGACCCGGTAGGCCGCCCGCTCCATCTCGTGCGTGATCACCGGCGTCCAGCGCAGGCCCCACTCGCTGGCGAGGGCGCGGCACTCGGCCTCCTCGTCACCTGCGAGCGAGGGCGACACGGCCGTCACGGCGTGCGCGTCGCCGCCCAGCACCCGGTGCGCCACGGCCGCGAGGAACGCACTGTCCGCTCCCCCGCTGAACGCCACCACCACGCGGCCGAAGGCGCGCAGCTCGGCCTCGAGCGCGTCGAGCTTCTCGGCGAGGTCGCGCGGCATCGTGTCGGTCACGTGGCGCAGGCTAGCGACGAGGATCGATGCGGCGGCGGCCACGACATGGCACGATGTGCCCGTGGATGCCGAGCCGACTGAGGGTCTTCGCGTGCTGGTGGTGGAGGACGACGAGGTCCAGGCCTTCCTGGTCTCGGAGGCGCTGTCCGGCAGCGGCTTCTCCGACATCCGAGTTGCCGGCACGGCGCACGACGCGCAGCGCGAGCTCGGCGAATGGAAGCCGGACCTGCTGATCCTCGACCTCGGCCTGCCCGACGGCGACGGTCTGACGATCCTCGAGGTGGTCAACAAGGGCGGCACGATGGGTGTGCCGGTCCTGGTGGTCACCGCGGAGTCGGACCCCGAGCGACGCGTGCGGGCGTTGGAGCTGGGCGCCGACGATCTGGTCACCAAGCCGTTCAACCTGCTGGAGCTCGGCGTTCGTGCGCAGCGCGCGTTGCGGACGCGAGACCATCTGCATGCGGCCGACGTGCTGGCGCGCAGCCTGGCGTTGGAGCTCACCGAACTGACCGAGGAACTGGAGCTCAACCACCGGATGGCGGTGGACGTGCTGCTGTCCTCGTTGTCGTTGCGCTCGTCGATGCTCGGCACGCGGGCCCGGCGCGTGGCCCGCTCGGTGCACCAGTTGGCGGTGGCCGTCCACCTCGACGACGTGGCCGAGCACCTCGGGCACGCCGCGGGCTGCCACGAGATCGGCGCGCTCACGCTCTCCGATGCCGACGTCGCGGCGGTCGAGCAGGACGACGCCGTCGCCGGCCAGCGTTGCGCGATCGCGTCGACGATGATCCTCGCCGACCGCCACGTGCTCGCCGCGGCCGCGGCGCGGTTCCGCGCCCCGGCCGACTCGTTCGAGCGCCAGATCGAGCGCCTCGCGGCGCAGCTGACCGCGGTGTGCCACGTCTTCCACGTCGCCGCGGCGACGGCCGAGGGGTTCAGTCCGACCGCAGGGGTCGATGCGCTGCGCACCGCCGAGCCGGACACGCTGGATGCCGATCTCGTCGAGGCGTTCCTCGACGTGTGCGTGCCTGCCACCACGCCGCTCGACTGACCCACACCGCTGGACCGAACCGGACCGCTGTTCCACCGAACCGCTTCGGCGCGCGCCGCCCGAACAGCGACCGATTTTTCCGGGTAGCGACACAGGAAGGACAGCTCCGCGCCGTCCCGAGAAAAGAAGTTCCGCATCAGATCAAGGCAAAGAGCCGCATCATCCCTGCTCAGCATCAGTCCGAGTGACGGTCGTACGACGTTTCCGACGAAACTCTCATTCTTCGGGGCTTTCCATCTGGCTCAGATGTGGCTATTGTGGCGGCATGGAGACCACAGCGACACGCACCATCGGCAGACAGATCGCCGACGCACGACAGATCCGGTCGTGGACCCAGCGCCAGCTCGGCGAGCAGATCGGCATCGGCGCCTCGCTGGTCGCGAAGTGGGAGCAGGGTTCGCGGGTGCCCCCGTACGAGTGGCTGGTCGAGCTCGACCGGGTGCTCGGCACGGACATGGCGGCCACCACGCCGCCCACCCCTCGCCGTCGTGGCCCGCGTCCTGCGGTCGCTCGCGGCGCGGCGCCGCGTACCGCCACGGCCGTCAGCAACCAGCCGGTCCTGGTCGAGATCAGCGACGACGGCGTCAAGGTCTTCCAGGGCGACCGCGAGCTCGAGACGATCGTCGTCGACTTGCGCGAGTTCATGCAGGCCCCGGCCGGCGAGCGCGTCAAGCGCACCAGCGAGCTGCTGCTGCGCACCCTCGACCTGCCCCGGCCGCTGGCCGACCGTGTGGTCCGCCGCATCGCCGATCTGCCCTGATCCCGAGCGCGGGCCGACCCTCGGGTTGGGAGCGGGGTCGGCCACCGGCGACGGGCATCACGGAGGACACGTCCTCACGCGCGCATGCAGTGCAGAGGTGACGAAGCCGACAGCACCGAATTCACATCGCCGCAGAGAACCGTAGCACAGTTCCTCACAGTTGCAAGATGTGCGTGCTCACCAGGGCCAGATGCGGCCCATCGAACGCCCCTCGACGTCGTCGAGGGACACCGGACCGTAACGCCGAGAGTCGACCGACGTGAGCCGGTTGTCCCCGAGCAGGAACACGTGACCGTCCGGCACGGTGATCGGCCCCCAGAAGTGCCCACCCATCTGCGACTGATCGGCAAACGGCTCGTCCACCCGCGCGCCGTTGCGCACCAGCACACCGTCCTCGATGCCGATCGTGTCGCCGGCGAGGGCGACCACACGCTTGACCACCTGCGCGCCCGTGTCGGGCGTGGTGGCCACCACGATCTCGCCGATCCGCGGATCGCGGAAGCGGTAGGTCACGTGGTCGACGACGAGCGCATCGCCGTCGTGGAAGGTCGGCGACATGCTCTCACCGTTCGTCATCACCGGCTCGGCGACGAAGAACCGCACGACGAACAGCGCCAGCAACGTCACGAGGCCGATCTTCAGCGTCCGCGACATCGGGGGCCTACGGCCCGAGCTCGACGCCGCGACGCGGCCGACGGCCGGATCCTGTTCGGATCCGGCCGTCGCAGCGACGTCGTGGTCGACCGTGGTGTCCACGGTCAGATGAACGCGCTGTGGTTCAGCGTGACGAAGACGGCGAACGCACAGAACGCCACCCCGCAGCACATCAGCGCAGTGGCAGTACGGCTGCGCTGCCGGGCCGGGAGCATCGTGAGCAGGACGACGATCAGGCCGACCTCCACCAGCAGGGCGAACATGTCGAACGCGCCGACCCCCTCGGGCTGCGCCGGGAGAAAGGATCGCCCGGGGGCCTTCGGCGCATGATGAGCCGTCTGCTCCGGCTGGCCCGGGAGGGCCACCAGTCGGCTCGCGACATAGACGCTCACCACCACCACGTTCGTCCAGATGCCGAACAGCAGCGTCCGAACGCCGGTCCGACCCAGGATCAGGGCGACCGCAAGGCCGATCTGAGCAACGGCGAGGAGGCCGAAGAACAGACCCGAGGCCTGCCACCAGCGCCAGTGTGTCGGCGTGGAGATGGCGTGCGCCAGGCCCGCTGCAGCGGACATCAGGATGGCGAGATCGACCATGGTCGACCGCGCCGCCGCACCCTGAGGTGCGACCTCCGTCGCGCTCCCGGTCCGCCCCGGGAGCACGACGGCGGTCAGATCAGAGGACATCGAGTGCCTCGAGCGACATCGCCCTGGACGTTGCTGCCGTCATCGGGTCGATCAGTCGGAGGTCTTCGCCGTCGACCGGCTGCACCTCGAACTGCGTCATCATGTCGTGGTCCTCGTGGATCAGGTTGTGGCAGTGCACCATGTACTTGCCGCAACCGTCGAACTTCATGAGGAGCTCGATGGTCTCGTTCTCACCGGTGTAGACGACGTCCTTCGGGCCACGCTCGTGAGCCATGGCCGGCTGGCCGTTGCGGCGCAACACCTTGAAGTCCACCAGGTGGACGTGCAGCGGGTGGTACCAGCCACCCGACTTGTTCTGGATGATCCACTTCTCGACCGTGCCCTCCAAGGGGCGGGCCTCGCAGAACTCGTAGTTGCTCTCGACGATCTTCTCCCACGTGGTGCCGTTCACGGTCCAGGCGCCGTTGGTGCGCTCGAGGCGCAGCGTCGTCGTCTTGATCGTGCCGTCGGGGTTCTTCACGCACATCGCCTCGGTGAGCTCCATGACGTCGTTCTTCCGGCTGAGCACGCTGGGCACCGAGTTGTTGGTGGTGTCGGTGACCAAGGTGCCCACCTGGAACTGCATCACCTTGTTGGTGTTCGCGTAGTTGATGTTGTTCGTCGGGCTGGTGTTCATCAGGTTGATGGTCTGGCCCTTGTACTTCGAGAAATCGATGACGATCTCGTAGCGCTCACCGCTCAGCTGGCGGTGGCTGGTGATCGTCGAGGGCGTCGGCATGAGGCCACCGTCGGTGCCGATCACCTGGTACGAGGCGCCGTTCGACAGGTAGAACTTGAACGAACGCGACAGGGCGGCGGTCAGCACGCGGAAGCGGTACTTGCGCGGCTCGACCTTCATCACCGGCCACGGCACGCCGTTCACCATGATGACGTTGCCCCAGTGACCCGACTGGTCGTCCAGCGAGAACAGCAGCGGGGCCTTCTTGCGGCCGTCGGCGCCGACGTAGGGCGCCTGGAACATCGCGTCACCGATGGTGAGGGCGATGTCGTACTTGCCCTTCGGAATCGGCAGCGCCCGCTCCTCGTCGTCGTACATGTGGTACTGGGCGACGAGGCCGTGGTACGCGTTCTCCGCAGTGTGGTGCACACCGTGGTCGTGGTACCAGAGGGTGCGAGCCTTCTGGAAGTTCGGGTAGTGGTAGTCCTTGTACTCACCCGGGCGGGTGATGTCGCTGGCATAGCCGTCGAACTGCGGCAGCGAGGCTGAACCGTGCAGGTGCACCGACGTCCACGGCTCGTAGCCGAGGCTCGGGTGCGTCGCCGGCAGGTTGTTCATGTGCCGCACGACCACCTGGCGCCCCTGACGGGCGATGA
>JBMOGW010000214.1:0-6055 GCA_049318165.1 Ilumatobacteraceae bacterium
CGACCGGCGTCGGCGAGCGCGACGCAGGCCGAGGTCACGGTGGTCCACGACGACACCGCGTCGGCAGGCGCCATGGTGGTGACCGGTGGCATCACCATCGCCACGCGGCTCGGGTCGCCGCTCATCGCAACCGGGCGACGGCCGACCGGCCGAGCTGTCGAGCGACGGCGGCACGTTCGGCCATCCCGTCCGCGAACGCGGATCGCCATCGCGAGGTCGTGCGCTGCGTCGGCTCGCGCAGCACGGCGGCGACGTCGAGGCCGTCCAGCACGTGCGCTGCACCGAGGCGGTCCAACTCTCGACGCAGCAGCGGCGACGGCACCACGCCATGGAGGAAGCGATCCGCCGCCCACAGTCCCGGAGCGGTGAGGCGCACGTCGACGTCGCGCATCGCCGCACCGACCGCATCCCAGTCGAGTCCGGCGTCGTGCAGGAACCACACGTCGAGCACGTTGACCGCCCGCACTTCGGCGCGCACGACGGTGGACGCCAGGTGGCCGATCACGTGCACGGCGAACGAGGCGTCGTCGAGGCGCCACTGGCCGTCCGCTCGCCGATGGGCGCGTGCGATCGGGTCGAAGCCGTGCACCGAGTAGCCGTGGAGGAACTCCACCCAGCCGGGGTGCACCTCGATGCGACCGTTGTGGTCGGCGGACTCTCCGTCGGTACGGCCGACGCTGCCGTCGCCCCATGCCAGGAACGTGTCCTCGTGGTCGTCGCTGGCGTGCAGTGTGGAGCCGGCGCGCACCAGCACCGCAGCGGCGGCGGCGCGGTGCCGCGGCGGCACGAGCAGGTCGATGTCGCTCATCGGGCGCAGTTCGGGATGTGGCCAGACGGCCGGGTCGCCGCTGCTGCCCCCGAGGATCGCCCCCTTCACCGGCACGACCGGCACGTCGGCCGCGGCGAGTGCGCCGAGCACCTGCGGTGTCAGCCGGCGGAACCGCTCGGCCCGCGCGGCCACCTGGCCACGCTGCTCGTCCACGTAGGCGCGCACCTCGGCCGACGCATCGTCGAACACGCCCACGCTCGCGGCGAGCGCCGTGAGGCCGGTGGCCAGGCCGTTGCGTTGCACCTCGTCGAGCGGCCACTCGGCGATCGACGCGTCGCCACCGCGGAGGCGGGCGACGACGGCATCCACCAGGCGGCGCTGATGGCTGCGCCACGAGGTGACGTCCGGAGCGATGATCGCAGGACACTACCGACCGCGTGCCGATCCAGGCGCTCCGCGCCACCTGCCGGCGGGCACGGCCTCGAAAAGTAACGTGGCGGGCGAGGGGGCCCTGCCGATGACCATCGAAACGTTCGACGACGCCCGCGCGGCGGTCCGCGCCGGGGATGACCCGGTGGAGGTGGCGCGCCTGCTGGTGGCGACCATGTCGCCGCAGGAGCGCCTGTGGTGCCTCGACGGCGACGCGCCAGCATGGGCCGGTCTGGGCCACCTGCAGACCGGCGGCTATCACAAGGCGCCGTTCCTCGCCGCGGTCGTCGACCGCATCGGCCTGACCGGGTTCGCGTTCGCTGATGGGCCCCGTGGCGCGGTGGTGGGGAACGCCACCGCGTTCCCCGTGTCGATGGCCCGCGGTGCCACGTGGGACCCTGCGCTGGAGGAACGGATCGGCGAGGTGATCGGGCTGGAGCTGCGTTCGATCGACGCGTCGCTGACGGGTGCCGTGTGCGTGAACGTGCTGCGTCATCCGGCGTGGGGCCGCGCGCAGGAGACGTACGGCGAGGATCCGTTCCACGTCGGCGAGTTGGGTGCGGCGCTCACCCGCGGCCTGCAGCGTCACGTGATGGCGTGCGTGAAGCACTTCGCGTGCAACTCGATGGAGAACGCCCGGTTCTCCGTCGACGTCGAGGTGGACGACGTGGCCCTGCACGAGGTGTACCTGCCGCACTTCAAGCGCATCGTCGACGAAGGCGTCGCCGCAGTGATGTCGGCCTACAACTCGGTGAACGGCGAGTGGGCCGGCCAGAACCGTGCCTTGCTCACCGACGTGCTGCGCGACGAGTGGGGCTTCGAGGGTTTCGTGATCAGCGACTGGATCTTCGGTCTGCGCGACGCCGCGACCTCGCTCGCGGCAGGTCTCGACGTCGAGATGCCGTACCGGATGGTGCGCGCACAGCACCTGGCCGGTGCGCTCGAGCGCGGCGAGGCGTCGTGGGGCGACGTCGACCGTTCGGTCGAGCGTGTCGTCGCCACGCTGCTGCGCTTCGACGAGGTGCTGTCCGCCCCGCACCCTGGGCGCGAGGTGCTCGGAGTGGCCGCGCACCGCGCCCTCGCCCGCGAGGTGGCGGCGAAGTCGGTGGTGCTGCTGCGCAACGAGCCGGTGGACGGCGTGCCGCTGCTCCCGCTCGCGCCGACGACGCGCCTCGCCGTGCTCGGCCGGCTGGCGGGCACCGTGAACCTCGGTGACGGCGGTTCGAGCGACGTGTGGGACACGGAGTGCGTGACGGTGCTCGACGGGTTGCGGGCGTCGTTCGGTGACGTGCTGCACGAACCTGGCGACGACCTCGATGCAGCCGCCGCGGCGGCGGTGCAGGCCGACGTCGCCGTCGTGGTGGTGGGCTACACGTACCTCGACGAAGGCGAGTACATCGGCGCGGTGGACCCGTCGCTCGGCCAGTTGCTGCCGCCCGCCGACGAGCCCGAGGTGATCGAACGCTTCCAACGCTTCGTCGACTCGCAGCCGCGCACCACCCACCCCGAACGGATGGCCGATCGGCCACGCGGCTTCGCCGCCGGTGGTGACCGTTCGTCCCTGCGGCTGACCGACACCGATGTCGCCCTGATTCGCGCCGTGTCGGCCGCCAACCCGCGCACCGTCGTCGTCGTGCAGGCCGGCAGCGCCGTCGTGGTGTCCGAATGGCACGAGCAGGTGCCGGCGATCGCGCAGGCGTGGTACGGCGGATGCGAGGCCGGCCACGGCCTGGCCGACGTGCTGGCCGGGGTGGTGAACCCGTCGGCGCGTCTGCCGTTCAGCGTGCCGGTCGACGAGGCCGACCTGCCGGCGTTCGACCGCGACGTCACCAGCTTCCGGTACGACCGTTGGCACGGCTGGTGGCATCTCGCCCGGCACGGCACCGAGGCTGCGTACCCGTTCGGGTTCGGGCTGTCGTACACCACCTTCGAGCTTGCGGGCGTCGCGGTTCACGTCGTGGACGGCCGCATCGTCGTCACCGGCGAGGTGCGCAACACCGGCGACCGAGACGGAGCCGACGTGGTGCAGGTGTGCGCCGAGCTGCCCGGTGACGACGTGCCGGCGCGCCTGATCGGCTTCGCCCGCGTCGAGGTGCCGGCGGGCCAAGCACGGCCGTTCACCATCGATGCGCCGGTCGAACGGCTCGCCCGCCGTCACCCGGATGCACGCACATGGATGCCGGCCGCCGGCCGACATGGCATCCTCGTCCGGCGCCACGCCGCCGACCCGCACACCGTGCGCACCGATCTCGACCTCATCCCCGCCGACCACCAGGAGCCCCACCGATGACCGACGCACTCACCCCCCGGCCGGAGCACAAGTTCACCTTCGGCTTGTGGACCGTGGGCTGGCAGGCCCGCGACCCGTTCGGCGACGCCACCCGCGACGCGCTCGACCCGGTGGAGAGCGTGCACCGCCTGGCCGAGCTCGGCGCGTACGGCGTGACGTTCCACGACGACGACGTGGTGCCGTTCGGCAGTGACACCGCCGAGCGCGACCAGCACCTCGCCCGGTTCCGCGCCGCCCTGGACGAGACGGGCATGAAGGTGCCGATGGTGACCACGAACCTGTTCACCCACCCGCTGTTCAAGGAGGGCGCGTTCACGGCCAACGACCGCGACGTTCGCCGCTTCGCGATCCGCAAGGTGATGCGCAACCTCGACCTCGCCGCCGAGTTGGGCGCGAGCACGTACGTGTTCTGGGGTGGGCGCGAGGGCAGCGAGGTGGACCTCGCGAAGGACCATCGTGCGGCGCTCGACCGCTTCCGTGAGGCGATCGACTTCCTGGCCGGGTACGTGAAGGAGCAGGGCTACGGCATCCGCTTCGCGCTCGAGCCGAAGCCGAACGAGCCCCGCGGCGACATCTACCTGCCGACGGTGGGCCACGCGCTGGCGTTCATCTCGTCGCTCGAGCACCACGACATCGTCGGTCTGAACCCCGAGGTCGGCCACGAGCAGATGTCGAACCTCAACTTCGTGCACGCGATCGCCCAGGCGCTGTGGCACGGCAAGTTGTTCCACATCGACCTCAACGGTCAGCACGGCCCGAAGTTCGACCAGGACCTGGTGTTCGGCCACGGCGACCTGCTGTCGGCGTTCGCGCTCGTCGACCTGCTGGAGACGGCGGGCTACGACGGCCCGCGCCACTTCGACTACAAGCCGCTGCGCACCGAGGCGATCGACGGCGTGTGGGCGTCGGCCGCGGCCAACATGCGCACGTACCTGTTGCTGAAGGAGCGCGCCGCCGCCTTCCGTGCCGACCCCGAGGTGCAGGAGGCGCTCGCTGCCGCCGGCATTCCGGACCTGGCGGCGCCCACCATCGGCGCGGGCGAGTCCTACGCAGACCTGCTGGCCGACCCGACGGCGTTCGAGCAGTTCGACGCCGACGCGAAGGGCGCCCGCAGCCACGGCGCCACCCGCGTCGATCAGCTGGCGCTCGAGCACCTGATGGGCGCGAGGTAACCGCGATGCCGCTCGTCGCCGGTGTGGACTCGTCCACGTCGGCCTGCAAGGTGGAGGTGCGCGACGCCGACACGGGCGCGCTCGTTGCGAGCGGCCGCGCGCCGCATCCGGCCACCACGCCGCCGCGCAGCGAGCAACATCCGCACGACTGGTGGACGGCGTTCACCGCTGCCGCGGAGCAGGCGGGATTGTTCGGTCCGAACCGCGTGGCGGCGATCGCTGTCGGAGGACAGCAGCACGGCATGGTGGTGCTCGATGCGGCCGGCGAGGTGCTGCGGCCGGCGAAGTTGTGGAACGACACCGAGTCCGCCGACGACGCTGGCGCGCTGGTGGAGCGGCTGGGTGCGGCTGCGTGGGCGGCGGCGTGCGGCAGCGTGCCCGTGGCCAGCTTCACCGTCACCAAGCTCGCCTGGCTGCGCCGCAACGAACCCGACGTCTTCGCCCGCGTCGCACACGTGCTGCTGCCGCACGACTGGCTGACGCATCGCCTCACGGGCGCGTTCACCACCGATCGCGGCGACGCGTCGGGCACCGGCTGGTGGTCGCCAGCGGAGGGTCGCTACCGCGACGACCTGCTGGCGCTGGTCGACCCCGACCGCGACTGGACCGATGCGCTGCCCACGGTACTGGGCCCCACCGATGCGGCGGGCGACTGGGACGGCGCCGTCGTCGCACCCGGCACCGGCGACAACATGGCCGCGGCGCTCGGTCTCGGCATGCGGCCCGGCGACCTGGCGCTGAGCCTCGGCACGAGCGGCACCGCCTACACGGTGAGCACCACGCCGACCGCAGATGCCACCGGTGCCGTGGCCGGGTTCGCCGATGCGTCCGGCCACTTCCTGCCGCTGGTGTGCACGCTGAACGCCACGAAGGTCACCGATGCTGCGGCCCGCCTGCTCGGTGCGTCACGCGACGAGTTCGACGAGTTGGTGCTGGCCGCGCCGCCCGGCGCCGGCGGCCTGGTGCTGGTGCCGCACCTCGACGGCGAGCGCACGCCGAACCGACCGCACGCCACGGGTGTGCTGTCGGGCATCCGTTCGGATGTGACGCGTGAGCAGTTCGCACGCGCCGCCGTCGAGGGTGTGCTCTGCAACCTGTTGGAGGGCGCCGACCGCCTGCCGGAGGCCGCCGGCACGGTGGTGCTGCTCGGTGGCGGCGCACGCAGCCGAGCGATCGCGCAGCTGACGGCCGACCTGGCCGGCCGCCCCGTCGTGGTGCCGGGCGACGACGAACTGGTGGCGCGAGGCGCCGCGGTACAGGCCGCCGCCGTGCTGCACGGCTCGTCGATCGACGCGGTCGGCGACGCGTGGGGGCAGGTGCCGAGCCACACCGTCGAGCCGCGTCCGGGTGCCGACTCGGCGGCCGTCCGCGCCGCATTCGCCGCCGCCCTCGCCG
>JBMOGW010000215.1:0-6005 GCA_049318165.1 Ilumatobacteraceae bacterium
TGTCGATCTTCTTGCCGATCAACAGGCCGAGCGTCACCGCCGGGTTGATGTGGCAGCCACTGATCGGCCCGATGACGTAGGCCATCACCGCGAGCGTCAGGCCGAAGCCGAGCGACACGCCGAGCAGGCCGATGCCGATGTTGTCGGTCCCGCCGCCGAAGTACTTCGCCGCGAAGATCGCGGAGCCGGGGCCACCGAGCATCAGCACGCAGGTGCCGAACAGCTCAGCGATGAGGATTCTGGTTTTCTGAGTGTCCATTTCGCGCACGGTACTAATGCACAAGCGCGATTTCGTGGATACCCCGAGAACTGTCCAGCACACAGTTGCGGTGGTGGTGGATCGGGCCGCGTCGGCGTCCGCGGCCGCTACCGTCAGCGGGGATGGCCGTGCGACGCCGCAGCGAGACGATGCTCGTCACCACCTTCCGGGGTGACGACCGCGCGCGCCGTCCCGACGAGCTGATCGTCGAGGAGCCGATGACCGTGCAACTCGACGGCACCGTGGTGAGCACCACGATGCGCACGCCGGGTCACGACTACGAGCTCGCCGTGGGCTTCTGCTTCTCCGACGGCCTGCTGGCCGGCGCCCCGGTGACGGGCGTGCGCTACTGCGCCAACGGCTCGGCGGTGGGGAGCGAGTTCAACGTGGTCACCGTCGAAACCGGTGGCCGTGCCCCGGCGCCCCGCCCGCGGTTGGGCAACACCACCTCGTCCTGCGGCCTGTGCGGCAACGACGCGATCGACGAGCTGTGCGACCGGCTCGAGCCGCTGCCCGACACGCCGCCGATCTCGCTCGACGTGATGCGCGCCATCCCCGACGCGGTCCTCGGTGGTCAAGGCCTGTTCCACTCCACGGGCGCCGTCCATGCAGCCGCGGCGTTCACGCCCGACGGTGAGGTGTTGCTGACGCGCGAAGACGTCGGCCGCCACAACGCCGTCGACAAGGTCGTCGGCCGCTTGCTGCTCGACGGGAAGCTGCCGGCGACCGGCCTGGGCTTGTTCGTCAGTGGCCGCGCCAGTTTCGAGCTGGTGCAGAAGGCCTGGGCGGCAGGGTTCTCCACCCTCGTCGCCGTCAGCGCACCCACCGCACTCGCCGCCCAGACCGCCCGCCGCGCCGGCCTGGTGCTGGCCGGGTTCGTGCGCGCCGACCGGGTGAACGTCTACGCGCCCGAAAGGCCCTTCGCCGATTGACCGCGTAGCCTGGGCACCATGAGCGATCCGATCAGTCCCTCCGTCGGCCGTGGCGTGCTCCACCTCTTCTGCAAGCCGGCGCCGTTGTTCGACGGAGAGGCCGTGGTGGCTGCGGTGAAGGCCGCGCAGGACGCCGGTGTCCAGGTCGTCTCGGTCGCGACACTCGGACACAAGTGCGATGCCGCGTTCATGGCGATGCACGAGGACTGGCGGCAGCTGCGCCTGCTGCAGTCGGCCCTGCAGCACGCCGGCCTCGACGTGGTCGACAGCTACGTGAGCGTCACCGAGGTGAGCGAGTACGCCGCCGGCATGCCCGAGGAGCACCTCAAGGGCCGTCTGTACCCGGAGATCCCGCCGAAGGCGCAGCACATGCCCGCATGGTGCTTCTACCCGATGTCGAAGAAGCGCGAGGCCCACGCGAACTGGTTCAGCCTGCCCTACGACGAGCGCAAGCATCTGATGATGGATCACGGTTCGAGCGGTCGAAAGTTCGCCGGGCGCGTCGTGCAGTACGTCACCGGCAGCACCGGCATCGACGACTACGAGTGGGGTGTCACCCTGTTCGCCCTCACGCCCGACGTGCTGAAGGAAGTCGTGTACACGATGCGCTTCGACGAGGCGTCGGCGCTGTACGGCGAGTTCGGCGCGTTCTACACCGGCTACGTCGTTCCCGTCGAGGAGCTCGTCGCCACCCTCTGACCGGGTCGGTCAGTCCGTGCTGCCGATCGACAGGACGCTGGTGACTTCCTGGCCGGTCGCGGGATCGGTGCGGAACACCTGGAACCGGGTGGCGGACGGGTCGCCGTTCGCGTCCAGCGTCAGCACGCCGCTCGGCCCGTCGTAGTCGATGTTCGGCGTCGTCTGCGCGAAGGTCGTGCATTGGCTGAACGATGCGCACGACCGGCCGGAGGTCGTCAGCGCGACGAGTTGATCATGGATGGCCTTGCCATCGAACGAGCCGGCGGCGTCCGCGCCGAGCGCGATGAGCGTGAGGCAGTCGTAGGCGTTCATCGCGTACAACCCGGTGGCCTGGGGATCGGCGAGCTGCAGCTCGACCTCGAAGTCGCTCCCTGCCGTCGGGTAGGCGCGCGGCGCGACGCCCGAGATGCGCGCCACGAGGTCGGCCGACATCGCCGCAGTTGCGTCCGTGCGGCGCATTGCGTCGTTGACGATGTACTGCACCGGCGCATTGTTGGGACCGCGCGGCACGGGGGCGTCGGCGAGCGCTGCGTCGATGGCGCTGATGATCGACGGACCGAGCGTGCCGTCGGCGAGCACGACCACGACGTCGGGTTCCGCCGCCACCACCGCGTCGACCAGTTCGGCGGGTGGCGCGTCATCCGAAGGGAACGCCACCGGCGACACCGTTGGCCCGCCACCTTCCAGCTTCGACCTGACGGCCGCTGCGAACGGCCGGCCGTATGCGTCGTCGACGTAGGCGATGACCGCGTTGCCAGAACCGGTGTCGGACACCATGCGCGCGATCGCCGCGGCCTGCAGCGAGTCGCTGGGCACGGTCCGGAAGAACAACCCGGCGTCGGGGAAGTCGTCGAGCGACATCGCCGAGGCGGTGGGAGAACAGGTGAGCACGTCGGCCTTCACCGCGGAGGGCAGCGTGGCCAGCAGGTGCAGCGACGACGTCGGACCGACGATCACGTCCACCCCTGCGTCGAGCAACTCCTGTACGGCGGTGCGCGCCGATGCGGGGCTGTCGCCCTCGTCGCGGATCTCCAGCGACACCTGCTGGCCGCGTACGCCGATCGTGTTGATGTCGTCGCGAGCGGTGTTCAACGCGGCGCGCAGCGACACGCCCAGATCCGGCACGTCGCCGCCGTTCGGGATGACGGCACCCACGCGGAACACGCCGTCGTCCGGGCGTGTGGTGGTGGGGGCAGCCGAGGTACTGGGAGGACTGCTCGCGGGTGCGGCGTCATCGCCCGAGCAGGCAGCCGCGAGGAGCGCGCCGGCGAGCACGGTGCCCAGTACCCGGCACGGAGCAGCACGGCGGGAAGGCACGACGCCGAGTGTACGAGATGACCGCCTGCCCGGGCCGATGGTGGCCGCTCGATCTGCGGAAGGTGGCGGCGAGCCGGGGATCGACGGGAGAGACCCCCGGCACGCCAACCTGACGAGCGGCGCTGGTACCCGCGCCTGCGTCGCCGTGCTCAGTGTACGCGGTGGGGGCAAGCGGTGCCCGGCAGGGCGAGCGGCCACTACTGTCGGCTGCCGTGAGCGACGCCGATGCCACCGACTTCACCCGCGACCTGGTGCGTTGGAGCGAAACGCTCGCCGCCATCGCGCGCACGGGGCTGGGCTTCACCCAGAGCCTGTACGAGCGCGAGCGGTTCGAAGAGGTGCTGCACGTCGCCGCCGACATCAAGGCGGCCGCCGCCGACGCCCTCGAGGTGCGCCGTGAACGCGACCACTTCGTGCAGGAGTGGCTCGACAGTGTGGGCGAGGGCGTGCCCGGGTATGTGACGCCGAAGGTGGCGGTCGGCGCCGTCGTGGGCAACGAATTCGGCGAGATGCTGCTGGTGCAGCGCAGCGACAGCGGTGTCTGGCTGTACCCCACCGGTTGGGCCGACGTCGGCTACTCCGCCAGCGAGGTGGTGGTGAAGGAGGTGCTGGAGGAGACCGGCATCGAGTGTGAGCCGGTGCAGTTGCTCGCCGTCATCGACGGGCAGCGGATGGGCTTCACCCGCTTCCCGATGTATCTGTTGCTCTTCCATTGCCGGGCCACGGGAGGCAGCCTGCAGGGGCATCCGCTCGAGACCTCGGGCGTGGGCTGGTTCGGCCGCGACGCGCTGCCCTGGCCGACGGCCGGTGCCGAGTGGTGGGGCGCGCAGGCGTTCGCCGCGATCGACGGCAACGCGATGGCTGCGTCGTTCGACCCGCCCCGCGCGCCGGTGTGGCGCGGCGACCACGACTGACCCTCCGTCGGCGAATCGTCAGCCGTCGAGCGTGGCCGCGTCGCGCCCGGCCACTTCGTCCACGAGCAGCAACAGGTGTCCGGTCAGGCCGGCCGACGCGGTGTGCAGGTTGGCGAGGAACTGCTCGGCAGTGGGATGCGGCACGTCGGCCAGATCGGTGATCGCCTTCAGCGCGACGAACGGCACCCCGAGCAGGTCGCACAGCCAGCCCACCGAGGCGGCCTCCATGTCCTTGGCGCGAGCGTCGAGTTGGGCCATCAGGGCGATGTCCTGCTCGGTCTCGTCGAGCGACCCGCCCGTGGTCACCACGCCCGGCTCGGCACCGATCGCCGCAGCGACCGCGCGCATCGGCACCACGGGAAACCTGCCGATGCCGTAGTCGCGGAACCCGTCGAGGTCGATGCGCCGATCGTGACGCACCACGTGCGGGTACGACAGGTACACCGTGCCGATCTTCCCGCCTCGTGCCTGCCACCCACCGGCGGTGCCCGCGGACACCACGAGGTCGGGCCGGAAGCGATCGATCGCCGCGGCGGCGTTGAGCACCGCGGGCTCGGGGCCGATGCCGTCCACGCCGTGGTGCGGTTCGACGCCATTGACGGCGACGACCACCTGCGCGCCCGAACGGTGGGCGAGGTGCCATTCGTGTGGTCGGCCGCGAGGAACCGGCACCGGGCGTGCGCCGAGCGCGCGCACCACGGGGGCTGCCTCGGCACGCATGGCCATCACGACCAGGATCGAGCGGATCACGCGGCGTTGACGTTGATCATCCAGCGGATGCCGAAGCGGTCCTCGAACGCGCCCCAGTAGGCACCCCAGAACATCTCCACCATCCCGGTCCCGCCGGGACTTCCTTCGGCGAGTCCTGCGTAGAGCCGGTCGGCCTCGTCGCGGGTGTCCGGCTCGAGCATGATCGACGTGTTGTTGCCGACGTCCAGGCGATGGCCGAGCGACGTCACCACGTCGGTGCCCATCAGCACGTGGCCGCCGAGGATCGGCAACTCGACGTGCATCACCAGTTGCTGCTCGTCCTCCGTCAGCTGCGGCGCCTCCGGGTTCGAGGGCACGTCACCCATCCGTGCGATCTCGCCGATGAACTCGGTGCCGAACACCTCGCGGTAGAAGCGGAACGCCTCCTCGGTGTTGCCGGCGAAGTTGAGGTACGTGCTGACACGGGCCATGACGACCGCCTTCCTGGGTCGGGGAACTCGACCTTAGAGCGTGTGTCGTGTTTCCCGCGTCGCGAGGATCAGCGTCGTGACACGAACAGCGGGTGCTCAGGCGCGGCGTCGGCGGGCCCGGATCACCAGCACGACGACCACGACACCCATCCCGGCGAGCGCCACCAGCTCGATCAGCTCGCTCCACTTCTCGGCGTCGCGCCAGTTGCTGCCGAGTTGGCGGCCGACCAGGATCCAGATCGTGTTCCACAGCAGGCTGCCGGCGGTCGTGTAGGCCAGGAAGGGCAGCATCTTCATCCGGTCGGCACCGGCCGGGATGCTGACCATCGAGCGCACCACAGGGATCAGCCGGCCGAAGAACACCACTGCGGGTCCGTGGCGTTCGAACCAGCGGAAGCCACGGTCGATGTCGGTGCGCTTCAGCCCGACGAACCGCCCGATCGAGGTGAGCAGCCGCTCCAACCGTTCCTCGCTGATCAGGGCGCCCACCGCGTACAGGGCCACGGCACCGATCACCGAGCCGACGGTGGCGAGCAGGATGGCGGGCACCAGGCCGAAGCGCTGCTCGTGGACGTTGAAGCCGGTGAGCAGCAGCACCAGCTCGGACGGGATCGGCGGGATGATGCTCTCGAGGGCGATCAGGAACGCCACGCCGACGAGTCCGATCGCGTCGATGACGTCCGCTGCCCAGTCGACCATGGCG
>JBMOGW010000216.1:0-5953 GCA_049318165.1 Ilumatobacteraceae bacterium
ACGTTGCCGAGGCTCTTCGACATCTTCTCGCCCTCGGCGTCGACCACGAACCCGTTGTGCATCCAGTGGTTGGCGAACTGCTTGCCGAGTGCGACGGCCTGGGCCCGCTCGTTCTCGTGGTGCGGGAACTTCAGGTCCATGCCGCCGCAGTGCAGGTCGAAGCCTTCGCCCAACAGGTCGAGGCTCATCACCACGCACTCGCTGTGCCAGCCCGGACGCCCGTCACCCCACGGCGACGGCCACGACGGCTCGCCCGGCTTCGACAGCTTCCACAGCGCGAAGTCGGCCGGGTGGCGCTTCTGGTCGGCACCGAACACCTCGCGCTCGCCACCCCCCTCGAGCAGGTCGGTGAGACGTTGATTGGCCAACAGGCCGTAGTCCTCGACCGTTTCGACGCTGAGGTACACACCGTCACCCGTGGTGTAGGCACGGCCGATGGCGATCAGTTCGCCGATCATGTCGACCATCTGGTCGACGTACTCGGTGGCGTGGGGGACGTCGGTGGGGCGAGCGACGTTGAGCTTGCCCATTGCGTCGAACCACACCGTCTCGCACTTGTGCGTGATGTCCTGCCACGGCCGGCCTTCGCGGTTGGCACGGTCGATGATCTTGTCGTCGATGTCGGTGATGTTCGACGCCAACCGCACGTGCAGTCCGCTCCACTCCAGGTATCGGCGCAGCACGTCGTACACGAGCGTGGCGCGGCCGTGGCCGAGGTGGGGCGGGCCGTAGACCGTGGGGCCGCACAGGTAGATGCTCACCGTGCCGGGCTCGCGCAGTGCGAGCTCGCGGACCTGCCGGGTGGCCGTGTCGTACAAGTGCAGCATGGGGTCACAGCCTACGAGGCGGCGACCGACGGCCCGCGGCGAAAATCGTCGCCGCCACCCATCCGCCGAAGGATCGGCTCCGAACACCGGGCGCACTCCCAATTAGTGCTAACTCCCACCCCCTCGTCTCCCAGGAGCACCCATGAAGCGCAAGATTCTCGCCGCCCTCGGTCTCGGCCTGACGGCTGCCCTCGTCGTTCCGGCGGTCGCGCCGGCCGGCGCGGCCACCCGCCCGACCCTCGCCCAGATCCTGCTGGCCGACAGCAAGTTCGACGCCAAGAACGGCTTCGACGCCAACCCCAACGACCTCGACATCGTCACCCAGGCCGTGCTGGCGTTCCCCACCCTCACCGCAGCGGCGAGCAACCCGGCGGCGAACCTGACCGTCTTCCTGCCCACCGACTACGCCTTCCGCAAGCTGGTGCGCGATCTGACCGGCAAGACCATCTACAAGGAGAGCGAGATCTTCGCCGCCGTCGTCGGCCTGGGCCTGCCCACCGTCGAGAAGGTGCTGACGTACCACATCCTCAGCGGCGCCCGCATCGACTACGCAACCGCCCTGAAGTCCGACGGTGCCGACCTCACCATGCTGAGCACCGACACGCTGACCGTCGACGTGCGTGGCACCTTCTTCAAGCGGATCTTCCTCGTCGACAAGGACCCGGATCTGCGTGACGCCAAGGTGGTCGCCGCCAACGTGCGTGCGTCGAACGGCATCGCCCACGTCATCGACCGGGTGCTCCTGCCCTTCAACGTCTGAGTCCCCCCACCTCAGGAACACGCGGCCGGTCCGTGGCGCCACGAGCGCTGCGGGCCGGCCGTGAAGGTTTTCCGGGCAGATGCCCGCCCGGACCTCAGCCCTCGGGGTCCTCGACCACGGCGTCGCGACCCTGAGCGATCCAGTTCATCACCAGGTCGGCCTCGTCCGCGTCGACATCCAACTCCACGAGCACGTCCATCAGATGCGCCGCCATCAGGCTGAAGTGGCGATGCGAGACACCGCGGCCGCGATGCGCCTCGCGCAAACCCTTCAGCCAGGGGGCCGCGGGGCCGCCGAGCGCCTCGCCGATCATCTCGGTCAGGCGACGTCGCTGCGCCTCCATGTCGGTGGTGTGGAAGTACGGCGCCAGCTCCGGGTCGGCCTGCGCCTTGTCGTACAGCGCGGCAACGACACCGGCGATCGCCGGGGCCCCGCCCAGCCGCTCGAACAGCGTCGTTGCGTCGGTCTCCACGGCCCTAGTCCAGCACACCGACGAGGACAGCCCGCTCACGGACAGCGGACGGGCGGGCGGGCCTGACCGAGAAGGCCGGCACCACACGGGCGCCGGGCGTACCGGGGGCACCGAGGGCGTGACGGGTACGGGACACGTCGACGGGGGCTGCACGAAGGATCATGACCCCACTGTGCGCTCGTGCGGCTCGGGGCACCTGAGTAGTGGCTACTCATTTCCCGGTCCGGGGGTACTCAGGACCCCGTGCGCATACGCGATACTTCGCATTCGACATGGGAGCGTCAGCACTGGTGGTGGGCCGCGAACGCGAATTCGCGCAGGCCGTCGACGCATTGTCGCGCGGTCGTGGCGTCCAACTCGTCGGCCCCGCCGGCGTCGGCAAGAGCCGGCTCGCGGACGGTTTGGCCGGGTGGGCGGAGGACAGCGGCCACGCCGTCGTGCGCGTTCGGGCCACCTCCGGATCCAGCGAGCTGCCGCTGGGCGCGTTCGTGGCGCAGCTCGGCCGCGCCGAGCGCTTCCTCACCCCGATGTTCGCCGAGATTCGCGACCGCATCCGCGAGCAGGCCGAGGGCCGCCCCGTCCTGTTGAGCGTGGACGACGTCGACCTGCTCGACGACGCCTCCGCCGTGCTCGTCCACCAGCTGGTCAGCGCCGGCGAGGCGACGTTGGTGGCGACGCTGCGCAGCGGCCGGATGGCGTCGGCCGAACTCGTCGACCTGGTGCAGCGCGGCGATGTGCTGCGCATGGAGGTCGGTACCTTCGACCGCTCGGCGACGGCAACGGTCGCCGAGGCGATCCTCGGGCGACCGCTCGACGACCGCGGCCACGAACGGCTGTGGGCACTCAGCCGCGGCAACGCCCTGTTCGTGCACGAGCTGATCACGAACGCGCTCGAGCGCGGCCACGTCGCCGACGGGCCGGACGGCACTGCCGTGCTGGCCGAACTGCCGGTCGACGCGCCCCGACTCGCCGACGTCGTCCGCGGCCGCCTGACTGCGCTCGACCCCGCAGCCCATCAGGCGCTGCTGCACCTGGCGTTCGCCGAGCCCTGCGGCCCCGCCGAGCTGGCGAGCGTGGCCGACGCGTCCACGCTGGCGGCGTTGGAGGCCGCCGAACTGGTGTCGGGCGACCTCGACGGCAACCGCCTGGTGCTGCGCATCAGCCATCCGCTCTACGGCGAGGTGCTGCGCTCGGGCACCGGCCACCTGCAACGTCGTGCCGTGCTGGCAACCCTGGCCCGGGACCTCCAAGCGACCGGGGCACGACGCCGCGCCGACGTCGTGAAGCTCGCCCGTCTGGCGGTTGACGGCGGTGTCTCGCTCGACCCGCAACTGCTGTCCCGAGCGGCATCCATCTCGTACCACGCAGGCGACCTGGTGCTCGCCGAGCGCATCAGCCGTCAGGCGTTCGACGCGACGAGCGGCTTCCTCCCCGGGCTCGATCTGGCCAACTCGCTCACCGCGTTGGGCGAGCTGGAAGAGGCGCGGCGCCACATGGACGACTGGCGTTCGGTCGACCAGTCGAGCGGCGCGCAGATGGCCGTCGCGATGGTGGAGTCGCAGCTCGACTTCTGGGTTGCCGGCGACCTGCAACAGTCACGCGCCACCGTGGCCGCGGCGCTCGAGCGCGTCCCCGCCGACGATCCCGGCACCACGCTCGTCACACGCGACGAGGTGCTCGCCAACCAGGCCGTGCACGAAGCGGTCGCGGCGAACTTCGCCGAGGCGTGGCGGCTCGCCGAGCCGCTACTGGCACACGGCCCCGACCAGGTGCTCATCCGTGCCTCGCTGGCGGCGGCGCATGCGCTGCGCATCAACGGCCGCTCGGAGGACGCCATCGACGTGCTCGCCCGAGCGTTCGAGGCGTATTCGATCATCGGCCAAGAGGCCGTCAGCCTGTCGGAGCGGCTGATCCTCTCCGCTCGCTCGATGTGCCGCCTCTCCGCCGGCGACGCCGACGGCGCGAAGGCCGATGCCGAGGCAGCGCTGGCCAACGCTGTCAACGAAGCGCAGATCGGCATCGCCTCGTTGGCGCTCGCCGCGGCCGAGGTGTTCGCCGGCCGTGCCGCGGCGGCGCGGCCGCACGTCGAGCATGCCGCATCGCTGTGGTCGCGCACCAGCGGTGCCGGCGTCAGCCGCCGTTGGGTGCTTGCGGTCAGCGCGCTCGTGCACGCCAGCCTCGGCGACGTCGCCACCGCCGAGCGGTGGCTCGCGGAGTTCGAGGTGGACACCCATCCGGCGAGGGTGTTCGACTTCGGCGCCCACCTCGCCCGTGCCCGACTGCTGTTGGCGAAGGGCTTCCCGGAGGACGCGCGCACCGCCCTGCGCGACGCGCTGCCGGCCGCACGCGAGCGCGCCGACCAGGCCAGCGAGAGCGCGTTGCTGTACGAACTGCTGCGCCTCGACCGCGCCGACGAAGTGGCCGATCGTCTGGCCGAACTGGCCGTCGGTGCGCAGGGCCGCCAGTTCGCGGCAATGGACCTTCACGCTCGCGGCCTGCGCGGCGGCGACGCCGAACTGTTGGCCGAGGCAGCGAGCGCCTTCACCGCGTCCGGGCTGCACCTCTACGCCAGCGAGGCCTACGCGCACGGTGCCGACGCCGCCCGCCGGGCAGGCGACCAACGCACCGCCACCCGCCTGCTCGGCCTCGCCGCCGACGAGCGCGCGCAGTGCGACGTGGTGGTGACGCAGGCATCGATCGTGGACATCGGCCCAGTGGCGCTGACGCGCCGCGAGCGCGAGATCGCGATGTTGGCGGCGCAGGGCCTCGCCAGCAAGGAGATCGGCGAGCGCCTCTTCATCTCGCGCCGCACCGCGGAGAACCATCTCGCCAAGGTGTACGACAAGCTCGGTGTCCGCACCCGTGCCGAGTTGGCGCGTGTGATGGACGGCGGCGTGGCCGCGCTCGCATCCTGACGCCGACACCCGCCGGCAGATCCGAAAATCTCCTGTCCGGTTCGGCGCAACCGCCGATAGTCGTGGCGTTCGAGGCTTCCCCCGGTCCCACACCGACGGACACCGTCCGTCACCAGTGCAGGAGCATCCATGTCTCGTCTGTCCCGCGCCGCCCGGCGCACGGCCGCCGTCACCGGCCTCGTCGGTGCGTGCCTCGCCCCGTTCATCCTCCCCCCGTCGGCCTCCGCTGGTACGTCGACGCTGTTGCCGCCGCCCGTGCCGGCGACCACCGTCCCCCACACCACGCCGGCACCGAAGCCGCAGACCATCGCCGGGCTGCTGGCGCCCTTCGCGGCGGGCTTCGACATCGACAACAACAACTTCAACGTCGCCACCCACCTCGTCCTGAAGTTCCCCGACCTCGTCGCTGCGGCCACGAAGCCGGGCAACGTGACGGTGTTCCTGCCCACCGACTACGCGTTCCGGCGCCTGGTGAAGGCGCTCACCGGCACGGTCGTGGTGGACGAGTCCAAGCTGGTCTCGACCCTGATGTTGATGGGCAAGGACCGCATCGGTCACCTGCTGCGCCACCACGTGGCGCCCGGCGTTCGCGTGCAGTACCGCCGGCTCGCCAACGGCACGGTGCCGACGCTGCGCACGCTCGATGGCGGGCGCCTGGCGGTGAAGGTCACCACGAGGCCGCGCCGCACCGTCTGGCTCGGCGACGCAGCACCTGCCCTCACCGACGCGAAGGTGATCCGAGCGGACGTGATCGCCTCCAACGGGCTGCTCCACGTCGTCGACCAGGTCATCCTGCCCTTCGCACCCTGATCGGGCGTCTGCGGACCCCGGATTCGACCGGGGTCCGCAGGCTCTCCGTTCGGTAGCCTTGCCCCCTTATGGCGAACATCCCTGACAAGCCGTCCCTCGACGGCATCGAGACACGCTGGATGCAGCAGTGGGAAGCCGACGGCACCTACCGCTTCGACCGTTCCGCGAG
>JBMOGW010000217.1:0-5945 GCA_049318165.1 Ilumatobacteraceae bacterium
CGCATCACCAGCAGCACACCGCTGCCGGCGATCACCAGGGCCACGATCGCTCGAGTGGTGACGGGTTCGTCCAGCAGCGAGTACGACAGCGCCGCATCGACGAACGGCGACCGCGACGATCAGTTGACTGCGTGCGGCACCCACTGCTCGCGCGCCGGAGATCCACAGCATGATCGACGCCCCGAAGCGCTCGAGCCAGCGTGGACGCTGCTGCGCTGACCGATCGCCGGTCAGTACGTGAACGGCGTCGTCGAGCCGTCGGCCGCCACCAGCAACACCGGCTGGCGCGCCCACGCGGCTTCGTCGCCGCCCATGCCCGGCGAGTCCGCCGGCATGCCGGGCAGGGCCAGACCAGCCGCCTCGGGTTGTTGCTGCAACAGCAGGGCGATCGCCGACGCCGGCACGTGGCCCTCGATCGCATAGCGGTCGACGATGCCGGTGTGGCACGACGCCGCGGTGTCGGGAATGCCGCGTGCGCGTCGGAACGCGGCGCGGTTCGCGTCGTCCTTCGCCGTCACCGTCGCTCCGTTGTCCTGCAGGTGCACCACCCACTCGCCGCAGCAGCCTCAACCGGGGTCGCGGTGGACGTCGAACGACACGCCGTCGAGCGGCGTCGCGCCCCCGGTCGTCGAGCCCGCAGCGGCGGGGGAGTCGTCGTCGCCCTTGCCGCACGCACCGAGGGCCAGCCCGGCCGCGGCCCAACCCAAGCCGGTGAGGAACGCCCGTCGCTGCATGAAGGAAGCGTACCGAACGACGCGAAGGCGGTCTCGGCGGTCGTCGAACCGGCCGGTTCGGCGGAGGGTCAGCGGGTCGTGACGAGGTCGGGGTGGTGGCGGGCGACGAGGTCGGGGTAGCTGCGGACGAAGTAGTTCCACAGCTGCTGGCCGTAGGTGCCGGCCGATGCGGACCGCACGCCACTCCCGCCGGCGAGCAGTTCGTCGCGGGTGGCCATGAAGCCGGTCGAGCGATGGTGCGGGCTGGCGGCGACGGCCTCGGCGAAGCGCGGGTCGAGCGGCAGCGGGTCGAGTGGGGTGGTGAGCGCCGGGCCGTGGAAGTACGCCGACGAGTAGCGCTCGGCCGATGCCACGACGCGGTGGTTGGTGGCGACGAAGTAGTTGCCGGTCATCGACTGCAGCATCTCGCCGAGGTTGATGATGATCGCGTCGTCGTCCACCGGCACGTCGATCCACTCGCCGTCCTGGTTCTGCACCTGCAAGCCCGGCACGCCGTGCTGCCACAGCAGGGTCAGGAACCCGGTGTCGTGGTGCGCGTTCACCCCGGCCTCGCCGGGTGGTGTGGGCGGGTAGTGGATCAGCTTCACCAGCGACATCCGTCGTTCGCCGAAGCAGCGTTCGAGGTGGTCCTCCGGCAACCCGAGGGCCACACTCAGCGCACCCATCAACCGGTCGGCGATCGCACCCATCTCGTGCTGGAACCGCTCGACGAGTGCGCGGAACCCGGGCACCAGCGAGTCCGCCGGCCACTGGTTCGGCCCCTCCAGCCGCCGGTACTGCGGCTGCACATCGCGGGGCAGCGGGTCGAGTTCGGTCCACACGTCGATCTGCTCGCGATGGTCGACCCGAGCGTCGGTCAGCTCGGCGCCCACCCGCTCCCAGCCACGGAACCACGGCGATTCGATCTTGTCGATGGTGGCCTTGTCGGCGTCGGGCAGGGCGAAGAAGGCGCGTAGTGCTGCGAAGTAGTTCGCCATGAACGCGGGGTCGACGCCGTGGTCGACGAGGCGGAAGAACCCGACCTGGTGGCAGATGCCGCGTAGCCGCTCGGCGAACGCGGCTGGGTCGTCACCTCGCGCCCATTCGGCCAGCGACACCACCGGGATCTCCTGGAAGCTCACGGAGCGAACGGTATCCGGTCAGGGCGTTGGGGACGGCGTGAGGAATCGGGCCACGTGGCCGAGGGCGCGGTCGACGTACTCGTCCTTCTCGCCGACGGGCGCGATGTAGAACAGGGCGTCGCGTGCTGCCTCGAGACCCGCCAGCCGGGCGATGATCCACGCCGCGAGGTACTGCGCCGACAGGCAGCCACCGGCGGTGGCCACGTTGCCCCGTGCGTGGAACGGCTCGTCCACGACGTCGGCGCCCGCCTCCACCACCCACGGCTTCGTGATGAGGTCGGTGCACACCGGCACGTCGTCGAGCAACCCGAGCTTGGCCAACAGCAGTGCGCCGGAGCACTGCGAGCCGATGAGCTGGCGCGTCGGGTCCAGACGGAGGCCCGACAGGAACGCGGCGTCGCCGGCGTAGTCGCGGGTCTTGGCCCCACTGCCGATGATGACCGCATCCGCTTCGGGGAGGTCGGCGAGCGACATCTGGGCGTGGACGGTGACGCCGTCCATCGAGGTGACCCGATCCGTGGGGCAGGCGATGGCCACGTGCCAGTCATCCCGCTGCGTGCGGCCGAGCATGTACGAGGCGACGAACGAGTCCACTTCGTTGAACCCGTCGAGTGTGACCACGGCGATCGTCGGCATCGCCGGAAGCTAGCCGGGCGCCGTCGCTCGGCCGGCGTGGATTGTTCAACGTCGCCGACGCACCCCGCCAAGGCTGGTCGCTGTCCTGACTCCGACGGTCGCGACATCGGGAGCTGGGCTCCTCGTCAGCCGTGCAGCATCCGCCGCTATGGTGAGCGAATGGCGGTGCTCGTGGAGCGTCAGCGCGAACTCGACACGCTGATGGCCGCCGTGCACGCGGTGCAACGCACCGGTCGCGGCGGCGTCGCGCTCGTGAGCGGCGAGGCCGGCTCCGGTAAGACGGCATTGATCGAAGCGCTCCTCGGCTCGCTCCCCGACGACGTTCGATCGATGCGAGGTCAGTGCGACCCGGCATCGATCGCGCGCCCGTTCGGACCGCTCGCCGATTGGTTGGCCGACGTCGGCGAGCCCGGGTTCGGTCCATCGGGGTCGTCCTCGGACCGGGCGGAGGCGTTCCGGACAGCGCTCGACCTGATCGCCGAGCGGCCCACGCTTGCAGTGATCGAGGATGCGCATTGGGCTGACGACGCGACGATCGACATGATCGGTCATCTTGCGCGGCGCATGGAACTGGTCCCGGCCCTCCTGGTCGTCACGTTTCGGATCGAAGAGGTCGTCACCACCCATCCCTTGACGAGGCAGCTCGGGGAGATCCCGGCCGCGAAGGTGCTGCGCGTGCCGATCGGTCCGCTGACGGTCGAGGGAGTTCGCGCGCTCGTCGCCGATTCGGATGTCGACCCGGTGGCGCTGCACGGTCGAACTGGTGGTAACGCCTTCTTCGTGACCGAGTCGTTGGCCACGCCCGAGCGGCTCTCCGACTCGGTGCGGACCGCCGTGTTGGGTCGCGCTGGGCGTCTCGCCGAGGGGCCGAGACGGGCGTTGGAAGCGTTGTCGGTCGTTCCCGGCCGTGTCGATCCGTGGGCCGTGTCACGCCTTGCGAATGACGAGGATGTCGACCAATGCGTGCACGCCGGCGTGCTGGTGAGCGACGGGATGGCCGTCCGATTCCGCCACGAGCTGGCCCGCGAGGTCATCCTGGGCGACCTCCCGCCGGGACGTCGGAGGGCCCTGCACCGTGCAGCCCTGATGGTCTTCGAGGAGTCCGATGCCGGGCGGCCGGACCACGCCCGCTGTGCCCACCATGCGCACGCGGCAGGCGACGGGCCCGCGCTGCTCCTCCATGGCCCGCTGGCCGCGTCCGCCGCCGAGCGCGCCGGCTCGCAACGCGAGGCGATCGCGCACCTCACCGCGGTGATCGAGCATGTGGACGGCCTCGAACCTTCCGTGAAGCTGGCGCTCCTCTCTCGCGTGGCGTCTGCCAGGGATGCGGCCGGCCTGCATGAGGAGGCGATCGTCAGCTTCGAGGCGGCTCGGCGGCTGGCGATCGAACTCGGCGACTCGTTGCACGAGGGCGAAATGGCCGTCCGCTGCGTGAGTCCGCTCACGATGTCCGGCCGGATCGGCGACGCCGTCAGGGGCGTCTCCGCCGCCATCGACATCCTCGAGGCGCTGCCTCCGTCGTCGGCGCTCGCGCTCGCCTACGCACAGCAGTGCAGCGTGTTGATGCTGTCGCGGCAACTCGACGGCGCAGCGCGGTGGGCGTCGCGTGCGATTGATCTCGCCGAGTCGTTGGGCGACGACGAGGTCCTCTCGTTTGCGCTCATCCAAGGCGGGACGGCCGCGTGGATGGCCGGGGGGGATGCCGGCTTGGCGATGACCCAGCGAGGCATCGATCTGGCCAGTGCCCGTGGCATGACGCGTCTCGTCGCTCTTGGCCTCAGTCAGATCGGTTCGGGCGGCGGCGAAATCCGCCGCTATGACGCGGCGGTGCCGGCGCTCGAGCAATGCATCGCGTTCGCGGACGAGCATGAACTGGGCAGCAGGGGCTCCTACGCGAAGGCCTGGCGGGCGCGTTGCGCGGTCGAGCTGGGCGACTGGGACCGTGCGACGGTGATGCTCACCGAACTGCTCAGGATGCGCAGCACGGATGGCGTCGCTCGAATGACCGCACTCGTCGACATCGGCCGCCTCCGGGCGCGCCGCGGCGACCCTGACCCGATGCAGACGCTGGACGAGGCACTCGCGTTCGCTCGTCGGACCGGCCAACTCCAGCGGCTGTGGCCGGTCGCCGTGGCCAGGGCCGAAGCCGCCTGGCTGCGAGGGGACCTCGCCAGCGAGATGTCATTGGTCCGTGAGGTCGCCGAGCTGGCCGAAGGGCTGGACTCACCGTGGGCGATCGGCGATCTTCGCCGCTGGCTGGCGCGGGGTGGCGATCTCGTCGTCCCTGGTGGTTCGGCACCGTTCCGGCTGTTGCTGGAAGGCGCGGTGGACCGTGCAGCCGACGAGTGGTTGCGGCTCGGCTGCACCTACGAGGCGGCTGATGCGCTGTCCTTCGGCTCCGACGAGCAGCAACTGGTCGCGCTGGGTCTGTTCCGCGAGCTCGGCGCGACGGCGAGCGCCCGGCGGCTCGCAGATACCCGACGTGCGGCCGGTCTCCGGGTGCCGCGCGGCGCCTACGCCGCGAGCCGCGGCAACCAGCTCGGCCTCACCGCTCGAGAACTCGAAGTCGTGCGTCTCATCGCAGCGGGCCGCACCAACGCCGAGATCGGGACGGCGCTGTTCATCAGCACGAAGACTGCCGGCCACCACGTCTCGCGGATGCTGACCAAACTCGGTGCCCGGTCACGCTCGGAGGCCGTCGCCCTGTGCGCCGATGCCGGCATCGACCTCCGAGCCTGAATCCGCACGCCAACTGAAAATGGGGGAGGTGTCCCGATGCGCCGCAGGGCGGCGTCGGCGCATCATCCGGTCACCAGGTCGCATCGTCACACGATGCGTGAGCAAGGAGACCAACAGACCAATGCAGCGTTATCTGATCGAGCGTCACATCCCAGGCGCCGGCGAGCTGACCGCCGAGCAGCTCCAGGGCATCGCCCAGAAGTCGAACGAGGTGCTGTCGTCCATGGGCGGCCGTGCGTTGTGGGTGCAGAGCTACGTCACCGACGACGCGATCACCTGCGTCTACCTCGCCGACAGCCCTGAGGCGGTCCGCGAGCACGCGGCCGCCGGTGGCTTCCCGGTCGACGAGATCCGCGAGATCGGCCGAGTGATCGATCCGCTGACCGCCGCCGGCTGAGCGAGGTCCTGCGAGCGAACCGGCGACCCCGGTTCGCTCGCGGTCGCTCGCGCGACCGCGGCGCAACGGAGGAGCGGGATCCTCAGACCATCCTCAGGCGAACCCCAAGCCTCGATGTCGAAACCGTGGTCTGCTCGGCTCCATGCGCTGCGATGCGCCGGCCGGTGCCTCGATGTGCGATTGCCGGCGGCATCTCAGGGTGAATGCACGACATCCGATACACGGGTGCGGCCGAGGCACGGTCGTCGACCGTGTCCGTCGGTGAAGTAGTTGCCAGAACGAGCCTCAAGGAGTGGAACATGGGATTGGGCAATCTTG
>JBMOGW010000218.1:0-5938 GCA_049318165.1 Ilumatobacteraceae bacterium
TCGGTCCATCCCCGCCGGGTTAGCTCAGTTGGTAGAGCAACGCTCTTGTAAAGCGTAGGTCAAGGGTTCGAGGCCCTTACCCGGCTCTGAATGACCGAGCGTCAACGGCGGTTGCGACGCAACGCCATGGCGAGGTCGGACATGTTCGTCGGCTTCGGCAGGAACAGGTCGGCACCGGCCTCGATGGCCTCCAGGTGCGCAGTGTCCGACGTGTCGCCACTCATCACGACCACGAGCGGTGAGCGCATCGACGAGCGGATGCGGCGCGCCAGTTCGTAGCCGTCCATGTTCGGCAGATGGATGTCGGTGAAGACCACGTCGAAGTCGTCGCCCGCCAGCTGGTCGAGCGCCTCTTCCGCCGAGCTCGCGGTCACGACGGTCGCGCCCATGTCGGTGAGCAGGAACCGACTCGCAAGGAGGTTCAGCGGCTCGTCGTCGACCACGAGCACGCGTCGCGGCGGGATCGGTGCCGCCGGGTCGTCCGGCTGCGGTGGCTCCGGGTGATCCGCCGTGGCGAGCGGCAGCTCGATCCAGAAGATGGCACCGCCGTCGGGACGAGGTGCCGCCGACGCGGTGCCGCCGAGCGCGGCTGCGATGCCGGTGACGATTGCGAGACCAAGCCCGATGCCGGGGATCGATTGCCGGCGAGCGTCGGCGCCGCGTTCGAAGGGCCGGAACAGGCGGTCGACGTCGTCGGGACGAATGCCGGTGCCGGTGTCGGCCACTGCGATGCGCACCGAGTTCGGTGCCTCGCCAGGCTGCGCAGCGACGGTGATCGAGCCGCGCGGGGTGTGCTTGCAGGCGTTGGACAGCAGGTTGGCCAACGCTTGCCGCACGCGCACGGCATCGCCGGCGACGATGCGCAACCCCTCCGGTACCGGGTCGGCAGTGACCGTCACTGCGGCCGCGGCGAGCGGGCGGGCATCGACCACGGCCTCGTCGATCAGCGGTGCGATGTCGACCGCCTGCTGCTCGACGCGCAACATGCCGAGACCGAGTTGCGACGCATCGAGCAGATCGTCGACCACCTGACGCAAGGTGCGCGCCTGTCGGGAGATGCCGCCCGCGGCCTCCACGGCGCGACCCATGAGCGGCTCACGTGACAGCACTTCGCTGAACGCCTGGATGCCCTGCAACGGGTTGCGCAGCTCGTGCCCCACCTGCGCGACCAGTGCGAGTCGTTGGCGAAGCTCTTCCTCGGCGCGGCGGCTGCGTTCGGCGAGCGCTTCTTCCATCCGCTTGCGATCGTCGATGTTGCGGATCGTCAGCACCAGCGCCCCGACGGCCGGATCGTCGAGCAGGTTGACACCAGCCACTTCGATCCACGCGTAGGTGCCATCGGCGCGCCGCACCCGGAACTCCTGCCACGAGGTGGAGCCCTGCGCGAGTTGGCGCAGTTCACCGAACCATTTCGTCCCGAGCTCGGCGTCATCGGGGTGGATGTATGCCGACAGGAGCGGAGTCGGCACATGCTCGATGCCACCCCACCCCAGGCCCGGCAGCTGCAGCGACGCGGTGCTCATCACGTTGCCGCCGTCGTCCACCAGCAGCACCGTGTCCTGGATGTTGGTGATCATCGCCCGGAAGCGTCGCTCACTCGCCGCGAGCTGATCCTCGGCGCGCACCTTCTCCGTGATGTCGCGGCCCATCGAGAACACCGACACCACGTTGCCGAGGTCGTCGGACACCGCGGTGTCCACCCACTCCACGATGCGGCCGTCCTGGTACTCACGCTGCTGAGGCTCGGTGCGCAGGCCCGCCATCACGCCACCCACCACCAGCACTCGGCTGTCCGAGTCACCCCAGTCGTACACGTCGTCGAGATGCCGGCCGATGATCGTCTCCGGCCAGCCGAAGAAGTCGCGACACGCGCGGTTGCAGAACTGGATGGTGCCGTCGAGCGCCCACTCCACCATCAGTTCTTGCTGCTCTTCCAGGGCCTGCCACAGCAACTGGTAACGGTTGGGGGTTTCGGCGGCGCTCTGGCTGAAGTAGGCGATCATGCCGATCACCTGGCCATCGGCGCCGAACCGCGGCGAGGTGCGCAGGTTGGCCACCACTCGCTGCCCGTCGAAGCGGTGGAAGCGGTGGTGGGCCGCACGACGATCGATGACCCCCGTGTGGACCTGGTCGAGATGCACTGCCGGCCAACTGGCATCCAGCGGATCGGCGATCACTCGGGCGTGTTGTGACAGCGGGGTGCTCTCGGCGCAGCCGAACAGCTCGCAGAACAGCGCGTTCACGGACTGAAAACGACCGTCGAGCCCCACGACTGCCGCCGCCACCGGTAGCTGGTCGAAGGGCACCGCGACAGCTCCGGCGTCGTGATCTCGGTCGATGCCGAGAGCGTAGAGCCTGAAGCGGGTCCGGTCACCCGTGCTGTGCCGATCTGTCCTCGCTGGTGGCGCGCCGCGGGCGCGGCGCACCCACCACGCGCCACGCCCGCAACGGTGAGGCGACTCAGCCCTGGGCTTCGGTGATGGCCCGGTCGGCCACTTCGCCGAGCAGTGCGATGCGCTCGGTGTTGTGGCCGTTGACCGCGAGGTTGATGGTCATGCCGTCGATACCGGTGCGCATCGCTGCGACCAGCTGCTCGCCCACCGTGTCGGGGTCGCCGAACACCAGGATGTGCTTCACCATCTCCACCACCTCGTCGCTGAACCCCTTCACCGCGGCGAGCGCGCGGAGGTCGGCGTCTGCCTCGGCGGTGGTGGGCGCCACGCACACCATCATCAGCTTCGTCACCTTCACCTCCGAACGGTCGCGGCCGAGGCGTTCGCAGTGCGCCGCGAGCGCATCGAGCTTGCGCGGGATCTCGTCGATCGACCCGCTCGACAGGTTCGACTCGTCGGCGTACTGGGCCACCATGCGCAGCGTCTTCTTCTCACCGCTGCCACCGATCATGATCGGGATGCGCGACAGCGGCGCCGGGAAGTTCATTGCGTCGTTCACCTGGTAGTGCTTGCCGTGCAGCGTGACCTTGTCGCCGCGCAGCATCGGGATGATGATCTGCAGCGCTTCTTCCAGCTTCTCGAAGCGGTCGGTGAAGGTGCCGAACTCGTAGCCGAGCGACTGGTGCTCGTGCTCGAACCATCCGGCCCCGATGCCGAGCGTGGCGCGTCCGTCGGAGACGTGGTCGAGCGCGGTGATGGTCTTCGCGAGGAGCGTCGGGTTGCGGTACGTGTTGCCGGTGACGAGCGCCGACAGGCGCACCTTCTGCGTGTGCTGCGCCAGCGCGGCGAGCATCGTGTAGCACTCGAGCATGTTCTCGTCGGGCGTGCCGATGCCGGGCAGTTGGTAGAAGTGGTCCATCAGGAACACGCGGTCGAAGCCGGCCGCCTCGGCCGCCTTGGCCTGCTCGACCACCGAGCGGAACACGTTGCCGGCCTGCGGCGCGGGATAGGTGAAGTTCGGGATCTGGTAACCGAGACGGGTCATGAGAGGCTCCTGTCGAGTGGGGGGCGTTCCACATTCTCCCTCGTCGTCGCGGCCCCGGTCGACGGCTAGGTTCCGGCCATGAGCGACGACTGCCCCTGGGAACCACCCTTCGCCGGCACCGAGGTCGAGCACCTGCTCGCCTCGCTCGACCGGCTGCGCGCCACGTTCTGGTGGAAGGCGAGCGGCCTCGACGCCGCGGGCCTGGCGTTCCGCTTCCCCAGCTCCGAGCTGTCGCTCGGACGGCTGCTGAAGCACCTGGCGCGGGCCGAGGACCAGATGTTCACGATGAAGCTCTTCGGCACACTGACGAACGAGCCGTGGCGCTCAGCCCCATGGGCCGACGATCCGGAGTGGGACTTCACGTCGGCCGACCACGACCCGCCCGAGGTGCTCTACCGCCTGTGGACCGAGACGGCGGCCCGATCGCGCGCTGCAGTGCAGCAGGTGCTCGCCGGCGACGGACTGGACCACCGCGTCGCGTGGGGCGGCGACAACTTCGACGTCAGCCTTCGGCGCCTGCTGTTCGATCTCGTCGAGGAGTACGGCCGTCACACCGGTCACGCCGACCTGTTGCGTGAGGCCGTGGACGGCGTCGCCGGTGAGGACCCGCCCGAGGGCATGGTCTGGCCGCCTGCCCTGGACTGATGCGTCGGGCCGGCCTGATGCCGACGGTCAGGCGGCGCGCACGCCGCGTTGGCCGACGGCGTTGCGCAGGCCCACACACCCGATGCAGCCGACACAGCCTTCGCAGTCGACGCACGCGATGCAGCCCACGCACCGGCGGCAGCGCACACACGCCACCATCGCCACGCACGCGGTGACCGCGACGCAGAAGATGGTCAGCAGGCTCCAGCGCACGTGCAGGCTGCCGGCCGTCGCCGCGCTACCGACGACGTCGATGCTGCCCGCAGTCGCCGCGCTGCCGGCAACGGCGATGCTCCCGGCGGTGGCCACCGAACCGGCGACCGCGATGCTGCCGGCCGTTGCGACGGAGCCGGCAACGGCGATGCTGCCCGCAGTCGCCTGCGACCCCACGGTCGCCAGGTTGCTGCTGTCGGTCGCTGCGTCCACGGGCGCAGTCTCCCATGCCATGGCGCAGCGGGCTGCCTCAGTCGCGTCTCGCCCTCGGCGCGCCGGGCTGGCGTCGAGATATGAGATGGTGTCCGACATCCCCCCACGATGAGGAGCACACCCCGATGGCGACCTTCATGGTCATTTCGACGTTCAAGGACGGCACCGACATGCGCGAGGTCGGCGCGGTCGTCGCCGAGGAACAGGCGCAGGTTCGACAGCTGGAGGCGGAGGGCCGGCTCGGCGCCATCCACCTCTCGCTGGCCCGAGGCACCGTGTTCATCGAGACGTTCGCCGACGACGCCGAACAGGCGCTCGCGACGATCCACACGCTGCCGATGTCGAAGTGGTGGGACATCGACGTGTTCCCGATCGCCGCGCCGAACCTCGGAGCGTCGTCGTGAGCGTCTTCACCGCGGCCGAGCTCGACTACCTGCGGACGCAGCCGTTGCTGCGGTTCGCCACGGCGTCGCCGTCGGGTGCGCCCGACGTCGCACCGGTCACCTTCGGCGTCGACGGCGACGACATCGTCACGGCCGGCTTCGACATCCGCCGCACCGTGCGCTTCCGCAACGTGCAACAGAACCCTCGTGCGTCGTTGGTGGTGGACGACCTGGCGACGACGGAACCCTGGACACCGCGCGGCGTCAAGATCATCGGCGCCGCGGCGATCGAGGAGGTCGACGGCGCGCCGCGATTCCGCATCTCGCCGAGGGTGATCATCAGTTGGGGCATCAACGACACCACGCCGGGTATCCCGAAAATGGAGCGGCGCACGGTCGCGTGACCCGGCGTAGGGTGGCCCGATGGGTGGGCCGACGGATGCATCGAGCGGCGCGGCGCGCGTGTTCCGTGTCACCGTGCGCAGCCGGTTCCGCGATCTGAGCGACGAGACACGCCGCTACCTCGCACGCACGCAGCCCGAACACGACATCTTCGTGTCGGCCTACACGGCCGAGGGCACGTTCACCTACGACGAGCGCATCCAGTTCTTCAACCTGCGCTACGAGGTGCGCATCGACCCCGTCGCGCACCCGGACGAGCCGGACCCCGCCGCGCTCGCCGCCACCACCGCCGAGGTGGAGGCCGAACAGTTCCTGCGCACGATGGGCTTCGGCCACCATCCGCTGAAGGTCGACGTCGTCGACGCCTCGGCGATCTGGTCGTCGCTCCCGCCCGACCGCCGCTGACTCAACGGCCCCGCTCGCGCAGGCCGGGGCGGCGGGATGCTCAGGCTTCGAGCGTGTAGCGGTCGGCGTACAGCCGGAGCGCACCTCGCCTCAGAGGGTCGTCTGCCCCGCCACTGCACGGAGCTCCTGATCGTCGGTGACGCCGCGGCGAGCCGCGTTGAGCGCCGCGTCGCACTGCTCGTCGTCGAGTTCGTAGACGAGGCAGAACTCGTTGCCGAACGGGTCCTGCATCACCGCCC
>JBMOGW010000219.1:0-5912 GCA_049318165.1 Ilumatobacteraceae bacterium
GCGATCCCCGAGGGCCTGCCCGCCGTCACCGCCGTCACCCTTGCGCTCGGCGTCTCGTCGATGGCGAAGCGCCACGCGATCGTGAAGCGCCTGGCCTCGGTGGAGACGCTGGGCTGCACCAGCGTGATCTGCAGCGACAAGACAGGCACGCTGACGCTCAACGAGATGACCGCGGTCGAGCTGATCACCCAGCTCCGGCCTCACGCTGTCGATGGTGCCGGTTATGCCCCGGCCGGCACCATCGAGCATCTGCCCGGCGACGATCGCGTCACCGTGGACACCGCCCTCACCGCCATGGCGCTGTGCAACGACGCGGAGATCCGCCAGTCGCAGCACGGCGAATGGGAGCTGGTGGGCGACCCCACCGAAGGAGCGCTCGCCGTGCTCGCCGCGAAGGGCGGGATCGACGTGAACGACCTGCGTGCCCGGCACCCGCGCCTGGCGGTGGTGCCGTTCGACAGCGCGAACAAGTTCATGGCGACCGTCCACGAGCTGACCACCGACGCCGGCGAGCGAGTGGTGCGTCTGCTGGTGAAGGGCGCGCCCGACGTGCTGCTCGCCCGGTCGACGAACGTCATCGACCACGACGGCGCCCTCGCCCCCATCGCCGAGCACCTCAACTCGGTGACCGCGCACAACGCCCGCCTCGGCAGCGCCGGCCTGCGCGTCCTCGCCGTCGCCCAGCGCGACCTGACGCCCGCCGACTGGGCCGAGTTCGCCGACGCCGGTGGCGAGCCGATCACGCTCGTCCAGGACCTGACGCTGTTGGCGCTCGCCGGCATCGTCGACCCGCCCCGCCCGGAGGCTCGCGACGCGATCACCGAGGCCCACGCGGCCGGCATCAAGGTGAAGATGATCACCGGCGATCACGCCGCCACCGCGGCCGCCATCGGCGAGCAGCTCGGCCTGCGCGGCGAAGCCGTCACCGGCGCCGACCTCGACGCGATGAGCGACGACGAACTCAGCCGCCGCATCGACGACATCACCGTCTTCGCCCGCGTCGCCCCCGAGCACAAGCTGCGCCTCATCGCGGCACTGCAGCAGCGCCAGAACGTGGTCGCCATGACCGGCGACGGCGTGAACGACGCACCTGCGCTGAAGAAGGCCGACATCGGCATCGCGATGGGCATCACCGGCACCGAGGTCTCGAAGGAGGCCGCGACGATGGTGCTCACCGACGACAACTTCGCCACGATCGTCGACGCCGTCGGCCGGGGCCGCACGATCTACGCCAACATCGTCAAGTTCGTCCGCTTCCAGCTGAGCACGACGATCGGCTTCGCGATGCTCTTCCTGCTCGCTGCGGCGTTCGGCATCGCCGGCGGCAAGCCGTTCACGGCCATCGCGATCCTGTGGGTGAACCTGATCATGGACGGCCCGCCCGCCATGGCGCTCGGCGTCGACCCGGCCGACGGTGACGTGATGCGCCGCCGACCCCGACCGCTGAGCGAAAAGATCCTCACCCGCAGCCGCTGGGCCGCCGTCGGCACGTCCGCCACGGTGATGGCACTCGGCACGCTCGCCGTGCTCGAGTGGGCGCCCGGCGACAGCGTGAGGGCCGGCGTCGCCTCGATCGGCGGCACGATGGCGTTCAACACGTTCGTGCTGTTCCAGTTCTTCAACATCCTCAACGCCCGCCACGACACCCGCACCGTGTTCCACCGCGACACCCTGCGCAACCGTTGGCTGTGGGTCGCCCTGGCGGCCGTCGTCCTCCTGCAGGTCGCCGTCACCCACGTCGGGTTCCTGCAGCGCCTGTTCGACACCACGTCGATCAGCGCCACCCAGTGGCTCGTCTGCGCCGCCGTCGCCAGCTCCGTGCTGTGGATCGAGGAGATCCGCAAGCTCGTCGTCCGCACCTCCCGAAAGGACTCCGTCTCATGAAGTGCCCCACCTGCCCCGAATCCACCCTGGTCATGGCTGACCGCGCCGGCATCGAGATCGATTACTGCCCCACGTGTCGTGGCGTGTGGCTCGATCGAGGTGAGCTCGACAAGATCATCGAGCGCAGCGCGGGCGCCGCACCGGTCGCCGCCGCCGCTACCTCTCCTGCCGCGGCGGCGACCGGCACCCCGCCCCCGTACCAGCAGCCCCCGGCGCAGTACCCGCAGCCGCAGGGCCAGCCCCAGCACCATTCGAAGTACCACTCCAAGTACCACGCCTCGCCCTACAAGAAGAAGAAGTCGTCGTTCCTCGGCGAGATCTTCGACTTCTGAACGGCCCCACCCTCCCCTGACCAACCCCCGAAAGGAACAGGAACTCCCGATGTTCAAGAACACGATGAAGACCACCGTGCTGCTCGCGGCGATGGGCGGCCTCATCGTCGCCGTCGCCGGCATCCTCGGCGGCGGCAGCACCACCGCACTCACGTTCGGCCTCGTGCTGGCGTTCGCCATGGTGGGCGGCTCGTACTGGTTCAGCGACAAGCTGGCCCTCGCGTCCGCCCGCGCCAAGGTGATCGAGCGACACGACTCGCCCGAGTTCTACGACATGGTCGCCTCGCTCGCACAGCGCGCCGGCCTGCCGATGCCCCGCGTCGCCATCTCCCCGAGTGACCAGCCGAACGCCTTCGCCACCGGACGCGGCCCGAACCATGCGGTCGTGTGCGCCACCGAAGGCCTGCTGCGGTCGATGCCCCGCGACGAGGTGGAGGGCGTGATGGCCCACGAACTCATGCACGTGAAGCACCGCGACATCCTCATCGGCTCGGTGGCAGCGGCCATCGCCACCGCCATCAGCTACATCGCTCAGATGGCGATGTTCGCCAGCATGTTCGGTGGCGGCCGCGACGACGAGGACCGGCCCAACCCGTTCGCGATGCTGCTGATGTCGCTGCTGGCGCCGATCGCTGCGTCGTTGATCCAGATGGCGGTCAGCCGCTCACGCGAGTTCGAGGCAGACCGTGGCGCCGCCGAGTTGCTCGGCAACGGCCACAGCCTGGCGAACGCGCTCGAGCGCATCGAGTCCCTCGCCGCCCGCCACCCCATGCAGGTCGCGCCCGCCCAGGCGCAGGCCTACATCCACAATCCGCTGAACGAACTGCGCACCGGCCGCAACGCCGGTATGGCCCGCCTGTTCAGCACCCACCCGGCAACCGAGGAGCGCATCGCCCGTCTGCGGGCGATGTCGTTCACGGCGCCGGCCAACGCCTGACCGTCAGAGGGAGAAGAGGTCGTCGTACGAGCTGCCGGTCGACTCGGCGGGCTCGTCGTCGGCGCCGCCGGTGAAGGCCTCGTAGCCGTCCCGCTCGAGCTGGTCCGCCAGCTCGGGGCCGCCGCTCGCGACGATGCGGCCCTTCACGAGGATGTGCACGTGGTCGGGCTTCAGCTCTTCGAGCAGGCGGTTGTAGTGCGTGATCGCCAGCACGCCCAGCTGCGACTCGTGCGTCGCCGCCTCGACCCGTCTGGCGCAGTCGCGCAGCGCGTCGATGTCGAGACCGGAGTCCAGCTCGTCGAGGATCGCGAACTTCGGTGAAAGCAGCGCCAGCTGCAGCGTCTCGTTGCGCTTCTTCTCGCCGCCAGAGAGGTCGACGTTGAGCGAGCGAGTGAGCAGCTCCGACGGGAAGTTGATCCGCGCTGCTTCGGCGGCAACGTCGGCGGCCAGGCCGTCGACACCGCGACCGCGGGCGGCGTACGCCTCGGCCATCATCTCGGTCAGGTCGACGCCCGGCACCTCGCTCGGGTACTGCATCACCAGGTGCATGCCTGCCTGGGCACGCTGCCAGGTGGGCAGGCCGAGCAGATCGACACCGTCGAGCAACACCTGACCGGCGTGCACCTCGTAGCCGGGCTTGCCCATGACGACGGCCGAGAGCGTGCTCTTGCCGGCGCCGTTGGGGCCCATCACCGCGTGCACCTCGCCCGACGACACCGTCAGGTCGATGCCGTTGAGGATCTGCTTGCCGGCGACCGATGCCACCAGGCCCTTGATCTCGAGCGTGCTCATCGTGCGTCCTCCGCGCCGGCCGAGGCGGCGGCCTCGACGTCGATCTCCACCATGCCGTCCACCACGCGGGCCACGTAGACCGGCACCGGCTGCGTCGCCGGCAACGTGGACGGCTCGCCGGTCACCAGGCTGAACGTGCTGCCGTGCTTCCAGCACTCCAGTTCCTTCTCGTCGCACCACACCTCGCCCTCGCTGAGCGAGACATCGGCGTGGCTGCACGTGTCGCCGATGGCGTACACGTCGTCGCCGATGCGCACGACGGCCACCTTGCGGCCGAGCACCTCGAACTTGTGCGCCGTGCCGGGCGTGATGTCGCCCAGGGCGCACACCGCGACGCCGCTCATGCGGTCCTCCGCTGCAGCTTCTCGGCCACACGGGCACGCAGGTCGGTGCGCAGGTCGCCCATCGGCAGTGCGGCGAGCACGTCGTCGAAGAAGCCGAGCACGACCAGTCGCTCGGCGACCTCCGGCGGGATGCCGCGGCTCTCGAGGTAGAAGCGCTGCTCGTCGTCGATCGGGCCGACCGTGCTGGCGTGGCTGCACTTCACGTCGTTGGTACGGATGTCGAGGTTGGGCACGCTCTCGGCCCAGGCACCCTCGCTCAGCGTCAGGTTGCGATTGGTCTGGTACGCGGCCGAGCCCTTGGCGTCCTCACCGATGCGGATCAGGCCGGTGTAGACGCTCTTCGCCGTGTCCTGCACCGCGCCCTTGAACAGCAGATCGCTGTTGGTCTTCGGCGCGATGTGGTCCTGCAGCGTGCGGAAGTCGTGCATCTGGTGGCCGTCCGCGTAGTACAGCGCGATCTGGCGGGTGGAGGCGCCCTGGCCGACGACACGGGCGTCGGTGCGCACGCGTGCGTAGTCGCCGCCGAGTGCCACGGTGGCGAGCAGGGTGTTCGAGTCGCGCTCGCCCGTCGACTGCTGGTGCCCGAGCATCCACACGGTGTCGGCCAGCAGGTTGATGCCGAGGTAGTTGACGCGGGCCGCCTGCTCGGTGTGGATCACCAGGCGGGGCACGACGAGTGCCCGCACGTCGGCGTCGCTCTCGAACCGCTCGACGACGGTGAACTCGCTGTCGGCGCCGGCGTGCACCACGAGGCGCGGGAAGTGAGCGCTGCCGTCGCCCGTGATGTGGTGGGTCACCACGATCGGCTCGGCGAGCACCTTGCCGGCGGGCACGTGGATCTCGACGTCGTGGGCGTGTGCGTTGCTCAGCTCGTCGAACACGTCGTGGACGGGCATCGAGGCGACCAAGCGGGCCGTGGCGGTCGGGTCGGCGGTCAGCCCGTCGGCACCGGTGACCGTCGTCGACGAGGTCGCAGCGGGCGAATAGGCGGCGAGGTCGAGCTCCGCGATCCGGCTGTACCGCCAGACCTCGGACTCGGTGGAGGGCAAGTGCGCCTGGCCCAGGTGGCCGGCGGCGTCGAGCAGCGTGGAAGGCACGGCGGAAATTCTACTATCGGGATAGTGCTAATCCCCAAGGCCTGCGAGGAGATCACGGCGGGTCAGAACGGTCCGTGTCGGGGCAGGTCGTCGGGTTCGGTGTCGAGGCGTCGCACCGCCCATCGGGCCTTCACACGGAACTGGTCGAGCATCGTGAGCGCTCGCTCAGGCATCGGCTCCGGATGGCCGTGCAGATCCGGGTGACGATTGTGCGTCGGACATTCCGCCGCACCGTTGAACTGGTTCGTCGGCCCACCCCGGGCCGCCGGCCTTCGATGATCCACGTCGCACTCACCCGCGGGTGTCGGACACACCGACGGATGCGTGCACCGCTTGTCACGCACCAGCACCGCCCGACGCAACGCACCCGTGAACGTCCGCTTCGACGACGTCGCCACCACCGTGTTGGTCCCGTCGAACAAGAACGCCTGCATCACCGCATGATCCAGATGCTCCGCCAAGTCCTCGGGCGGGATCACCGTCCCCGACGCCAACTGGCACAAATGCCGCGCCGTCTCGTCACCCA
>JBMOGW010000220.1:0-5898 GCA_049318165.1 Ilumatobacteraceae bacterium
TGCGCATCGCCGCCGACCTGCCGTCGCCCATCGACGCCGACCTGGTGATCGTCGGGCCGGAGGCCGCGCTGGTTGCCGGTGTCGCCGACCGCTGCGCCGACGAGCACGTGCCCTGCTTCGGCCCCACCGCCGGGCTGGCGAAGCTGGAGGGCAGCAAGGGGTTCACACGCACGCTGGCACAGACGCTCGGCCTGCCCTCGCCGGCCTTCCACCTGTCGTCGTCCGCCGAGGAAGCCATCGCCTGGTGGCGTGCATTCGGCAAGCCCGTGGTCGTCAAGCTCGACGGCCTGGCCGCCGGGAAGGGCGTCATCGTGCCCGACGGCGACGACGAGACGATCGCAGCGATCCACGAACTGGTGGCGCAGGGTCCGATCGTGCTCGAGGAACGACTCACCGGCCCGGAGTGCAGCCTGATGGCGATGTGCGACGGCACCGTCGCCCGCCCGTTGCCGATCGCCCAGGACCACAAGCGCATCGGCGAGGGCGACACCGGCCCGAACACCGGCGGCATGGGCGCCTACGCACCGGCTCCCGTGCCGTACGACCCGGACGAGCTGACCGCCACGTTCATCCAGCCGGTGATCGACCACCTGGCCGACGTCGGCGCCCCGTACATCGGCGTGCTGTACGCAGGGCTGATGCTGACGGCCGACGGGCCGCGGCTGCTGGAGTACAACTGCCGCTTCGGCGACCCCGAGGCGCAGGCGGTGCTGCCGCTGCTGACCGACGACCTGGCCGAGTTGGCACTGGCATGCTGCACCACCGGCCTCGGTGAACGCCGCATCCACGCCGGCGGCGCAGCGTGCACCGTCGTCGCCGCCGCACCGGGCTACCCCGCGGCGCCCGTCACGGGCGGCGCCATCGACCTCGGCACTGACGACGACCGAGCGATCCTGTTCCAAGCCGGCACCGACGGCACCGTCGTCACCGGCGGCCGCGTCGTGGCCGTCACCGGCCTCGGCACCACGCTGGCCGAAGCCCGCGGACACGCCTACGGCCGGCTCGGCTCGGTGCAGTTCGACGGCATGCAGGTGCGCCGCGACATCGGCTGGAAGTCGATCGGCGCCGGCCTCACCTCGTACGCCGCTGCCGGCGTCGACATCGACGAGGGCGCCCGCGCGGTCGACCGGATGAAGGCGGCCGTCGAGCGCACCCACGGCGACGCCGTGCTGCGCGGCGTCGGCAGCTTCGGCGGCGCGTTCAGCGCCAAGGTGATCAAGGACATGGACGACCCCGTGCTCGTCGCCAGCACCGACGGCGTCGGGACGAAGGTCGAGCTGGCCGCCCGCCTCGGCATGTACCGCGGTGTCGGCATGGACATCGTCAACCACTGCATCGACGACGTGCTGGTGCAGGGTGCGAAGCCGCTGTTCTTCCTCGACTACATCGCCAGCAGCAAGCTGGATGCCGACCAGGTGGCCGAGGTGGTCACCGGCATGGCCGAGGCGTGCGAGGTGGCCGGGTGCGCACTGCTCGGCGGCGAGACCGCCGAGATGCCCGGCGTGTACGCGCCGGGCGCGTTCGACATCGCCGGCACGCTGGTCGGTGTCGTCGACCGGGCCAACCTGCTGCCCCACGGCGTGCCGCAGCCGGGCGACGTGCTGATCGGTGTGGGCTCGAACGGGCCGCACACCAACGGCTACTCGCTACTGCGCAAGCTGTTCGACTGGCTGCCGATGGACGTCACCCCGCCGGGCTTCGACGCCCCGCTCGGGGAGACGCTGCTGCGGCCCCATCGCAACTACCTGCCGGTGCTCGACAAGGTGTTGCAGAGCGGCCGGGTGAAGGCGCTCGCGCACATCACCGGCGGCGGTCTGCCGGAGAACCTGCCGCGGGTGTTGCCCGACGGTGTGGACGCTCACATCGAGCTCGGCTCGTGGCCGGTGCCGCCGCTGTTCGCGCTGGTGCGGGAAGTGGCCGTGGGCATGCCGACGGAGGAGCTGTACCGCACGCTGAACATGGGTGTCGGCATGGTGATCGTCTGCGACCCGGCCGACGCCGACGCCGTGCAGGGCCAGATCGACGAGCCCACGTGGCGCATCGGCACGCTCACCGAATCCGGGTTGCGCCATGGCAGAACGGTGCACCTGCGATGAAGCGGCCCCCGGAGAAGAGAATTGCGGTGCTCGCGTCCGGCAACGGCTCGAACCTGCAGGCGATCATCGACGCCTGCGCCGACGGCCGCCTGCACGCCACCGTCGTCGCCGTCGTCAGCGACGTGCCGCACGCCCGTGCGCTCGACCGGGCCGACGCCGTGGGCATCCCCACCGTTCATGTCGGCCGCCGCGCCGGCGAGGCCCGCGCCGACTACGACGCCCGGCTGGCCGACGTCGTCAGCGGCTTCGACCCCGACTGGGTGGTGCTCGCCGGCTGGATGCGGCTGCTGACCATGAGCTTCCTCGGCTGGTTCCCCGGCATGGTGGTGAACCTGCACCCGGCGCTGCCCGGCGAACTGCCTGGCACGCACGCCATCGAGCGCGCCTGGGCCGAACACCTCGCCGGCACGCGCACCCGCACCGGCGTGATGGTGCACCTGGTGCCCGACGAAGGGGTCGACGACGGCCCGGTGCTGGCCACCGAAGAGGTCGCGATCCTGCCCGACGACGAGTTCGCGAGACTGGAGGCACGCATCCACGCCGCCGAGCACCGCCTGCTGGTGGACACGCTGCAACGCCTCTGCACCCTTCCCTCACCCCACGGAGCCCCCGCATGAGCAACGAACTGTTCGACCGCTTCGACGCCCTCACGTTCGACGACGTCGTGATCGTCCCCGGCTACAGCGAAGTGCTGCCCGACACGGTGGACACCGCGGCCACGTTCGCCGACGACATCGTGTTGCAGGTGCCGATCGTGAGCGCCGCGATGGACAAGGTGACCGAGGCCCGAATGGCCATCGCCATGGCCCGCGAGGGTGGCATCGGTGTCATCCACCGCAACCTCTCGATCGCCGATCAGGCGGCCGAGGTGCAGAAGGTGAAGCGCAGCCAGAGCGGCATGATCACCGACCCGGTGACGCTGCCCCCCTCCTCCACGCTGGCCGACGCCGAAGCATTGATGAGCCGGTTCAAGTTCAGCGGCATGCCCATCACCGACCCCGACGGCCGGCTCATCGGCATTCTCACCAACCGCGACATGCGGTTCTGCGAGCCGAGCGACTACCGCCGCCTCGTCACCGAGTTCATGACGAGCGACGGCCTGGTGACCGCCAAGGTGGGCACCACGCTGCACGAGGCGAAGGCGATCCTGCAGGCGCACCGGATCGAGAAGCTGCCGCTCGTGGACGACCACGGCCGCCTCGCCGGGCTGATCACGGTGAAGGACATCCTCAAGGCCACCGAGTTCCCCAACGCCACGCGCGACGGTGCCGGTCGCCTGCGCTGCGCCGCTGCCGTCGGCGTAGGTGCCGAGCTCGAGGAGCGGGTGGAGGCACTGGTCGCAATGGGCGTCGATGCCGTGGCGCTCGACACCGCGCACGGCCACTCGGCCGGCGTCATCAAGGCCATCGAGCGCATCAAGGGCTCGTGGCCGAATCTGCCGGTGGCGGCCGGCAACGTCGTCACCGAAGAAGGCGTGGAGGCGTTGCACAAGGCGGGTGCGTCAGCCGTGAAGGTCGGCGTCGGTGCCGGATCGATCTGCACCACCCGCGTCGTCAGCGGCGCCGGCATGCCGCAGTTGTCGGCCATCCACTTCGCCGCCCGCCGTGCCCGCCAGCTGGGCGTGCCGATCATCGGCGACGGCGGCATCACCTACTCGGGCGACGTGGTGAAAGCCATCGCCGCGGGTGCCGACTGCGTGATGCTCGGCTCGCTGCTGGCCGGCACGGACGAGGCGCCCGGTGAACTGGAACTGTTCGAGGGCCGCCGCTACAAGAGCTACCGCGGCATGGGTTCGCTGGGCGCGATGCAGGGCCTCGGCGCCGATCGCTACGCCACGGCGCAGTCGGGTGACACGTCGCAGGTGGCCGGGCAGTCGCGCAAGCTGGTGCCGGAGGGCATCGAGGGCCGCGTGCCGTACGCGGGCACGCTCGGCGACGTGATCTATCAACTGGTCGGCGGTCTGCGCAGCGGCATGGGCTACGCCGGTGCGGCGACGCTGGACCAGCTGCGCAAGGCCCGCTTCATGCGGGTCACCACGGCGGGCCGCAACGAGAGCCACCCACACGACGTGACCATCACCAAGGAAGCCCCCAACTACCAGCGGTCCTGACGCGACGGCTGGTCACTCGGTGCCGGTCGAGCGATAACGAGTGTTTCATGCGCCCCGTGGCGCACGAAACACTCGTTATCGGGCCCGTACGTCAGGCGCGGGCGAGGGTGCGATCGGGCAGCAGGGACACCACCACCGTGGCACCGGCGAACGCGACCATCGCGGGGATGCCGTACACCCAGCGGAAGCCGATCTGTTGGGCGATGAAGCCGACCAGTGGGCCCGCCAGCGCGCTGCCCATGTCGTTGAAGCTGAGGAACGTGCCCAGCGCGGCGGCGCGCTCGGCCTCCGGCGCGCGTTGCGCGGCCAGCGCAGTGAGGGCCGGGAACGACGCACCGAAGCCGATGCCGACCAGAGCGATCGAGGGGAACGCCATCCACCCGTGGGGCGCCAGCGCCAGGCCGCTGAGGCCGAGGCCGATGCACCCGACCCCTGGCAGCGCCACCACCGCGTAGCCGGCGCGGTCGCCCAGCGGGCCGCTGACGGCGCGCACCACCAGCGTGCACACGGCGAACGTCACGAACAGCGGACCCGACGCGCCGATGCCGATCTCGCGCGAGTACTTCGGCAGGAAGCTGATCAGGCACGCGTACCCGAAGCCGACGGTCGCCTGCGCGACGCCGGGGCGCGCCACGAGCCGCATCAACGACGACCACTTCGCGGGGGTGGCGACCGCCCGGTCGGCCGGCACCGCGGGCTTCGTCTCCGGCAGGCCGAGCGCGATCACTGCCGACACGGTGGTCATGCCACCGGCCACCGCGAACAGCCACCAGTGGTGCTGGTCGAACAGGTACTCCCCCACGAACGGGCCGATGGCGAAGCCGAGGTACACCATCACACTCAGCCTGGCCATCGCCGCACCGCGGCGCTCGGGCGGCGCCAAGTCGGTGGCCGTCGCCGCCAACGCCGTGTACAGCATCGAGCCCACGGCACCCTGCACGACGCGCAGCACCACCACCATCCACACCGCCGTGCTCATGCTGATCAGGACGGTCGTCACCGCCATGCCCAGCAGCGGTGGCACGATGAACGGGCGGCGGCCAATGCGATCCATCACCCGGCCGGCCCACGGGCGAGCGACGATGGCGCTGACGAAGAAGATCGTCGTCGCCAGCCCGACCACGAAGTCGCCGCCGCCCAGTTCCTCGCGCACGAAGCGCGACACGCCGACGAACAGCATGCCGATCGGCATGAAGTAGCCGAAGACGACGGCGTCGAGACGCAGTTGGGTGGCGCTGCCGAATCGCCGCACGGACGACTCGCTCAGGCGAGCTTCTCGACGAAACCCTCGAGCTGGCGCAGGTTGCGGCACTCGTACACGCCGTCGGTGTGCGTGCCGTAGTCGCCGACGATCGAGTCGCCGGTGTTCCAGTAGCTCTTCGGCTCGGGGTTCAGCCAGTACACGTGGCGCGCCTTGTGGCGGATCTCCTTGATCACCCAGCTCTGCGACGCGTGGTAGTTGTTCCGTGCGTCACCGAGCAGCAGCACCGTGGTCTTCGGGCCGATGTCCTTGCCGTAGCGCTCCCAGAACACCTCGAAGGCGTGGCCGTAGTCGCTGTGACCGTCCACCCACACCACATCCGCTTCGGTGTTGACGCGGTGGATGGCGTTGGCGATGTCCTCCTCGCCACGGAAGAAGTCGGTGACCTCGTCGATGCCGTCGATGAACACGAACGAGCGCACCTTCGAGAA
>JBMOGW010000221.1:0-5743 GCA_049318165.1 Ilumatobacteraceae bacterium
GGCCCGTACGTGCAGAAGGGCAAGGACTTCCGCAACATCCAGAGCGAGGAGCAGCTGCTCACGATTTCGCTCGAGGAGGCCGTGCAGATCTTCAGCCAGCCGAAGGTGTTCCGCCGCGGGGGCGGTGCGAACCTGGCGGCGAAGGGCCCGCTGAAGGAGTTCGGCAACGACCCGGTGAGCGGCAAGCCGGTCGTCGCCAAGGACGGCAAGTTCGGTGTCTACGTCACCGACGGCGAGACCAATGCATCGCTGTCGAAGGGCGACCGTCTGGATGCGATGCTGCCCGAGCGCGCGTACGAACTGCTCGCGGTGCGCCGCGAGGCGATCATCGAGAAGGGTGGTGCGCCGGCGAAGAAGGCCGCCGCCACCAAGCGCGCTGCGGCGAAGAAGGCTGCACCCAAGAAGGCCCCGGCGAAGAAGGCTGCGCCGAAGAAGAAGGCCTGACGCCGGTCCCGGACCGGGGACCCGTCAACCGCCGAGGAGGACGAGCAGTACGCCGGCCAGCACGAGCGCGCTCGCCGCGTACTCGACTGCAGCGTGTCGCTCCCGCAACCACCAACGCGACACCGCGAACGTGAACAGCACCTCCACCTGGCCGAGCGTGCGCACCTTTGCTGCCTGTTCGAGTGACAGCGCGATCGCCCAGCCGGCCGAGCCACAGACGCTCAGCAGGCCGACCACGGCGCTGCTGCGCCAGTGCACCACGGCGAGGCGGATCTGCGGCCGCTCGCGCAGCACCAGGTAGCCGCCGTGCACGATGGTCTGGATGGTGTTCATCACGGCGAGCGTCACCAACGCCCGCATCACCGCCGGGCTGTCGGTCATCGCCTTGGTCGCGGCACGGATGCAGACCGCGGCGAGGCCCAGCAGTCCGCCCGCGGCGAGGCCCCAGCCGGCAGCGGGCTGGCGCACGAGCGCCCATGTCAGCCGCTTGCCCTTCGTGGCCAGCGCGACGACGCCGACCGTGCACACCACCACGCCGAGCCAGCCTGCGGGTGGCAGCGTCTCGCCGAGGAGGACCGCGGAGAACAGCGCGACCTGCACCACCTCGGTCTTGCTGAACATCGTGCCGATCGCGAAGTCACGTGCGTCGAACGCGTGGATCAGGCACACGGTGCCGAGGATCTGCGCCACGCCACCGGCGGCGATCACCGGCCAGAAGCGGCCGGCGATGTGCGGCCAGGCCACGCCTGTGCGCCAGGCCACCAGGACGGCCAGCGTCGACAGTGGCGCCCCGTACAGGTAGCGCACGAACCCGGCGCCGCTGACCGAGAGCAGGGCGCGCAGGCGGTGCTGCAGCGCAGTGCGTGCGGTTTGGAAGCCGGCGGCGACGACGGTGACGGGGATCCACATGCATTCTCACATTTCGGGATTTGTATCTCATTCACAGCGTAGCGCGGCCCGGTCGGTATGGTGCGCCTCGCATGCAGCGCGGTCGGTACATCGCCTTCGAAGGAGCAGAAGCGAGCGGCAAGAGCACCCACGCGGCGCGTCTCGCCGATGCCATCGGTGCCGTGCTGACGCGTGAGACCGGGGGCACCGACATCGGCCGCCGCATCCGCGAGATCCTCCACGACACGGGCAACACCCACCTGTCCCACCGCTCGGAGGCACTGCTCGCCGCCGCCGACCGGGCACAGCACCTCCACGAGTTGGTCGGCCCTGCGCTCGATGGCGGACGGCACGTGGTGAGCGACCGCACGGTGTACTCCACCCTCGCCTACCAGGGGTACGGGCGCGGCCTCGATCTCGACGAGATCCGGCGCATCAACGACTGGGCGATCGAAGGCCGTTGGCCGGAACTGGTGATCCTGTTGGACGTGCCCGAGGAACTGGTGGCATCGCGCATGCGCACCCGCCAACTCGACCGCTTCGAGCAGGAGGACCCGGGCTTCCACCGGCGCGTTCGTGACGGCTTTCGGGCGATGGCGGCGGCCGAGCCCGACCGGTGGGTGGTGGTCGACGGCACCCCCGACAAGGACACCGTGGCGCGCACCATCCGCACCGTCATCGCCGATCGGCTCGGTCTCTAGATGTTCGCCGAGTACACCCGCTCGGTGTGGGACGGCGTCGTCGGGCAACCCCGCGCCGTCGCATCGCTCACCCGAGCCGCGGCCGGCCCGGTGCACGCCTACCTGTTCGTCGGCCCGCCAGGGTCCACGAAGGACGAGGCCGCCCGGGCGTTCGCTGCCCTGCTGCTCGCCGGCATCGACGACGCCGACCAGCGCGACGCCCGCCTGGCGCTGCTGGGCGAGCACCCCGACGTCGCCGAGGTGCGCCGCACCGGCGCCACCATCAGCAAGGACCAGGTGGGCGATCTCATCCGCTCAGCGGCCCTCGCTCCGGTGGAGGGCTCGCGCAAGGTGATGATCCTCCACGAGTTCCACCTGCTCGACGCCAACGCCGCCGCCCGGCTGCTGAAGACGATCGAAGAGCCACCACCGTCGACGACGTTCATCGTGCTCGCCGACCAGGTGCCGCCTGAACTGGTCACCGTTGCGTCGCGCTGCGTCCGCATCGACTTCACGTCGATCGCCGAGTCCGTCATCCGCGACATCCTCACCGCCGAGGGCATCGCTCCCGACGCTGCCGCCATCGCGGCCACCGCCGCCGAAGGCAACCTCACCCGAGCCCGGGTGCTGGCCGTCGACCCCGGACTGGTCGAGCGACGCGCCGCCTTCGCCGCGATCCCGCAACGGCTCGACGGCACCGGCACCACCGTGGTACGGCTGTGCGCCGAGCTGAACGGGTTGATCGAGGCGGCCGCCGCACCGCTCGCCGAGCGCCAGGCCGCCGAGATGACCCAGCTGGAGGAACGGGTGGCCGCGGCCGGCGAACGCGGCAGCGGCCGCAAGCAGCTGGAGGAACGACACAAGCGCGAACTGCGCCGCCATCGCGTCGACGAGCTGCGCAGTGGCCTGGCCGTGCTGGCCGGCACCTACCGCGACGCACTGGTGCAGGGCACGTCGCCGCGTCACGACTCGGCCGTCCACGCCGTGCAGCGGGTGCACGTGGCGCTGGAGTCGCTGGAACGCAACCCGAACGAGACGCTGCTCCTGCAATCGCTGCTGCTCGATCTGCCGTCCCTGCCCGGCCGCTGAACCGGCCCCGACCCTGAACGAATCGGGGTGGGCGCGTCCGGGGGTCGCCGCTAACATTGCTCCCTGTTGCCCAGGTAGCTCAGTCGGTAGAGCAACGCACTCGTAATGCGTAGGTCAAGGGTTCGATTCCCTTCTTGGGCTCACAGCGAGCGAGGTGTCCGGTTTCCCCGGGCGCCTCGTTCCCGTTTTCCGCCAGCTCGGCTCGGCGTCAGCCTGCGGCGGGTTCGGCCGGCGACTCGTCGGCGACGATGGCGTCCGCGTCGCGGGCCATGCGCAGGCCCGTCCAGGCGCGGTCGACCACCAGTGCGGCGACCACCATCATCAGCGGCTCGTAGGGCAGGCGGTAGCGATAGTTGCCGTAGTAGACGAACCCGTAGACGACCAGGATGGTGACGAACATCGTCGCGATGGCCACCATGAGCCGCTGCCGCCAGACGGCGCGGCCCAGCGCCAGGACGCCGACCAGCGTCAGTGCCAGCAACGTGAACCAGGCGAAGTCGGCGACCACCGAGATGTAGGTGGTCCACGTGGGGCCGAGCGTGGGGAACGGCTGCATGTTCAACCAGTCGAACGCGTACGAGTCGCCGCGGTTGAGCGCGAGGATCTTCTTCGGAATCAGCGTCACCTCTTGCACCGGGTGGCGCACCGCCCACGAGATCGCCTCGCGCTGCAGACCCTTCGACCAGGCGACCTCCCACTCGGCGGTGTTCGGCGTGCCGAACGAGGCCGTGAGTGCCTCGCTCGGGTGGTTCTGCATGCCGTTCGCGTTCGGGTTGTGACCCGCGTACAAGGTCTCGCCCGCGTTCGTCGACAGGGGCACGAACGAACCCATCGCGTTCGTGTTGCGGATCGCCCACGGCACGAGCGCGAGCAGGAACACTGCGCCTGCGGCGGCCATGCGCGGCAGGGCCACCCGCCACCCGGCCGTACGCCACCACAGCACCGCAGGCACGGTCAACCAGATGATGGCCTCGCTGCGCACCATCGCGACGAGGCCGACGTACAGGCCGAGGGCGGCGGCCCACTTCCATGTCGGCGAGGCGCGCATCACGAGGAGGAAGAACAGCACCAGCAGGAACGTGAACACGGTCTCGGTGACGAGCATGTCGGTCCACAGGATCGGGCCCGGCATGACACACAACATCACTGCGGCGATGAGCGCCACCCGCCGACCGAAGTGCGGCTTCACGAGCAGGTACAGCAACGGCACGGTGATGGCGCCGACGAACGCGTTGAACACCTCGCCGGCAACAGGGTGCTCGCCGAACACGCGGTACAGCACGGCGAGGATCGCCGGCCATCCCGGTGGCCAGCGCGCGGAGGGCTCGCCGAAGATGCTGCCGTACACCCCACCGTGGGAGATGTTCGACGCGACCACGTGGTAGAAGAGCGAATCGTTCTCGGCGAATCCGTCGCGGCTGACCGACAGCACCCACGCCAGGCGGAGTCCGAGCGCCACGAGGAACAGGACGACCAGTGTGCGGCGCTCTCGTGACACGCGCCGAATCTACTGATCGCCGGTGCCCCTCTGGCGTTCCAAGCCCTGTCGCGTCTGGGGACCTCCGGCCCTGATCAACGTGCCGTTCGGCCCGGAACGGCACCCCTGCGACGAGGGCTACCGTCGGATGCACAACCACATGCATGCAGGGGGTATCCCGTGACGACCTTCCCGACCGAACGGATCCACAACGTGGTCCTGGTTGGCCACGCAGGCGTCGGCAAGACCACGCTGGCCGAGGCGCTGTTGGCACGAGCGGGTGCCATCCCCAAGCCGGGCAAGGTGGACGACGGCACCAGCGTGCTCGACCACGAGCCGGAGGCACAGAAGGCGCGCATCTCGCTGTCGCTGGCGGTCGCACCGTTCGAGTGGAAGGCCACCGACGGCAACACCTACAAGGTGAACCTGCTCGACACGCCCGGCGGGATCGACTTCACCAGCGAGGTGGATGCGGCGATGGCGGTCGCGGACCTGGCCGTGTTCGTCGTCAGCGCCGTGGAGGGCGTCGAGCCACAGACCGAGTCGCTGTGGCGGCGCGCCGCGGCGATGCGCCTGCCGCGAATGATCTTCGTGAGCAAGGAGGACAAGGACCGCGCCGACTTCCACCTCGTGCTGCAGCAGCTGCGCGACACGTTCGGCAGCGGCATCGCGCCACTCGAGCTGCCCTTGGGAGAGGCGGGCACACTGCACGGCGTCGTCGACGTGTTGAGCGAGGAGGCGTTGGACTACGACGCGTCCGGTGCACGCCGCAGCGAGCCGGTGCCGGCGGACGTGGCCGACGAGGAGCACTCGCTGCACGACGCGCTGGTGGAGGAGATCGTCGCCGGCGACGACGATCAACTCGAGCGCTATCTGTCCGGCGACACGCCGAGCGTGGCCGAACTCGAGCGCACGCTGGCACACGAGGTGCTCGACTGCGTGGAGTTCCCGGTGCTCCTCGGCTCGGCCACCACGGGCGTGGGCATCGACCGGCTGGCCGACCTGCTGTGCGAGTTGTCGCCCACCGCCGCGGACCGCACCACTGCGGTGCTCGCCGGTGATCACACGGTCGAGGTGGCCGCCGAACCGGCGGCCCAGCCGCTGGCCTACGTGTTCAAGACCATCGCCGACCCCTACATCGGGCAGCTCTCGGTGTTCAAGGTGC
>JBMOGW010000222.1:0-5733 GCA_049318165.1 Ilumatobacteraceae bacterium
AACTGCACTGCGACGTGCGGGTGCGTGACCGGGTCATGTACTTCACGACGTGCGGGTGGATGATGTGGAACTGGCTCGTGTCGGGGCTGGGCAGTGGCGCCACGATCGTGCTGTTCGACGGCAACCCGTTCCACCCTTCGCCGAACGTCCTGCTCGACGTGGCGCAGTCCGAGCGGCTCACGCTGCTGGGTATCTCTGCCAAGTACGTCGACTCGGTGCTCAAGGCCGGGCTGTCGCCGAAGGACACGCACGACCTGTCGTCGCTGCGCACCGTGTGCAGCACTGGCTCGCCGCTCAGCGACGAAGGGTTCCGCTGGGTCTACCGCTCGTTGAAGGACGACGTGCACCTGGCGTCGATCAGCGGCGGCACCGACCTGTGCGGCTGCTTCGTCGGCGGTGACCCGACGCGTCCGGTGTACGCCGGCGAGATCCAGGGCGCCGGGCTGGGCATGGCCACCGACGTGTTCGACGAGGACGGGCGACCCGTGCGCGAGCCCGGCGTGAAGGGCGAGCTGGTGTGCACCCAGCCGTTCCCGTCGGTGCCGGTCGGGTTCTGGGGCGACGATGACGGCAGCCGCTTCCACTCGGCCTACTTCGACCGCTTCCCCGGCGTGTGGGCGCACGGCGACTTCGCCTCGCGCACCGAGCAGGGCGGCTGGGTGATCCACGGTCGCAGCGATGCCACGTTGAACGCGGGTGGCGTCCGGATCGGCACGGCCGAGATCTACGCGCAGGTCGAGCAGCTGCCCCAGGTGATGGAGGCCGTCGCCGTGGGGCAGGAGTTCGACGACGACACACGCATCGTGCTGTTCGTCCGCCTGGCCGAAGGTGCGTCGCTGACCGACGAGCTGCAGGCCGAGATTCGCCGTGTGCTGCGCAGCAACGCGTCGCCGCGTCACGTGCCGGCGCGGATCGCGCAGGTCTCCGACGTGCCGCGCACGCGCAGCAACAAGATCAGCGAGCTGGCCGTCGCCGACGTGGTCAACGGCCGACCGGTGCGCAACACCGAGGCGCTCGCCAACCCCGAGGCCCTCGACCAGTACCGCGACCGCGCCGAGCTCGCCACCTGAGGATCGTTCACGGAGAGTTCACTGGCGAATCCGTGGCCCAGTGACGGAGAATCCCTTTCGACCAGCGAACGGAGGTGGCTGAGGATGGATCGACCGGTTCGCCCGCAAGCGATCGCGTGGGTCGTGCTCGACACGGTGGTGCGAGCGCTCGTCCTTCTCGGTTGCGTGGCAGGAGCATGGCTCGCGCTCGGCGCCGTCGGGCCGACGAACGCCGCGTGGCTGACCCTGTTCGTGGCGTACGGCGTCTGGCAGGTGGCCGTGGTCGTGGTCGTGCATCCGGGCGCGTGGGGCCTTCGGCGCTGGTCGCCGGCACGTGCGGCGGCCATCATGGCTGCACTGGCGCTCTGTCGTGTGGTGTGGGCCGCACCGCTGCTGGTCTGGTCGCTCGACGGGCGCACGAACCTGCCGCTCGCGGTGCTCAGCCTGGCCGTCATCGGCGTGACGGCCCTGGTGGCGTTCGGAACGCTGGGCTCGATCACGCGGTCGAACTCGTCGGCCGCGGCTGCGCCGATCGCCTGACCGGGGCGCAACGCGAACGCCGTCAGTCGGCGGTGGCGATCGCCTGGATGCCGTCGAACACGTCGACGAAGCGAGTGGTCAACGGGCTGCAGCCGGCGCGGATGATGTTCGGCTCGCGGAAGTCGAAGATCACGTCGCGGGCCTGCAGTTCCTTCACCAGTGCCTTGGCACGCGGGTGCTCGATGGCGACGTGGTTGCCGCGTCGGGAGGGGTCGCGTGGCGTCGGGCTGGCGAGACCGTGCTGGTCGCACAGGTCGAGCGCGAAGTCCGTCAGCGCGCCACCCTTGGCGTGGATGGCGCGCATGCCGGCTTCGGCCGACAGCGAGATGCCCACCTCTGCGGCTGCCAGCGCCATGATCGTCGGTGTGCCCAGCAGCAGGCGGGCGATGTCGGGTCGCGGCTCGAACGTGGGGCCCATCGCGAACTGATCGGTGGTGGCGAACCATCCCCAGATCGGCTGCCGGATCGTGCTCTGCAACTCCTTCGCCACGAAGCTCCACGCCGGCGCGCCGGGGCCGCCGTTGAGGAACTTGTAGCTGCAGCCGACGGCCAGCTGCGCCCCGCAGGCGTGCAGGTCGATCTCGATCGCGCCCACGGCGTGCGACAGGTCCCACACCACGACGGCGCCGGCCGCAGTGGCGCGTGCGGTCTCGGCCGCGACGTCGACGAGCTCGCTGGTGCGGTAGTCGATGACCGAGCACACGGCGACCGCCACGTCGTCGAGCCGGTCGAACCCATGGCGCACCGTGTGACCGAGCGACGCAGCGATGCCGTCCACCACGTAGCGATCCGTGGGGAAGTCGTGCTCGCTGATCGCGATCACGGTGCGGCCGGGGTTGAGGCCGATGGCCGCGTGCACCAACTGGTACACGTTCAACGTCGTGGTGTCGTGCACCACCACCTCGCCCGGGTGCGCGCCGATCAGCGGTGCCAGCACGTCGCCCACGCGCTGGGGCATGTCGACCCAGTGCTCCCACGAGCGGATCAGCCCGGTGGCCCAGTCCTGCTCGTAGATCTCGGTGATCCGCTCGAGCGTGCGCTTCGGCGGCATGCCCAGCGAGTTGCCGTCGAGGTACACGACGTCGGTGGGGATGTGGAACCGGTCGCGGAAGTGGGCGAGCGGGTCGGCGGCGTCCAGGGCGAGTGCGTCGTCGCGGGTGATCACGAGGGCACTCTACGGATGCCGATGAAGCTCGCATGGCGGACGAGGCCGTCGTTGGTGAACTCGGCGATCTCGATGGTCGCCTGCAGCACCGGTCGCACCCACGTCGCACCGGCGGTGACGGTGCGCGGTGGGGGCGGGTCGAACGGGCACGTGTCCGTCGCGAGGGTGCGCAGCAGCGCGGTCAGTTCGTCGAGCGTGCGCTGGTCGAAACCGGTGCCGACACCGCCCGCGAACGCCAGCCGACCGTCGTCGGTGGGCAGGCCCACGAGCAGCGAACCGAACGTGCTGCTGCGGTTGCCGGCGCCGGCGGTGAACCCGCCGACCAGCACCTCGGTGCGCACCCGGTTCTTCACCTTCCGCCAGTCAGGCGAGCGCTTCCCGGGCCGGTAGACCGACCCGAGGCGCTTGGCCATCACGCCTTCCAGTCCGCGCTCGGCGGTGGCTGCCAGTAGCGCCGCACCGTCGCCGACGCGATGGCCGGGCACCATCCAGTTCGCGCCCGGTGCCAGCAGGCCGACCAGGCGCTCACGTCTCGCCTCGTAGGGCTCGGCGATCACGTCGACGCCACCCACCTGCAGCACGTCGAACGCGTAGAACGCCACCTGCGTCTCGTGGCGTTGCAACATCTCGAAGCTCGGGCGCCCGTCGTCGGCCAGCACCACCAGCTCGCCGTCGAGGATCGCCGAACCGGCCTCCACCGCAGCGGGCAGCCCGGTCAACTCGGGATACTTCGCCGTCACGTCGTGCGAGTTGCTGCTCTGCAGGCGCAGCTCGCCCCCGTCCACGAACGCGAGCGTGCGGTATCCGTCCCACTTGATCTCGTACGCCCACTTCCCGTCGTCGGCAGCGGCCGGCAGGTTGCCGATCGCCGCCTTCATCGGCACGACGGGGAAGCGCAGCACCAGGCCTCCGTCAGCCCCGCTTGGGGATGCGGTCGGTGAGGATGCCCGACGCCTGCAACCGGTCGAGTTCGGCGTCGTCCAGCCCGAGCAGGCCGCTGAGCACGGCGCGGTTGTCCTCGCCGCGGTAGCGCGGCTCGCCGGCGGTGCGGATGGAGCTGCCTTCGAACCGCCACGGTGCGTTGGGCACGCGGATGACGCCGTCACCGCGGTCGGGCACCTCGACGACGGCCTCGCGGTCGTGCGCCCAGTCCGTGGCGCACACCTCGCGCACGCTGCGCAGCTTGCCCACGGCCAGCTTGTGGCGCGACATCGAGTCCTCGATCGACTGCGCATCCGGCATCCGCGACGCCCACTCGTCCATCGCGGCGAAGATCGTCGCCAGGTGTTCGAGGCGTCCGGCGGTGTCGGCGAAGCGCGGGTCGGTGATCAGGTCCTCGCGATCGATCGCCAGCATGTAGAAGTCGAACGTCTTGTTCTCGGCCGGATGGCCGCTGATGATCACCGACTCGCCGTTGGCCGCGGTGAGCACCGGGTAGTCCATCGGGCGGAAGCTGCGGATCACGCCATCGGGCACGTCGCCGTCCCACAGGTGGTCGTGCGCGTGCTCGTTCACGTACAGCATCGTCTGGCCCATCGACACGTCGATGCGGTCGCCGTGGCCGGTGCGCTCTCGCTGGTACAGCGCGGCCAGCACCGCAGCACCGAGTTCGAGCGCGGTGTACACGTCGGCGTGGCTGTGTGCGTCGTTCGCGTAGTGGCCGCCGCGGGCGTCGCCCTGCGCCATCGTGAACCCGCTCTCGGCGCCCACCACCGGCGCGTAGGCACGGCGGTGCACCCACGGCCCGGTCTGCCCGTAGCCGCTGCCCGACGCGTAGATCAGGCGCGGGTTGCGGGCGCGCAGCACGTCCCAGCCGAGACCGAGACGGTCCATCACGCCGGGCCGGAAGTTCTCGATCAGCACGTCGCTGAGGTCTGCCAGGCGGCGCAGCAGCTCGCGACCCTCCTCGTGGTCGAGGTCGATGCTGACGCAGCGCTTACCCGCGTTCTGCTGGGCGAAGTAGCTGGAGATGCTGTTGATGCGCGGGTAGGTGGTGCGGGTGATGTCGCCCTCCGGCGGCTCCACCTTGATCACCTCGGCACCCAGGTCGCACAGCATCCGGGCGGCGTGCGGGCCGGCGAGCACGCGGGTGAGGTCGAGGACGCGCACCCCGGCGAGCGGGCGGGTGTCGGGCGTGTCGGTCACCCGGCCGACGTTAGAGCGTGGGCGTCGGCCAGGTGCAGTGCGACGAGGTCCCAGTCGATGGGGCCGGTGTCCAGGTACATCCCCACCCAGCCGCGACCGCCCACGTAGGGCGGGCGGAAGTAGAGGTCGGGCCGGGCGGCGATCAGGTCGTCCTGTGCGCCGGGCGGCGCGGCGAAGACCACCGCATTGCGATCGTCGTGATGGTGGTCCCAGGTGGTGGCGAACTGCTTCGTCTTCGACGCCTTGCCGCCCACCGCGACGCTCCACGCCAGCTCGCCGTGGCTGGTCTTCACCGAGGTGCCGGGCAGCGGGTCGCAGAGCTCGCGGAGGTGCTCCCACACGGCGGGGTCGGACGGGCGCATGTGCGAAACGTAGCCTCTGGCCCATGCACGACGACTCGGTGTTGGTGGAGCGACGCATCCGGCAGGAACTGCACGAGCGAGTGATGCCGGCGATGTACCGAGCGTCCGTGCCGATGCAGGTGGAGGCGTGGGACGCGCCGGGCGAACCGGTGACGTACGCCGAGGCGATGGCCGCGATGGCGGCGGGTGCACGGCCATTCGCGGTGGGCACGAAGTGGAGCCGCCCGTGGGGCACCACGTGGTTCCGCTTCACCGCCGACGTGCCCGACGAGTGGGTGGGTCCGCAGCTGGAGGCCGTCGTCGACCTCGGCTTCCATCCCGACTCGGCCGGCTTCCAGAGCGAGGGCCTGGTGTGGACACCGGAGGGCCCGGTGCAGGGCATCCACCCGCGCCGCACCGGCGTGCCGTTGCCCGCCGCACCCGCCGGCCCACTGGAGTTGGTGGTCGAGGCCGCGTCGAACCCGGCCTTCCC
>JBMOGW010000223.1:0-5723 GCA_049318165.1 Ilumatobacteraceae bacterium
CCTTGCCGTTGCTGTCGAGACCGACGAACGGCTCGTCCACCAGCAGCACGTCGAACGGGCGCACCATCGCCAGCGTGATCGCCGCCTTCTGGCGCAGACCGCGACTGAACGTGGTCGGCCCGTCGTCACGACGGTTGGTCAGCTGCAGCCGCTCGAGCAACTCCTCGGCCTTGCGCTGCCAGTCGGCCACCGAATGCAGTCGGCCGACGTACTCGAGGTGTTCCCACAGCGACAGGTCGTCGTAGAACGTCGGGGTGTCGCTCAGCCAGCTGAGCGAGCGCCGCGCCTCGATCGAACCGGAGTGGTGGCCCATGATGCGCACCTCTCCGCCCGACGGGTCGAGCAGACCCGCGGCCATGCGCAGGAACGTCGTCTTGCCACTGCCGTTGTGACCGACGAGCGCCACATGTTCACCTTGGGCGACGTTCAGGTCGAGCGGCTCGAGCGCAGGCCGGTCGCCGTAGTCCTTCGTCAGACCCTTGGTGCTGAGGGCGGCCGTCATGCCGAGCTCCTTTGCTGCGCGGTGTAGTTGCGCCCTTCCTCCATGAACTCACGGATTCGGCGGCGGAGGCGGTCCCTGAGGCGGACCCACTGGTGGACGAGGACGACGATGAGCAACGACCCCAGCGCGCCACGGATGGCCGCGCCGGTGAGCGAATCGCCGAGCCGCATGGCCACACGGACCAGCAGCACGGTGGAGACGCCGGCGGCGCTGACCAGGATCGGCCAGGCGATGCGCAGCGCGGACGTGAAGCCGACCATCTCCGGCGGCATGAACGCCTGCTGCGTGGTGGCGCTGCTGGGATCGGGCATGTCGCGCACGATGCTGATGACGCCGCCCGTGGCACCACCGAGCACGTTGGGCACGCACAGGATCAGCGCCGGCACGAGTGCGTCGCTGTTGGCCCCGAGCGTGAAATAGGCGACGAGCCCGGCGATCAACCCGAACGGGATGAGCATCACGGCCGGAGCGAGCAGGTGGCGGCTCATCAGCTCGCCGCGCTCGATCGGCAGGGCGTCGGCGCGGTCGGCCTGGTCGACCTCCTGGGAGAGCGGCTCGCTGGCCTCCATGCCGAGCACGAAACCGATGATCGCGGTGGCGAGGAAGGCGGGCGTCGTGCCGCGGATGACCATCGCCTGCAGCACGCCCATGGTGGCGGCGAGGGCGGCCATGCGCACCAGGCGCGGCACCGGGAAGCGCAGCAGGCCGTGCCAGCCGCGGCGCCAGATGCTGGCCGTCAGGCCCGTGCCGGGGCCCGCCGGGCGCATGCGGATGTAGGGACGGCGACGCGAGTGCTCCTGGTTCAGCTGGCGGCGCAGGAGGATGACGGTGCGCAGGTCCTGCATCGTCACCGCGAAGCGCAACTGGGCGACCAGCGCGCTGCGCCGGGCGAGCGCGTCGAGCGAGATGCGCCGCAGTTGGGTGATGCCGAACACCACCACCGCCGCCGACACGGCCACGGCGAGCAGGTCGACGGGGTGCACGCGCCAGCCCCACAACGCCAGGCTGCCGTCGAGGTTGAACGCGCCCGGCACCCCCCATGCGATGGCGGCCGCCTGCCAGCCGACGCCGATGAGGCCGAACAACGTCGCCATCCAACGGGGCATCCTCACCACGTGGGCGAACAGCGCCGCGCCCACCCACACGGCGGCAAGGTTCATCCCGTACAAGGCCCCGGAGCAGAACCATTGGAACGTGCCACCCGGAAGGCGTCGACCGGCGAGCTGACCGACGATGCCGCCGGCGAGCGCTCCGGAGAACAGGGCGCTGCGCAGGCGCTGCGCCGCCGGCCGCATGAGCGCATGGAGGCGGTCGATGGGGGCGAGCATGATGTAGGTGACGTCGGCGGCCTCGAGCGCCAACGGACCACCCTGAGCACCACCGCGGACACCGGCCATGAACGCGACCGCGACGAGCAGTCCGAGCACGGACGGGCCGTGGCGGAGGATGTCGGCCTGCAACGCCGCGCTGACCGGCTCGTCCTTCACCGAACTGCTCAGCCAGAGGACGGCGCCGCCACCGAAGAAGCCGAACAGGTAGACGCGGTAGGCGGCCTCGAACCAGTCGAGGTTGCCGAGCCGGTGCAACTGCCGGCGGCGGCGCAGATCGCGCAGTGCGGCGACCCCGGTGGACGTGCCGGCCTCGGCGGCCGGCATCGCGCTGGCCGGCTCGCGGGCCTCGCCCTCGTCGCGGTCCTGTTCGCCGTGCGTGGGCTCAGCCACGAGCGTCACCCTCCGTACCCTCCGGGGGCTGGCTCGCAGAACTTAAGTTCTGCGGGCGCGGGCTCGCCGGGCCGAGTTCGGCGGGGCGGTCCGCGTCGGCCGACCAGCCGGACCAACTGGCGACGTAGAGGCGCGGCGGGGTGAGCCCGGCGTGCTCCATCGCCAGCACGTTCATGCACGCGCTGACCCCCGAGCCGCAGTAGGCGATGGCATCGCCATCGGCCGCGCCCAGCGACGCGTAGTGGGCGCGCAGTTCCTCGGGCGACTTCAGCCGGCCGTCGGCACCGAGCACCGACGACCACGGGGCATTGCGTGCGCCGGGAATGTGACCGGGACGCGGGTCGATCAGCGCCTGCTCGCCCGTGAACCGCTCGGCGGCACGGGCGTCGAGCACCGCGCCACCGGCGGTGGCGTGGGCGGCGGCCTCGGCGGCCGAGGCCAACCGATCGGTGGGCCAGGGCGCAGGCGTGAACGTGGTGGGCGGCAGCGGAACGACGGGGCCCGTGGCCACGGGCCGACCCTCGGCGGTCCACACCGCCAGGCCGCCGTCCAGCACCGCAGCATCACGGCCCAGCATGCGCAGCATCGTCACCAGGCGACCGGCGGTCAGGCCGCCGGTGTCGTCGTACGCCACCACCACGGTGCCGTCGCCGATACCCAGCGCACCCATGGCCTCGGCGAACGCCTCCGGCGAGGGCAGCGGGTGACGGCCCTCGGTGGCCGGCAGGTCGTGACGCGCCAGCGCACCCTCCAGATCCACCCACACGGCACCGGGGAGGTGCCCCGCCTGGTACGCCGCATGGCCATCGCGGCCGTCGAGGTACCAGCGGACATCGGCCAGGACGGCCTGGGGATTCATCTCGAGGAAGGCGGCATCGACCACCGGGGGAAGCACGACGTGCATCCTGCCATCCGTTTTTGCGCAATCCGCGTCAGAATGGGGGAATGTCCGCCCAGACGCTGCACGACATCGCGGCCATCATGGCCATCATCGCTGCGATCGGTGTCGTCGCGATGGTCGTCGCCCGGCTCGTCCCCTCCGTACCGACCGTGCGCCTCCTGGACGTCCTGTACCGGTTCCAGCTGCCGCTGCTCGCTGTCGTCACCGTCACCGCCACGCTGGGCAGCCTGACCTTCAGCGAGCACTACGGCTGGATCCCCTGCCGGTTCTGCTGGTACCAGCGCACGATGATGTTCCCCCTCGCCGTGATCCTGCTGATCGCGGCGATCCGCCGTGACCGAGCCATCAAGTGGTACGCCACGGCCCTCGCCACCATCGGCTTCCTGCTCAGCACGTACCACGTGCTCATCGAGCGTGGCGTCATCGGCGAATCCAAGGAGTGCAAGGCCACCACGCCCTGCGCCATCCCCAACCTGATCTCCTTCGGCGGCCGTGACGAGCTCACGCTGCAGCCGACCGGATTCCCTGCGATCACCCTGGCAGTGATGGCGTTGTGCGGCTTCGCAGCCGTCCTGGCGCTGCTGCTGCTCCCCCAACCCCTGGAGGAAGACGAAGATGGCCAACCGGAAGCGAGCTGAGGCCCGTCGCAAGGCGGCAGCGAAGGCGCAGGGCGGCGGCGGCGGCAAGACCTGGATGTGGGTCACCATCGCCGCGGTCGTCGTCGTGGCGATCGTCGGCGTCGTGATCGCGACGTCCGGCGGTGACGACAACACGCCGGCTGCGGGCGACTCGACCACGTCGACGGTCGGCGGGCTGGCCGATCTGCCCACGAGCCAGCCGGTCACCGTCACGGGCGACCCGTTGCCGGCGTTCGATTCGGCGAAGAGCCCCGACCCGGCGGTCGGCACGTCGGCGCCGGTCCTCGACGGCAAGAACTTCAACGGCCAGGACATCAAGGTCGATGCCGCTGATGGCGCCTACATGCTGGTCTTCCTGGCGCACTGGTGCCCCCACTGCAACGCCGAGGTGCCGCGCCTGATCGATTGGCGCAACAGCGGTGCCGTGCCCGAGGAGCTGCGCGTCATCGGCGTCGCCACGGCCGTGTCGCCGACCGCGGTGAACTTCCCGCCCGCCCAGTGGTTCTCCAACAAGGGCTGGCCGTGGCCGGTGCTGGTGGACGAGTCGCAGGGCGACGCCGCCGCCGGCAAGGCAGCGCAGGCCTACGGCGCCACCGGCTGGCCGTACTTCGTGATCGTCGGCAAGGACGGCAAGGTGAAGGTCCGGGTGTCGGGCGAGGTCGAGATCACCGACCTGCAGAAGATCGTCGACCAGGCCCTCGCCAACTGACATCGTCCGAGGGTGTCGGGGGCCCGAGGCGCCCGACACCCTCGACATCGCCGCGACGAGGCCGCCGTGCCGAGTCGCGCCGCGACCTTCATGTCACATCCCGTCGGTGTCACACCGTCGACCTCGTGGGGATCGTTCGCAGGTGTGACACAGAAGGGTCCAGCACACCGCACGACCCGGCCGTGCCACTTCCGGAGCACTGCAGCCTCCGATGTGTGGCGCTGGACGCGCCAAGGGGTCAGTCGGTGAGGCGGTGGGCGGCGTCGGCAGCCTGACGCAGCACTTCGCGCAGCGGGAGGCCGGTGGCGGTGGCGACGCGTGCGGCGTCGTCGTGTTCCACCTTCACGCGACCCGCGGTCACCTTCACGCCGATCGCGTGACCGAGCACCTCGACGCTGCCCGCCTCGCGGTGCTGCGGCCAGCGCTGCAGCAGCGAGCCGCGCAGGCCCAGCGAGCCCGTCTCGCGCACCAGCACGGCGCTCACCTCGGCAGCGCGTGACGGGTCGCACAGCGCGTGCACGGTGTGCGCCGGGCGGCCCTTCTTCATCACGATCGGTGTGGCCCACGCGTCGTGTGCGCCGGCCGCCAAGAGCGCCGCGATGGTGTGGGCGATCACCTCGCCGGTGGCGTCGTCGACATTGGTCTCGAACAGTTGTACCGGCTGGCCGGGGTCGGGCGTGAGAGTGGGCTCGGGCGTCTCGCCGATCACCACCTGCACCACGTTCGGACGGCCGGGGATGTCGCGGCTGCCCGCGCCGTAGCCGACGGCGGTGACCGTGAGCGCCGGCATCGGCCCGAACTCGTCGGCCAGCGCGGTCATCAACGCCACGCCGGTGGGCGTCGCCAACTCACGATGGTCGGCGATACCACGGCTCGGTGCACCACGCCGGGCGAGCAGTTCGACGACGGCGGGCGCCGGGTTGGGCAGGTCGCCGTGCGCCGCGTGCACCATGCCCTGACCGACGGTGATCGGCCCACAGACGATGCGGTCGATGCCCAACACCTCGAGCGCGGCGCACGCGCCCACGATGTCGACGATCGCGTCCACCGCACCGACCTCGTGGAACTCCACCTCGTCGGGGTCCATCCGGTGCATCGCGCCCTCCACCTCGGCGAGCAGGCGGAACGTGCGCTGCGCGCGGTCGCGCACGCGGTCGGGCAGGTCGGCCGCGTCGAGCAGATCGCGGATGACGTGGTACGGCCGGTGCCCGTGCTCGTGATGATGCCCGTGACCGTCGTGCTCGTGCGAGTG
>JBMOGW010000224.1:0-5688 GCA_049318165.1 Ilumatobacteraceae bacterium
ACGATCCCTTGACGTGCGCTGGCACGAGGGGAATACTGCAGTCACTGTACCTGCCATTGGGGGAGGGTACGGATTGGGGAACGACATGCGTTTCGGAACGCGACGTGTCCGTCAGGCAGTGGCCATCGGTCTTGCCGGTGTGCTCCTGCTCGGTGCCTGCGGCAGCGACAGTTCGTCCGGTGGGTCGGGAGGCGGGTCCGACAAGGCCCTGCTGATCGCACGCGGCATGGACGTCAACTCGCTCGACCCGCAGCGCGCCTACTGCGACACCTGCCAGATCTACATGACCGCGGTGTACGAGACGCTGATCGGCCTCGACCCGGACAACAAGACCCTCATCCCGCGTCTCGCGACCAAGTGGGAGAGCAACCCCGAGCAGACCGAGTTCACGTTCACGCTCGACGCTGCGGCGAAGTTCGCCGACGGCACGCCCGTCACGAGCGCCGACGTGAAGTGGTCGTGGGAGCGTCTGAAGGGCCTGCAGGGCTCGTCGTCCTACCTCGTCGGCACGATCGACACCATCGACACGCCTGATGCGCAGACCGTGAAGGTCACGCTGGCGCAGCCGAACTCGGCGTTCCTCGCGCAGGTGAACGCCAGCTACCTCGGCATCGTCAACTCGAAGCTCGCCGAGAAGAACGGCGCCACCGCCGACCCGGCCACCGACAAGGCCGAGGAGTGGTTCCTCGCCAACTCCGCCGGCTCCGGCCCGTTCACGCTCGCGGCGTACCAGTCGGGCGCCGAGCTGCGCCTGAAGCGCAACGACGCGTACTGGGGTGCCACGAAGGCCGCCTTCCCGGAGGTCGTGATCAAGGAGACGCCGGACGCCGTCACCCAGCGTCAGCAATTGGAGGCCGGCTCGGTCGACATCGCGATGCAGATCTCCAACGACGTCGCCAAGGACATGGGCGGCAATGGTGTGACGGTCGAGCAGGTGCCGAGCTTCAACTTCGTGTACCTCGCCCTCAGCCCGGGCGCCAAAGGTGCCGAGAAGCTGACGCCGAAGGTGCGTGAGGCGATTCGCCTGGCGCTCGACTATCCGGGTCTCCTCGACGCCACCGTCGGCGGCGCCGGCAAGGCGCAGCCCTCGCCGATCCCCAACGGCTTCGCCGGCACGGACGGCCTGGCCGAGCCGAAGCAGGACCTCGAGAAGGCCAAGGCGCTTCTCGCCGAGGAAGGCGTCACCAGCCTCACCCTCGACGCCACGTTCCCGTCGCTCAACGTCTACGGCGTCGACTTCTCGACCGCCATGCAGAAGGTGCAGACCGACCTCAAGGCGGTTGGCATCGAGCTGCAGTTGAACCCCGTCGAGATCTCGGTGTGGGCCGACAAGATCGGCACCGACGGCATCCCCGTCACGATGCTGTACTTCGCCCCGGACCACACCGACTCCAGCCAGTACGTGCAGTACTTCGGTCTCCTCGAGGGCTCGCAGTGGCAGACCTGGGGTCGCACCGAGGTCAGCAAGGAGCAGACCGATCTGCTCAGCACGGCGTTCGCCACGCAGGACGCCACCGAGCGAGCGAAGATCTACAACCAGCTCGCCACGTCGATGATCGCCGACCACGTGATCATCCCGGTGGTCAACCCGAACCTGTTCCTCGCCGCCCGCGACGACATCAAGGGCCTGTACTACAGCGCCTGCTGCAACCTCGAGCTCGCCCGTCTGACCCGCGGCTGACCGACCTGAACCTGCAGACCCCCGCCCACCGCGCCTGCGGCGGGCGGGGGTCCGCCACACCGCTGCACCCCTCACCGCTGCACCCACCGGAGCGTTCCACCTGAAGCGTTACCTCCTCCGTCGCATCGCCGTGATGCCGCTGCTGCTGTTCGGCATCGCGTCCGTGGTGTTCCTGGTGTCGCGCATGACGCCGGGCGACCCGCTGGTGACGATCGTCGGTGAGCGCAACCTCAACAACCCGGAGATCGTCGCCGCGGCGAAGGAGCGCTGGGGCCTCGACCAATCGGTGTTCCAGCAGTACCTGAAGTACATGAAGAACCTGCTGCACGGCGACATGGGCACGTCGTTCACCACGCGGCAGTCGGTCACCCACGACCTGTGGGTGCGCCTGCCCGCGACGCTGGAGTTGACGTTCGTGGCGCTGACGCTCGGCGTCGTCGTCGGTGTCACGCTCGGCGTCCTCGCTGCCCGCAAGCGCAACCGGATGCCCGACCACCTGGCGCGGTTCTTCGCCCTGATCGGCTCGTCCCTGCCGGCCTTCTGGGCCGGCCTCATCCTGCTCTTCATCTTCTACGCCAAGCTCGGTTGGCTGCCCGGCCCGGGTCGCATCGACCCGCGTGGTGTGGCACCCGACAAGGTGACCGGCTTCTACACGATCGACGCGCTGCTGATGGGCGACCTGGCGTTGTTCAAGGACGCGGTGCTGCACCTGGTGCTGCCGGCCAGCGTGCTCGGCTGGGGCGTCGTGGGCATCGTCTCGCGTCTGGTGCGCGCCAGCCTGCTCGACGAGTTCTCCATCGACTACGTGCGCGTCGCCCGGGCGATGGGCCTGCGCGAGCGCACCGTCGTCAACTCGCACGCGCTCCGCAACGCGCTGCTGCCGACGATCACGATCGTGGCGTTCACGTTCGCATTCTTGCTCACCGGCGCCGTGCTCACCGAGACCGTGTTCTCGTGGCCGGGCGTCGGCAGCTACGCGGTGGACGCCTCACGCAACCTCGACTACCCGGCGATCATCGGCGTCACGTTGCTCGGCGGCACGGCCTTCCTGTTCACCAACCTGTTCAGCGACATCGCCTATGCGTTCGCCGACCCGAGGATCCGTCTGTCATGAGCGACGTCGCCATCGCCGCACCGCGCCGCCTGCGCAAGGGACGCCCCGACTGGTTGCGTGGCCCGTCGCTCATCGGTGTCGGCGTGATCGTGATGTGGGCGCTGATCGCGCTCACCGTCCCGTTGTGGACGCCGTACGACCCGCTCGAGGCGGTCGCCGACCGGCTGCAGTCCCCGAGCTGGGGCCATCTGGCCGGCACCGACGCGCTCGGCCGAGACGTGTTCACGCGCATGCTATGGGGTTCGCGTACGTCGCTGCCCGTCGCGCTCATCGTCATCGCTGCGTCGGTGCTCATCGGCACGGTCGTCGGCGCCGCGGCCGGGTACCTCGGCGGCTGGGTGGACGCAGTGCTGATGCGCCTCGTCGACATCACCATGGCGTTCCCGCCGATCCTGCTGGCGATGGCGATCACCGCCTCGCTCGGCCCGGGTGTGCGCAACGCGCTGATCGCGATGGTGCTGGTGTGGTGGCCGATCTACGCGCGGCTGCTGCGCGCGCAGGTGATCGCGGTGAAGCAGCGCGAGTACGTCGAGTCCGCGCACGCGGTGGGCCTGAAGCGGTTCACGATCCTGCGCCGGTACGTGCTGCCGATGGCGTACACGCCGGTGCTGGTCAATGCGACGATGGACTTCGGTCAGGTGGTGCTGCTCACCGCGTCGCTGAGCTTCATCGGTCTCGGTGCCCGCCCGCCGTCACCGGAGTGGGGCGCGATGATCACCGAGGGCGCCACCAACTTCTACGACTGGTGGATCGCCACGGCGCCGGGCCTCGCGATCCTCTCGGTCGTGCTGGCGTTCAACTACCTCGGCGACGCGCTGCGCGATTCGTTCGACGTCAAGGCGGGCGTGTGATGGCGCACGGCAACGCGGCCGAGCCGATCCTGCGCATCCGCGACCTGTCGGTCACGTTCCCGACGCCCGCCGGGCCGTCGCGAGCGGTGCGCGGCATGAACCTCGACGTCGTCGCCGGCGAGGCGGTCGCCGTGGTGGGCGAGAGCGGCTCGGGCAAGAGTGTCACCATGCTCGCCACGCTCGGTCTGTTGCCGAAGGCACAGGTGACCGGTTCGGCGATGTTCCGTGGCACCGAACTGATCGGCGCGTCCACCGACACGTTGCGCTCGGTGCGCGGCCGGAAGATCTCGATGGTGTTCCAGGACCCGATGACCTCGCTGAATCCGGTGCTCACGATCGGCCGCCAACTCGCCCTGGTGATGAAGGCGCACGACGCCTCGCTGGGCAAGAAGGAGCTGCGCGCTCGAGCGGTCGAACTGCTCGAGCAGGTGGCCATCCCGCAGGCCGATCGCCGCGTCGACGCCTACCCGCACGAGCTGTCCGGCGGCATGCGGCAGCGCGTCATGATCGCGATGGCCATCGCCAACAAGCCCGACGTGCTGATCGCCGACGAGCCCACGACGGCGCTCGACGTGACGGTGCAGGCGCAGATCATGGAGCTGCTCACCGACCTGCGCCGCGAGCATGGCTTGGCGATGGTGCTGATCACCCACGACCTCGGCGTGGTGGCCGGCCACACCGAACGCGTCGCGGTGATGTACGCGGGCCGGGTGGTCGAGCGGGCGCAGGTACGCGAGATGTTCGCCGCCCCGCAGCACCCGTACTCGCGTGCGTTGCTGGAGTGCCTGCCGCGGCTGGACCAGCGCGAGCCGCTCGGTGCGATCCCCGGTACGCCGCCGAACCCGGTGGACCTGCCGCCCGGCTGCCCGTTCGCGCCGCGGTGCACCATGGCCGTGCCCTCCTGTGCGGTGGACGAGCCGGCGCTCGTGGAATGGCGCGGCGGCGACATCGCCTGCGACGTGGTGACCGCGGGGGTGGTGTCGTGACGGACACGCAGGCCCCGCAACCGCTGCTGCGCGTCACCGACCTGGTGAAGGAGTTCAAGGTGCGCGCCGAGGGCGGTCGCCCCGGCGTGCTGCACGCGGTCAGCGGTGTGAGCCTGGAGGTCGGCCGCGGTGAGACGCTCGCGCTGGTGGGCGAGAGTGGCTGCGGCAAGAGCACCACCGGTCGCTGCATTCTGCGGCTGATCGAGCCGACGAGCGGCTCGGTGGAGTTCGACGGCACCGACCTGCTGTCGCTCGGGCCGGAGGCGATGCGCTCGATGCGTCGCAACCTGCAGATCGTGTTCCAGGACCCGCAGGCCTCGCTGCACCCGCGCATGACGGTGCGCCGCCTGCTGGCCGAGCCGCTGCAGGTGCACGGCACGCCCAAGGACCAGGTGAACGAACGCATCGACGAACTGCTGCGCCTGGTGCACCTGCGTCCCGAGTTCCTCGACCGTTACCCGCACGAGTTCTCGGGCGGCCAGCGCCAACGTGTCGGCATCGCCCGCGCCCTCGCCATCTCGCCCGCGTTGCTGGTGCTCGACGAGCCCGTGTCGGCGCTCGACGTCAGCATCCAGGCCGAGATCGTGCGCCTGTTGCTCGAACTGCGTGAGCGGCTCGGCTTGTCGTACCTGTTCATCGCGCACGACCTCGCCGTGGTGCGCCAGTTGGCCGACCGCGTCGCGGTGATGTACCTCGGCCGCGTGGTCGAGACCGGCCCTGCCGAGCAGGTGTACGGCGACCCTCAGCACCCGTACACGCAGGCGCTGCTGTCGGCCGTGCCGATTCCCGACCCGGCCGTCGAACACGTGCGCCGGCGCATCGTGCTGCAGGGCGACCTGCCCAGCCCGATCGACCCGCCGTCCGGCTGTCGCTTCCGCACCCGGTGCTGGCGTGCCGACGACGTGTGCGCCGCCGAGCAGCCGCCGCTCGTGTCGCTGGACGGCAGTCCGCGACTGGTGGCGTGCCATCACCCGGGGCCCGAGGTGGCCGTCGCCGTACGGGGTGCGATCTCATGACCGCGGTGCTGGCGGTGGACCTCGGGTCCACCGGTATCAA
>JBMOGW010000225.1:0-5686 GCA_049318165.1 Ilumatobacteraceae bacterium
AGCGTGTGAAGGGCAACCTTCCGTGGGTTCGAATCCCACCCCCTCCGCTCATGTCCTCTGCGGCAGCGCTTCACGGTCCGGGTGACCAGGAGGCGATGCGCCTCGCGATTGCCGAGGCGCACGCCGCCGAGGCCCACGACGACGTGCCCATCGGCGCGGTGGTCGTGCGCGACGGTCAGGTGATCGCCCGGCGTCACAACGAACGCGAACTCACCGGCGACCCGACGGCGCACGCCGAGGTGCTGGCGCTGCGTGACGCCGCCGCCGTCGTCGGGCACTGGCGTCTGAACGACTGCACGCTCTACGTGACGCTCGAGCCGTGCGTGATGTGCGCCGGTGCACTGGTGAACGCACGCATCGGCCGTGTGGTCTACGGGGCCACCGACCCGAAGGCGGGCGCCGTGGCGAGCCTCTACGAGGTGTGCGCCGACGAGCGGCTCAACCACCGGCCGCCGGTGGAGTCGGGCGTGCTGGCGGACGAGTGCGGCCAGCTGTTGAAGGACTTCTTCGCGGCCCGGCGGTCACCCCGCGCCTGATCGGATGCCCGAGGCGTCTGCGCGCCCGAGGCGCGCTGCGGTCCCCTGGTCGCTTCGCTTCCGTGCGGTGAGGGCCGGTGTCAGGTGTCGATGCTGGCCAGGGCGCGGCGGACGGCTTCGGCCACCTCGTCCTTGATCGAGCCGGACAGGAGGGCCTCCATCGCCGCCGGCGAGAGGGCGATCGGCGGCTCGGGGGCCGGTGGCGGCGGCACCGGAATCGGTGCGCCGGCTCCGTGGTGGGCCTCGTCGTGGGCCTCGTGGTGGGCCTCGTGGACTGCTGCGGCGACGATCGCCGGCACCTCGGTGCTCACCGGAGCGCCGAACGGTGCGGGGATCGGTGCGAACACCACGGGGGTGGGCACCGTCACGTGTGCCGACTCGTCGATCTCGTCGATCATGCCGATCTCGTCGATCGCGTCGTGCGGGTCGACCGTCGCCACCACGTCGATCACCTCGATCACCTCGATCACGTCGATCACCTCGACCACGTCGGTCACGGCATCGGCGGCGGCGACGTGCTCGACGGGCGCGGGCTCGGACACCAGTGGCAGTTCACCGGTCACCACGGGCGGCGGCGGGGTGAGGTGCGTCGTGGCGCGCTGTGGTGCGGGCTGTGTGGCCGTGGCGACGTCGGGATCGGCTGCAGCGGGTGACTCCACCAGATGCGTGATCACCTCGACGCGCGTCGGCAACCAGCGGTCGATGCCGCTCGGGTGCCGCTGGTACATCTTCATCGTCCACGACGACACCGGCACGTCAGCGATGTGGGTGAGCACGTCGTCGGTCATCAGTTCGATGCACAACTCCACGGCGTCGCGGTCGATGGTCTCGTCCCGTTCGAACATCCGCCCGAGATGCTCGACGCCGCTGACCTGCAGGGTGGCCTGTTGCATCTGTGCCCGGGTGAGCACGCCTTCCACCAGCAGGCGGACCGCCAGCCCGCCGTCGGTGGTGCGCTCGGCGAAGTACACCTGGCCGTCACGCAGGTACACGTTCGTCGTCGGCGTCGTGTCCAGCACCAGCTGGCCGGTCAGGTAGCGGCGACGCGCGGCCTCGATGACACGCCAAGCGGGTCGCGGGCCGTCAGCGGCACTCGGATCGAACAGGTCGACTTCCACGGCGAGGGTTTCGGCACGCCATGACGAGAACTTGAGAAATCGATCCGCAGTTGCGGACGGTCGGTCGGATCCGGCCACGAAGAGGTGCTGACCAGGTGTCGGTACGCAGCGATCCCGCTAGCCTCGTCCGACGGAAGGGTGCCCGAGCGGCCAAAGGGACACGCCTCGAAAGCGTGCGAGGTGAAAGCCTCCGTGGGTTCAAATCCCACCCCTTCCGCCACTGTCCTCGTCAGACAGCGCGATCGGCCCGGGCCCTCGTGGTCCGGGCCGCCGCCGTTGTCGGGCTGCCTACAATCCCGCGTCATGGCGCCCGACCCCTTCGCCGAGCATCCCGACCGCGCCGCCGGCGAGGCCGTGGCCGCACGGCTCCGCCTGCTGCCGCTGCCCCACGAGGGCGGCCTGTTCCGCGAAACGCACCGCGACCGTCACTCGTCGGCCATCTACTTCATGCTGCTCGACCCGATGGTGTCGGCACTGCACCGCCTCAACGGTGATGAGGTGTACCACTGGTACGCAGGGTCGCCGCTGCGGTTGTTGCTGCTGCATCCCGACGGTCGCGCCGAGCAACCGGTGCTGGGCCCCGACGTGCTGGCCGGCCAGCAGCCGCAGCTGCGGGTGCCGGCCGGGGTGTGGCAGGGCTCGTCGCCGGTCGGGGACTGGGCGCTGGTGGGCACCACGATGTCGCCGCCGTTCGACTGGAACGGCTTCGAACTGGGCGACGCCGATCGCTTGACCGTCGCCTACCCGAAGGTGGCCGACCGCATTCGCTCGTTGCTGCCCCCAACGGCCTGACCGGCGTTGCGGCCGGTCACCCGCAGGTGGTGCCGTCCTTCGGGGCCTTGCCGACGGGGTCGATCAGGTACTGGTCGATCACGTTCGTCGCGCAGTCGCTGGTGCCGTAGCCGCCGTGGCCCTCGGCCTTCACGGTCACCAGGCGACCGTCCTCCAACGAGTCGGCCATGTTGCGCGTGCCCTCGATGGGTGTCGCCGGGTCGCCGGTGGTGCCCATCACCAGGATCGGCCCGGCGCCCTTGCCCGTGATCTCCACCCGCGGGTCCTTGGTCGGCGGGAAGAACGTGCAGAAGTACGAGCCGATGGTGGCGGGCGCCATCCGCGGGGCGACGGCGCGGAACGCGGCCGAATCGGCGTCGTCCTCCTCGACCGTGGGACGGGCCGTGTCGTCCATGCACGAGATCACCTGGAACGCCTCGAGGATGTTCGGCCAGGTGCCGTCCTGCTGACGTTGGAAGTAGCTGTCGAACAGCTCGAGCAGTCCGCTGCCGTCGCCCTGATCGGCGGCGTCGAGCGCGCTCGCCAACTCGGGCCAGTTCGCCGGCGTGTACATCGCCTCGGCGGCACCGTTGAGGGCCATGCCGCGGGTGAGGTCGGGGCGTCCATCCTCGGTGGGGATCGGTTGGTCGTCGATGCGTTGCATCAGCGCGTCGAACGCACCCTCGGCGTCGCCGTCGCGGTGGAAGGCGCACTTGGCGTCGGCGCTGCAGTCGGCGAGGAACGTGTCGAGCGCACGCTCGAAGCCCTCCGACTGCTGGATGCCGGATTCCAGGGTGTCCACGTTCGGGTCGGCCGCGCCGTCGACCGCCACGGCGCGCACCGTGTCGGGGAACAGCGTCGCCCAGGTGGTGCCCAGCTCGCTGCCGTAGCTGAAGCCGAAGTAGCTGATCGTCGCCTCGCCGAGCGCCTCGCGGATGGCGTCCATGTCCCTGGCCGAGTTGTTGGTGCCCATGGAGGCCATCACGTCGCCGCTGCGCTCGATGCAGCCGTCGGTGAACTCCTTCGTGATGTCGATGGCGGCCTGCCGCTCGGCATCGGTGTCGGGTGTGATGTCGATGCCCGTGTAGTAGCGGTCGTAGTCGTCGACGCAGTCGAGCGCAGGGCTCGACAGGCCGGTGCCGCGCGGGTCCCACCCGATGATGTCGAACCGGTCGAGCAGTGCATCCGAGTACACCTGGTCGGCGTAGATCGCCCAGTCGCTGCCCCCGAAACCGGGACCGCCGGGGTTCACCATCAGGCTGCCGATACGCCGGTCGGGCTTCGCGAGGTGGCGGGTGACGTACAGGTCGATGGTGCCCTTCGACGGGTCGCTGTAGTCCAGCGGCACCTCCAGACTCGACGTCTGCACGCGGTTGCTGTCGCCGAAGTCGGCCCATTCGAGGGTGCCGGCCGGTCGGTTCGGTTCGCTGCCGCTGTCGCTGTCGCTGCCCGAGTCGGTGGTGCTGGCACCGTCCGACGTGTCGCGGGACGAGGTGCCTGCCGTGACGCCTCCGTCGCTGGTGCACGCGGTCAGCAGCAGGAGCGCGACGGCGAGCGCGGAACGGAAACGCATGGCCCGCAGGCTACGGCCTGACCCCCGGGCCAGAAGCGCGGATGCGCCCGTATCCTCCGACCCATGCGTATGGGTCCGCACATGATGATGCCGGGTGACGCCCAGGCGGTGAAGGGGAGGCGGCTGGAGACGGGTGCGCTCCGGCGCGCGTGGCAGTTCGCGAAGCCGTACCGCCGCACCATCGTGCTGTTCCTCGTCACCATCGTGGTGGCCGCACTCATCGAGCTGGTGCCGCCGTTCGCATTCCGCCGCATCCTCGACGTCAGCATCCCGGAGGGCAACCGCCGCGGCATCACCATCCTCGCCTCCATCGTCGTGATGGCCGCCCTGGTCGACGCCGGCCTGGCCATCGTGCAGCGTTGGTGCAGCGCCACCATCGGCGAGGGCTTGATCTACGACCTGCGTGTCGCGCTGTTCGCCAAGGTGCAGCGGATGCCCGTGGCGTTCTTCACCCGCACCCAGACGGGCGCGCTCACCAGCCGGCTGAACAACGACGTCGTCGGCGCGCAGAACGCGGTCACCAGCACGCTGGGCAGTGTGGTGAGCAACGTCGTCGTGCTGATCACCACGCTCGCGGCGATGGCGTTGCTCGAATGGCGGCTGACGCTGCTGGCGCTGATCGTGCTGCCGATGTTCATCATCCCGGCCAAGCGAGTGGGTCGCAGGTTGCAGGGCATCCAGCGCGAGAACATGACCACCAACGCCGAGATGAACAACCAGATGGCCGAGCGGTTCAACGTCGCCGGCGCGCTGCTGGTGAAGCTGTTCGGCCGGCAGGGCGACGAGATCGACAACTTCTCCGGGCGGGCGGCGAAGGTGCGCGACACGGGCATCCGTGCGGCGATGTACGGCCGGGTGTTCTTCGTGGCGCTCGGCCTGGTGGGCGCGCTGGGTGCGGCGGCGATCTACGGCGTGGGCGCACACCTGGTCGTCAGCGGCGACATCAGCAAGGGCACGCTCGTGGCGCTGGCCGCGCTGGTCACCCGGGTGTACCAACCGCTCACCGGTCTCACCAACGCACGCGTCGACCTGATGACGGCGATGGTCAGCTTCGAGCGGGTGTTCGAGGTGCTCGATGCGCCCGAGTTCGTGAAGGACAAGCCGGGTGCGGTGGACCTGATGGACCCGAAGGGCCGAGTCGAACTGCGCGACGTGTGGTTCCGCTATCCGGCGGGCGAGGACGTCACGGTGCGCTCGTTGGAGGCCTCCACCGTTGTCGCGGCGGCCGACCCGGATCGCGATGTGTTGCAGGGCGTGTCGATCACCATCGAGCCCGGCGAGACGGTCGCGTTGGTCGGCGCATCGGGCAGCGGCAAGACGACGCTGTCGTCGCTGGTGCCGCGGCTGTACGACGTCACCGGTGGTGCCGTGGTGATCGACGGTCACGACGTGCGCGACCTCACGCAGCACAGCCTGCGCCAGGCCATCGGCGTCGTGAGCCAGGACGCGCACCTGTTCCACGAGACCATCGGCAGCAACCTGCGCTACGCCAAGCCGGACGCCACGCAGGCCGAGCTGGACGCCGCGTGCCGCGGTGCCCGCATCTACGACACCATCGCCGACCTTCCCGACGGTTACGACACGATGGTGGGCGAGCGCGGCTACCGCCTGTCGGGTGGCGAGAAGCAGCGCCTGGCCATCGCCCGTCTGCTGCTGAAGAACCCGGCGGTGATGATCCTCGACGAGGC
>JBMOGW010000226.1:0-5647 GCA_049318165.1 Ilumatobacteraceae bacterium
CAGATTCACCGTTCTGTCGATGTGATGCGACATCACGAGATAGCGCCGAATGCCCAGTGAGAATGGGTCTGTCAATGGCAGGCCGTTCGAGGGGTGTTCGTTGGAGTCGTATTCTGCGGGTTGCTTCGGGGTCGTCACGCCCCGTTCCGGAGGGCGACTCGAGCTGCTGCGGTAACAGCTGCTCGGTCACTGGTCTCCTTCACGGGACGTGCGTGCCAGCCCCTCAACTTAGAAAGGAGATGGCCATGGCCATCGTAGATTCGGCGCGCCCCGTGGTCGGTGGCGTGGACACGCATCTGGATCAGCACGTCGCTGCTGTGGTTGACGCGGTGGGTGGTGTGCTTGGTGTCGGCCGGTTCCCGGTGACCGCAGCCGGCTATCGGCGGATGCTTGCGTGGATGCACAGCTTCGGCCGGCTGGAGCGTGTCGGCGTCGAGGGCACCGGCTCTTACGGGGTCGGGCTGTCTCGGTTCTTGTTGTCGTCTGGGCTGGTCGTGTTGGAGGTGACGCGTCCGAACCGGCAGGAACGTCACCGCAACGGCAAAGACGATGACCTCGACGCCATCGAAGCTGCGCGGGCAGTGATCGCAGGGCGGGCGCTTGCGACAGCCAAGACGAGCAGCGGGAACACTGAGGCGTTGCGCGTGTTGCTTGGTGCGCAACGGTCCGCGAAGCAGGCGCGGATCAGCACGATGGTCCAGCTGCGGCATCTGATGTTCACCGCACCGGACGAACTGCGGGAGCGTTACGCGAAGCTGTCCCGCAAGGAACTCACCCGACAGTGCGCACGCCTGCGACCCCGCCTCGACGGCGACAGCGTCCGCTTCGCGACCAAGACCTCAGCGTTGACACTCGCTCGCCGCGTGCAGGCGTTGGAGGCCGAGATCGACGAGCTCGATGTCCTCATCACTGGTCTCGTGAAGCAGACCGCACCAGGACTCCTGAACGTCTACGGCGTCGGCGTCGATGTCGCCGCAGCGATCCTGGTCGCGGTCGGCGACAACCCTGAACGGATCCGCACCGAAGCCGCGTTCGCCAAGCTGTGCGGTGTCGCGCCGTTGCCCGCGAACAGCGGCAAACGCACCAACCGACACCGGTTGAACCCAGGCGGGAACCGGCACGCGAACAACGCGCTCTGGCACATCGTGCTCACCCGCGTCTCACAACGCGAGCCACGCACCGCCGCCTACGTGAAACGTCGCCGCGAGGAAGGCTTGACCAACCGAGAGATCTTCCGCTGCCTCAAGCGCTACGTCGCGAGAGAAGTCTTCATCGCTCTCCCGCGATGACCAGACCGTGGCAGCGGGCTGACCCGAGAATGCCCTGACCCCAGTGTCTTGAGAACGACCAGTCGCCCGCCGCCACACCACCTCGCCGGAAGCATGACCTGAAAAGAGCGCGTCCCCGAACCAACACGGGTGACCCTTCACTGGACTGTCTGCACCACCGGCACACGATCCTTGACAACCATAAGAGCGTCGTTCTGTGCGCTGTTCGCAAGGGGCGGGGAACTCTGTCACACCCCTTTGGTTGAGTGTGGCCATGGATGAGGTGCGGGTCCCGAGCGTCGATGAACTGGTGATGATGTCGCCGGTGCAGGTCGATGTGGCTGCGCACGAGTTGGAGTTCCACCGTCGCCGGTTCGAGGCCGCGTCGGCGATGTTCATGCTGCGGGTCGACACGTGTGGCGCGTTCCTGGCCGACGGTCATCGGCGGATCGCGGCGTGGGGGCGGGCGACGAACAACTGGTCCACTGCGGAATCGAACCGGATGGCGAAACTCGCCCGAGCGTTCAAGGCACTCCCGACCTTCGCACAGGCCTGCATCGAAGGCCGGATCGGTGTCGCGCAGATGCACGCCGTCGCCGCCGTGGCAGCGAACCCGCGAGTGAAGGAGTGGCTGGCCGACGCCGACCAACTGTTCGCCACGAACGCCGAGGAGCTGGAGTTCGATGAACTCGCGATCATGCTCCGCCACTGGGAAGAACTCGCCGACCAGGACGGCACCCGCTCGAAGTACGACAAGGCGATCGCCGCACGCGACGCGGCGATCCGGTTTGTCGGCGAGAAGGCCTACCTCGACGCACAGGGCCTCGCCCACGACGGCGTGCTGTTCCAACAGGTCCTCGATCACTTCATCGACATCGAATGGCGCACCGAATGGGACATGCTCGTCGCCACCCACGGCGACGCCATGTGCGCGGCGTTGATGGAACGCACCCCCGCCCAACGCCGCTTCGATGCATTGCAGCGACTGTTCGCCGCCGCCGGCGAGGCCGCCGGTTCCGGGGCGGACGGTCGTGGCGCGTTGGTCAACATCCTCATCGACCAGCGCACGTGGGAACACGAGCTCGAGCGCATGCTCGGCGGTGACCCCGAACCGATCGACCCGTCGCACGCACCCGAGCGCCGCTGCCAGGACGCCGACGGCCACGTGCTCGATGCCCGAGCAGTCGTCGCCGCCGCGATGGTGGGCCAGGTGCGCAGACTGGTGATCGGCGCCGACGGCGTCCCGCTGGACATGGGCCGCAAGCAACGCCTCTTCCGAGGCGCACTGCGTGAAACCGTTTTGCTCGCACATCGCAACTGCACCCACACCGGCTGCCTCGTCACCGGTGGCCGCTGCCAGGCCGACCACCTGCAGCCGCACGCCGAGCACGGCGAGACCAAGGCCGCCAACGGCGGCCCGTCGTGCCGGTTCCACAACCCGTTCAAGAACAACGGCTACCGCACCGTCAGGGACGCCCGAGGCCGCTACCGCACCATCCGAGCCGACGGCACCACCGTCGGCTGGCCCGTGCTCCTGCGACACACCGCCCACCTCAGGCCCGACGGCGTCCTCGACCTCTCACGCCAACCGTTCCGAGCACCACCCTGAACTCGGCCGCCTCAGTAGTGGGGCGGGGTGATCACCCAGAACACCTTCACCGGGTCGGCGCCGCGGTTCGCACAGCGATGCGGCACCGTGCTGTCGAACGCGAAGCTGTCGCCGGACTGCAGCGTGAACTCACGCTCGCCCACCCACAGCGCCAGCGTGCCCTGCACCACCAGTCCGGCTTCCGCGCCGTCGTGTGCGTAGAACTCGCTGTCCGCGCCCGGGTGAATGGTGCTGATCAACAACTCCAGCGGTCCCGACAGGTTCGGCGACAGCAGCTCCTCGGTGATGCCGAGACCGGTGAACGACAAGTTCCGTCGGTTGGCGGCACGCACGATGACGTCGCGTTCGTCGGCCGGGCCCTCGCCGCCGGCGTGGAAGAACCAGTTCATGTGCACACCCAGCTCGTCGGCGATGCGCTTCAGCACGGCGATCGGCAGGCGCGACACGTCGCGTTCGATCTGGCTGAGGTAGCTCACCGAGATGCCGACCGCGCTCGCCACGTCCTGCAGCGTGCGGCCCTGCGCCTTGCGCAGTTCGCGGACTCGACCACCGATCGGCGCGGCCTCGTCGTACTCGGCGTCACCCTGCGGCGAGTGCGCCTCGTCGGCAGAGCTGAGGGCCCGGATCGCCATGACGATCAGGTTCGCACACGCGCCGAGGTCGGGTCGTAGAACGAGTCGATCGACGCAGTGGCCGCGATGCGGTCGCCCGCAACCTCGATCTCGTACGACCCGCCGAGCACCCAATCCTTGTCGGCCAAGCCGTCGGCGCGGGACACGTAGCCCATGCCCAGCGAGGCGTCGACGTGGTGGCCGTACATGCCCGAGGTGATGTGGCCGACGATCTCGCCATCACGCCAGATCGGCTCGTTGTGGTACAGCAGGCGCTCGCCGTCGTGCAGGCGGAACTGCACCAACCGCTTGGCGAGCCCGGCCTCCTTCGTCGCCAGCAGCGCTTCGCGGCCGATGAACCCGCCCGACTTCTTCCACGACACCACGAAGCCGAGCCCGGCCTCGAGCGGCGTCTCGTCCGGCGAGATGTCGTGACCCCAGTGGCGATAGCCCTTCTCCATGCGCAGCGAGTTGAGCGCGTGGTAGCCGCACAGGCGCAGGCCGTGCTGATCGCCCACCGCCATGATCGTGTCGAACACGTCGACCGCACACTCGGTGGGGATGTACAGCTCCCAGCCGAGCTCGCCCATGTAGGTGACACGACTGGCACGCACCCGGGCGTAGCCGAGGTCGATGATCTGCGAGGTGCCGAACGGGAACGCCTCGTTCGACAGGTCGTACGTGGTGAGCGACTGCAGCAGTGCGCGAGAGTTCGGGCCCTGCACGTTCAGCACGGCCATCGCCGACGTGACGTCAACCGCGATGCAGTGCGCGTCGGCGGGGATGTGGTCCTTCAACCATGCGAAGTCGCGCACCTGCGTGGCCGCCGCGGTGACGACGAGGTAACGGTCCTGCGCCTCCCGGGTGACGGTGAGGTCGGCTTCGATGGTGCCACGCTCGTTCAGCCACTGGGTGTAGACCAGCTTGCCGATCGCCACATCGACGTCGTTGGCGCAGATCTGATTCAGCACGGCACACGCATCGCGGCCCTCGACGACGTACTTGCCGAACGACGACTGGTCGAACATTCCCACGGCGCTGCGCACGGCCATGTGCTCCTCACCCGAGTAGGGGTGCCAGTTCTGCTTGCCGTACGTGTACTCGTACACCGGCTCGACGCCCTCGGGCGCGAACCAGTTGGCGCGCTCCCAACCGGCCACCTCGCCGAAGCACGCGCCACGCGCGGCGAGCCGGTCGTGCAGCGGGCTGCGGCGCGCACCACGCGCGGTCTCGGGCTGGCGATACGGCCAGTGCATCGCGTACAGCAGTCCCAGCGACTCGACCGTGCGGTCGTGCAGGTACTTGCGGTTGCGCTGGAACGGCATCACGCGGCGCACGTCGACGTCCCACAGGTCCATCGGCGGGCGGCCGTCGATGATCCAGTCCGCCAACACCTTGCCGGCACCACCCGATGACTGGATGCCGATCGAGTTGAACCCGCACGCCATGTACAGGCCCTTCACGTCGGGCGACTCGCCCAGCAGGTAGCGGTCGTCCGGGGTGAACGACTCAGGGCCGTTGAAAAACAGGCGGATGCCCGTCTCGGCGATCACCGGCATGCGGTTCGCGGCGGCCTCCATCAGCGGAGCGATGTGGTCGTAGTCGGCGGGCAGCGAATCGAACATGAACGACTCGGGGATGCCCGAGTGGTCGCCCAGGCGGGGCATGCCCCACGGCTTCGACACCGGCTCGAACCAGCCCACGAGCAGCTTGCCGGCATCTTCCTTGAAGTAGCCGCAGCCGTCCGGGTCGCGCAGCACCGGCATCGTCGGCGAGATGCCCTCGATGCCCTCGGTCACGATGTAGAAGTGCTCGGCTGCGTGCAGCGGCACCGTGGCGCCGGCCGCATCGCCCAACTCGCGGCCCCACATGCCGGCCGCGTTGACGATCGCGTCGGCGCGAATGACACCGGTCTCGTCGCTGCCGTCGAACCGGTACTCCACGCCCACGGCGCGGCCGTGCTCGGTGACGATGCGCTCGACCTTCACGCCCTCACGGATGACCACACCCTTCGACCGCGCACCCTTGGCGAGCGCCATGGTGGTGTCGATCGGGTTCGTGATGCCGTCGCCCGGCAGGTGCACGCCGCCGACGATGTCGTCGATGTTGGCGAGCGGCACGAGGTCCTTCACGTCGGCCGGCGTGATGATGTCGACCGG
>JBMOGW010000227.1:0-5642 GCA_049318165.1 Ilumatobacteraceae bacterium
GCGAGCACCTCGGCGTCCGCGATGTTGCGGCCGTGCTCGAACAGCGCGTCGCGCAGCAGGAACGCCGCCCGCTCGCCGGTGGCCACGTCGTGGCGGTACGCGCATTCGGTGAGCGCGAGCGCTCCGAGCGTGGAGGTGGGGAAGTGATCAGCGTCGACGTGCGAGAACAGGTCCGGGGCGACGTGCTCCTGCAGTTCGTGCACGTGTTCGACGACCTTCGCCGGATCCATCGGCGCGCCGTTGACCAACTCGAGTGGCCATCCGCGCACGACGATCGGCACGTCCTCCCGTCCGGCCGACCGGCGCGCGGCTGCCACCATTCGCAGACCGACATGGGCGAATGTGCACCACACGTCCGCGTAGATCTCGATCGGTGCCGGCGTGTTGTCGCTCATACCCCCGAGGGTATCACCGGATACCCCGCTCGAAATGCCCGACTGCCGCCCGATGTGCCGGCGCGAGACTGCGACCCATGTACCTGCCCGCCCACTTCACGATGTCGGACGCCGACGCAGTCGACGCGGCGCGAGCGCGTGGGTTCGGCACGCTCGTGGTGGCCGGCGTCGCCGGCCTGGAGGCGTCCCCGCTGCCGTTCGTCGTCGACGCCGACGAGGCGGGCATCCGTGTGCGGGCCCACGTGGCGAAGGCCAACCCGATCGTGGCGGCGTTGCCGGCCGCCGCGGCGCTGCTGGCCGTGGAACTCGCGGACGCATACGTCAGCCCCGGCTGGTATCGGTCGAAGGCCGAGCACCAGCGGGTCGTGCCGACGTGGAACTACGTCGCCGTCCACCTCCACGGCACGGCGCGCACCGTCGCGGACACCGAGTGGTTGCGCTTGCTGGTGAACGAACTGACCGAACGGCACGAGGCAACGATGGCGGCCCCGTGGTCGGTCGCCGATGCGCCCGACGACTACCTCGACGCCATGCTGCGCGCCATCGTCGGTGTCGAGGTGCGGGTGGACCGGGTGGAGGGCAAGGCGAAGCTGTCGCAGAACCGGCCCGCCGCCGACGCGCTCGGCGCGGTCGCCGGCCTCCGGGCCGTGGGCCGCGACGACATGGCCGACCGAATGGTCGTCGAGATCGAGGAGGGTGACGCATGAGCGGTGCCGTGGTGACCGTGTTCCGCAATCGGCTCGCGCCGGAGGGGACGGACGAGTACGGCGCGCTGTCGCCGCACATCCTGGAACTCGCTCGATCGATGCCCGGGTTCGTGGACGCGAAGACGTTCGCCGCGTCCGACGGCGAGCGGGTGACCATCGTGACGTTCGCCGACCGCGACTCGCACACCGCCTGGCGAGACCACCCCGAGCACCGCGACGCGCAGCGGCGCGGCATCGAGACCTTCTACGAGGACTATTCGATCCAGGTCGCCGACGTCACCTACGAGCACCACTTCCGCCGCGAGCGCTGACCCGGGCGGTTCCGGTCAGGGCTTGGGGTGGGCGAGCAGGAAGTCGACCATCGCCGCCGTCATCGGACGTGACCCGTCGGCGAAGGTGATCCCGGGGATGTGCGAGCCACCCGCGATGCTCCACAACTCGACGTCGATGCCGTCCGGGCAACCGTCGAACCGCTGGGAGGTGGTCTCGTTGCCGGGAAGATCGGGTGCGAAGTCGAAGCTGTCGCCGGTGTCGGTGGGGGTCGCTGCGCAGTCGTTGTAGCCGGCCCATGTCGCGACCGTCGTGGCAGCGCCGGGGTACGTGCGGTTGACGATCGGGATGGTGCCGCCCTCGTAGCCGATGGTGCCGTCGGCCGTGCCGTGCACCTGCAGCACGCTGACCGGCTCCTTCGGCGTGCATGCCGTCGGGTCGTCGAACGTGGCGCCGGCCAGGCTGGCGATCGCCGCGATGCGGTCCGACACGTCGCAGGCCATGCGGTACGACATGAAACCGCCGTTCGAGTGACCCATCAGGAACACCCGCTTCGGGTCGACGTTCCACTGCTGCGCGACGGCGTCGATGATGCCGGTGAGGTAGGCGACGTCGTCCACGTCGCTGCGGAAGCCGCAGCACGCATCGGTGGCGTTCCAGAACTGGTCGCCCGCGACGTTCTTGGTGCCGTCCGGGTGCACGTACAGGAAGCCCTTCTCCTCGGCGAGCGCCTGCACACCGAAGTAGCCCTCCTGGATCACTCCGCTCGCGCCGTAGCCGTGGAGGAGGATCACCAGCGGCGTGGGCGTCGCCGCGTCGTAGCCGGAGGGGGTGAAGACGTCGTACGGCCGGGACGGATCGGGCGGCGCCGCGGTGTCGGCGGTCGTGGTGTCCGGCGCCACCGAGATCGTGGTGGTCGCGCCCACCGTGGTGTCGGCGGCCGTGGTCGCGGTCTGGCCGTTCGACCCGTCGGAGTTGCTGCACGCGGCCAGCAAGGAGGTGGCGATGATCAGAGAGAGGGCGACGCGGCGCATGCGGTCAGGGTAGAGGTGGATCCGAGGGGGTGCGCGGTCGGGCCCGAATCGCGTCGGCGACGAGGCGCGTCAGTCGTCGTCGGGTCGCATGAACGGCGCGACGTCCTCCGCGGACTGCCGCACCTGCCAGTCGCGGTCCTCGAGCGCTGCATCGAGCGCCGCCTGCACCTCCGGCCCGTCGAAGGGGGCCAGCGCCAGGACCGCGCGGCGGCGCACGGCAGGTTTGTCGTCGCACCCGGCGAGGATCGCCGGCAGCCCGCGGGGATCGCCGATCGCGCCCAGCGCGGCGATCGCCGATTCGCGCACGAGCGGCTCGCCGGACTCGGTCGCCAGGGTGATGAGTCGTGTCACGACCTCGTCATCCACCGTGTCCCGCAGCGGCTGCTGTTCGCCGGCGGCCCATGCAGCGGTATCCACGACGCGGTCGTCGGCATCGTGCAGCAGCGGGAGCAGTGTCACGTCGGTGCGCACCGCGATCAGGACCGCGGCTCGGCGGCGCACCGAATGGTGCGGGTCGCTCGACGCGGTGTGCAGGTCGTCGGCGGTGAGGGCACCGAGCCGCGACAGCGCGCCCAGGGCCAGTTCCCTGGCGACCGGGTCGTCGGACGACATCGCCTCGCGGGCAGTCGCTTCGTCGCCGCCGTGGCCCGCGACGGCGAGTCGCCGCCAGGCACCGGCGTCCGCTGAGGTGCTCATCGCTTGAGCATGTGGGTGAGGGTGATGACGAGGAACGCCACACCGAAGCCGATGACGGTCGCCGCGACCGCGCCCACCCAGATCGCGAGGACGCTGGAAGCGGCCACCGCCCAGATTCGGCGGAACACCGAGGTCGGAGGGTCGAGCGGTGTCTGCAGTGCCGTGACCTCCACACCCGACGGCGCTCGGTGAGGTCGGCGGGCGCGTGCAGGATCGGCCGTGGCTCTGGCAGTCTTTCGCCAACCGACCGCCACGAGTGCCACGATGGCGAGACCGGCGATCCAACCAGCCGCGGTGGTGACCTCAGTGATACTCACGCAATCCGACACTGTACCGGCGGGCCCCACGCCCGTCCGCGCGCCCTCTCGGTCGCACCGGTGGTGGGCCGCGCCGCTGGCCGCGCTGGGGTTCGTGCTGCTCGTCGGGGTACTGGCGTCGGCAGTCCTGCCGTCGAAGTGGTTCGTCGAGAAGGAGCGCTGCACCGAGCGTGCCGAGGACGGCACCTGCGCGACGTCCGTCGAGCAGCCGGTGCAGTTCGCGCTGGTGCCGGCGGACGCCGAGCCCGTGGAGCCGCGTATGGACGTGGAGGGAACGGAGGTCTACACCAGCCCCGGTGAGATCTACTTCGTCACCATCCGCCAGCCGCAGATCACCCTGCTCGACTGGTTGGTGACGCGGCAGTCGCCGGCCGTTCGCTACCTGTCGTACAACGACAAGTTCGGCGACAAGACCGAGGAACAGTTGTTGCAGACCGGCCAACGGCAGATGACGAGTGCGAAGGACCGTGCCACCTACGTGGCCTTCGAGCGTGCAGGGTTCGACGTCACCCGCAAACTCGGCCCCGCCGTCGTCGACTACATCATCTGCCTGCAGCCCAACGACAAGGGCACCAAGTGTCTGAAGTTCGCACCCGCGGCCGACGTGCTGAAGGCGAACGACACCATCATCGAGGTCAACGGCAAGACGATCACCACCGTCGAGGACGTGAGCCCGGCACTCGAAGGTGTCGAGCCGGGCGAATCCGTGAAGGTCACTTTCGAGCGCGACGGCGAGGAGCAGACCGGTGACGTGGAGACGGTCCTCGCCCCCGGCGAGGACACGCCGCGCACGATCATCGGCTTCGCGCCGGTCGACACCACCACGGTGCAACTGCCGCCCGGCGTGTCCGTCGACATCGAAACCGCCGGCATCGGCGGCCCGTCGGCCGGCACCGCGTTCACCTTGACGCTGATCGACGAGATCACCCCGGGCAGCCTGATGGGCGATCAGCGCATTGCGGTGACCGGAGAAATCGACATCGACGGCAAGGTCGGTGCCATCGGCGGCCTCAACTCGAAGGCGTCGGCGGTCAAGCAGGTGGGCGTGAAGTACTTCCTCGTCCCGGCCGATCAGCCCGACGCGGGGCCCGACCCCGACCGCCCGAACCCGGACAGCATCGAGGCCGCCCGCCGCGTGGTGGGCGACGACGTGGAGATCATTCCGATCGCCACGATCGACGACGCGCTGGCAGTGCTCGCCAGGCTCGGAGGGGACCCGCTGCCCAAGGGCTGAGGCGATTGCCACCCTTTCGCGTGTTGGGTGTCTTACGCTTGGTGGTCAATGGCCATGTCGTTCTCACGTCCCGACCCGTCCTCACCGAACGCGGTGTCGACCGCGACGTTCGCCACGTCGCGCAAGGGGTTCGATCAGGCCGACGTGCGCGACTTCCTGCGCATGGTGGCGGCCGAACTGGCCCGCCTGCAGGAGCGCGAGAAGTTCCTCGAGCGCGAGCTGCGCAATGCGCAGCGTGGTACCACCAACGCCGCGGTGGCACTCGACGAGGAAGTCGTCACCCGAATGCTGGGCGAGGAAGCCGCACGCATCCTGTCGACGGCCCGCGAGGCTGCGTCGCAGATCAAGATGAAGGCCGAGGACCACGCTGCACGGATGTTGCGCGAGGCCACCGACGAGGCCCAGCGCCTTCGTGAGGAGGCCGAGGTCGAGGCCGCTCGCCGTCGACACGACGCAGCCGCCGATGCCGAGGCCGAGCTGCAGATGGCCAAGCAGCAGGGTCGCGACATGGTCAACGAGGCGCGTGCGTACCGCGAGCGCGTGCTCAACGAGTTGGCGCGCCGCCGGGAGATGGCCCGTCAGCAGATCGAACAGCTCGTGCACGGCCGCGACCGGTTGTTGCAGGCGTTCGAGCGTGCCCGTCTGGCGGCCGTCGACGTGATGGCCGAGATGACGCCGCTGTCCGAACCCAACGAGTACGTCAATCTCTCGCCCACCACCGGGCCCGTGCCGCTGATGGTGCCGGCCGACGAGTTGCGTGCCGCGAAGCGTGCCCAGCTGGAGGCCGCCGCGGCTGCCTCGATGGCGGACGAGTCGGACACCGACGCGCAGGACACGGACGAGCCCGCGGAGGGCGGTGCTGTCGCGCTGTTCGATCAGGCCGACGAGCCGTCGGTCGACGAGATCGTCGACGACGTCGCCGCCGAGACCGAGTTGGACACGCCGGACGAGCTCGAGGCCGCCGACGTGGAGGACGAGCCGGTCGACGA
>JBMOGW010000228.1:0-5627 GCA_049318165.1 Ilumatobacteraceae bacterium
CGCTCTGGCTGGCGACGGAGATGCGACCGGCCGGCGGGTACGGCGCCACGATCTGCGCGCACAGGTTGGCCGGGGTGGACACCACGCCCTGCCCGTTGGGACCGGCGAGCAGGATGCCCAGTTCGTCGGCCAGCGCCACGAGCTCGTCCTCGGCCCGTCGGCCCTCCTCCCCTGCCTCGCCGTAGCCGGCGCTGGTGAGGAACGCCGCCTTGACGCCCTTCGCCGCGCAGGCGCGCAACAGGCCCGGATTGGCCGAGGCCGGGGTGCAGACGAACACGAGGTCGATGGCGCCCTCGGGAAGCGCGTCGACGTCGGCGACGGTGCGCACGCCGAGCACCTCCTCACCCTGCAGGTTGGTGCCGTACACGCCGCCGGCGTAGCCGTTCGCCAACAGGTTGTGGAGGCTGACGAAGCCGAACTTGCCCGGATGGGTGCTGGCACCGGCGATGAGCACGCCCTTCGGCTCGAACAGTGCGAGGAACTGCTCGTCCGTCGCCCTGACTCGCCCCGAGCCCGCACGAACTGCGGGCTCGCCGACCTCCACCAACGCGTCCACCGCGACCGGTGAGCCGTCGGCGCGCACGATGAGCGGGTTGACGTCGACGCTCACGACGTCGGGTCGCGCTTGGGCGAGCGCCGAGAGACCGAGCAACACGGTGGCCAGCGCGGGTGCGTCGACCGCGGCCTCACCACGGAACTCGCCGAGCAGCTTCTGCGTGGCCAGGCCGGAGATCATCTCGTAGGCGTCCACCTCGCTGATCGGGACCGGACGGAACTGCACGTCGGCGACGGCCTCGGCCAGCACGCCGCCGACGCCGAGCATGACGTTGGCGCCGAACTGCGGGTCGCGCACCACACCGGCGATCAGTTCGCGATTGCCGCTGATCATCGGCGCCACGAGCACGGTCACGTCGCCGTCCTCCGCGGTCGCCTTGCCCAACAACTCTGCGGCGGCGGCCTCGACGGCAGCAGCGTCGCCGAGGCGCAGCTTCACGAGGCCTCGTTCGGTCTTGTGGGCGATGGCGTCACCGCACAGCTTCGCCACCACGGGGAAGCCGAGCTCCGCGGCCGCATCCGCCGCGGCAGCGGAATCGGTGACCTCCCGCTCGGGAGCGAGGGGCACGCCGTACTCGCGCAGCAGTGCCTTCGAGGCGGATTCGGACAGGGTGGTTCCGTGCGCAGTCATCGCGTGCCACGGTAGCCAAGCCCCCGCAGCGACCCCCTGTCCGCGGTGCCGCTCGCAGAACTTAAGTTCGGCGGGAAGGGCCGAGCTCGCAGCACTTCAGTTCGGTGGGAACGGTCAGGGTGTGATGGCGCTGACGTTGTAGGTGAGGACACTGCGGGCGATCAGCTTGCCGCTCGCGGCGCCACGCAGCTCGGACTCGCAGAACACCGTGGTGCGGCCGCGCTTCACCACCCAGCCCTCGACGACGGCGTCCTCGCCGATCAGCGCCGACAGGTACTGCACGTGCATGTCGACCGTGCTGTAGCGGTGCTCGGACGTGTAGGCGGACCCGACGGCCGGGACGACCACGTGATCGAGCGCACTCGCGATCGCGCCGCCGTGCACCACGCCTGCCGCCTGTTCCAGCGAGGGCTTGAACGGCAGGCGCATGCGGCAGTAGTCGTGGCGCACCTCCTCGACCACCAGTCCGAGCAGCGTCGGGTAGAACTCGCGGTCCCAGGCACCGAACTTGCCCCAGCGCTCCTGCAGTTCGTCGGACAGCGGTCGGTACTGGTCGGCGCGGCTCATCGCAGCGGAGGCTAGGGCGTCAGCGCGGCGACGAAGAACTCCTTGATGTGCTGACCGCGACGCTCGATCGCTTCGGGCGCCAGTGCGTCCTGGTCGAGCAGTCCGTTGAGGAAAACGGCGTCGGAGAAGTAGCTGAGGATGGCGCCGTAGCCCGACAGGAGCAGCTGCGCCGGGTCCTGACGGCGGAAGACGCCACGGTCCATCTCGCGCTCGAAGAACGCAACGGCACGGTCGAACATCGGGCGCAGCACCGCCGCCAGATCGATCCCGAGGTGCACGCCGCCATCCAACGCCTCGCGACGCATCAACCGCACGAAGTCGGGGTTGTCGGCGAAGAAGCCCATGCCGGCGTCGATCACCATCTCCATCTTCTTCCAGCCGACCTCGGGCGCAGTGACCATCACGTTCAGGCGTTGGAACCAGTCGCTCAGCAGCTGCTCGAACACCTCGTGGTACAGAGCCTCCTTCGACGGGAAGTGGTGCAACAAGCTGGGGCGGCGAATGCCGACACCCGCGGCGATGTCGTTCAGCGACGTGCCGTCGTACCCGGACTCGGCAAAGCACTTCACCGACTCGGCGATGATGAGGTCGCGCGTGGAGAGCTGCTCGGCGCCAAGATCGGCCATACGATCGGCAGCATATGAGCCAGCGCATCCACTCGCGGTCACGATGCTGATCCCGGCCGCCTCCGTGCTCACGCCGTCGGGCTGGACCGGGCCCGCCACGGTGCGCGTGGAGGATGGCGTGATCGTGGCCATCGATCCGGCGCAGCGCGCGGAATCGGACGACCTGCTCGTGCCGGGCTTCGTCGACATGCAGGTGAACGGCGTCGACGACGTCGACGTTGCGTCGGCTCGCGGCGACGACTGGTCTCGGCTCGACCGGCTGCTGCTCGACCAGGGAGTCACCACCTGGTGCCCGACGCTGGTGTCGGCGCCGCTCGACCGCTACGAACGCCCACTGGCACGCATCGCCGAGGCGATGGCCCGGCCAGGAGCCGCACGCCCGACGATCGCTGGAGCGCACTTGGAGGGACCGTTCCTCGGCCGGTCACCGGGCGCACATCCTCGCGACCTGATCATTCCGATCGACCTCGAGTGGCTTGCAGCACTGCCGGCCCACGTCGCGCTCGTCACCCTCGCCGCCGAGCAGGAGGACGCTGTGGCCGCCGCGCAGCTGCTGACGGCCGCCGGGCGGCTGGTGTCGATCGGGCACACCCAGGCCGACGGCGAGCAGTTCGACACCTGCGTCGCAGCCGGCGCCCGCCTCACCACGCACCTGTTCAACGGAATGAGCGGTGTGCATCACAGAGAGCCCGGCGTGGCGGTGCACGCGATGACCAACCCCGACGTGTGCGCGTCGATCATCGCCGATGGCGTCCACGTGCACCCGAGGGTGCTCCGGCTCGCGGCGCAGGCTCTCGGTCGTGATCGGATGGTGCTCGTCACTGACGCCGTGGCATGGCGCGCCGGCAGCGTCGGCGTGATCGGGATGGAGTTGCGCGACGGAGCGCCGCGGCTGCCCGACGGGACGTTGGCGGGCAGTGCGGTCACGATGGACGCGGCCATCCGCACGTGCGTGGCTGCGGGCATCCCGCTCGAACAAGCGGTCGTCGCGGCGTCGACGAACCCTGCACGCCTGCTCGACCTGCACGACCGCGGCACGATCGAGCCAGGTCGCCGTGCGGATCTGGTGGCGCTGCGCAACGTGCACGTCACGCAGGTCTGGGTGGCGGGCGAAGCGACTCGCTGAGCCGAGCGGCGCGCCGGTCAGTCGACGTCGATCAGGCGGAGGCCACCACGACCGTCGAACGTCAGCCCCGCCTTGCCCGCCACCAGCCTGCGGATGCCTTCCCCGAGCAGGTCGTTGCGCCAGCCGGTCGCGAGGCGGGCATCCTCGTCACCGCGGAGGAACGCCGTGAGGTCGTGCCGCGTGGCGAGGAGCGAGGTGTCGATGTGCTCGGCGCGGGCCACTTCGCTCACCCAGGCAGACACGAGGGCCACCGCAGGGCGCATGCTGCGGTCGAGTTCCTCGCCGTCCGGCGCGGGCAGATGCGCCTCTTCACGCAGGCCTTCCTCGACGGCCGAGATGATCTCCTTGGCGATGTTGCCACGGCTGTGACGCTCGTCGACGCCGCGGGCCTGCGCCAGCTCGGCGGTGGTGCGCGGCTGGCGCTGCGAGATGCCGAGGATCGCGAGATCGGGCAGCACCTGACGCACCGGTGCGTCGATCGACATCGCCCGCCGCTCACGCCAGGCGGCCACCGAACGGGCCACGCCGCGTGCTCGCGGCTTGAGGACACGGACGTCCTTCAGCCGAGTCCAGGCCATCTCCGGCTCCGTGCCGCTGACCGGCTTCGCGAGCAGCTCCTTGCAGGCATCCTCCACCCACTCGGTGCGACCCGACTCGGCCAATTGCGCGTCGAGGACGTCCTGCAACTCCAGCAGATGCGCCACGTCGCTCGCGGCGTAGTGCTGCTGGTCGTCCGTCAACGGGCGGCGCAGCCAATCGGTGAGGCGGTCCCCCTTCGCTGCGGAAACCTTCAGCTCGGCCTGCAGCAGCGACACCAGCGACGGCGTGCTGTAGCCGAGGAAGCCGGCCGCGAGCTGCGTGTCGTAGAGACGCTTCGGCACGGCGCGAACGGCGTGGGTGAGCACGTCGAGGTCCTGCTGGGCGGCGTGGAACACGGCGAGCACGTCGCGCTCGAACAGGGTGCGCAGCGGTGCGAGGTCGCACGCCTGCGGGTCGATGAGCACGATCTCGCCGGCGCCGGCGATCTGCACCAGCGCGAGCTTGGGGAAGTAGGTGCGCTCGCGGTGGAACTCGGTGTCCATCGCGTAGCGCTCGTCACCGAGCAGTCGTTCGACGTAGTCCTCGAGCTCGTGGGTGGTGCCGATCCAGCGGTGCGTCACAAAGGCGAGCTTCCCGTGACCACGGCGCGGCCACCGTCGACCCATGCGAGCGTGCCGCCGGCGACGTTGACGACGTCGAGCCCCTGCTCGGCGAGGAACTCGCACGCACGCATGCTGCGTGCACCGCTACGGCAGATCACGTAGGTGGCCCCGTCGCTGCGGAACGCGTCGACGTGGTCGGGCACCGTTCCCAGCGCCACGTGGACCGCGCCGGGCACGTGACCCGACACGTACTCGTCCGTCTCGCGGACGTCGACCACGAGGGCGCCGGCCTGCATGGCGGCCTCCAACTCGGCGATGCTGACTTCAAGGATCGACATGAGTTCACAACCTACTCTGCAGGTCACCGGGTGCATTGATGTTGGCGAGATCTGCGGGCGGCACGTCCACCTCGACGGCCGTCAGCCCACCGATCACAGCGTGGAGTCGTCGTTCGCCTGCCGCCATCGCGGCCTCCAGAGCGCCGGTGGCACCATGCCGCCACACCGCGCACATCGGCTCCAACCGGTCGGTGCGGGCCACGGCCAGCGCCGCGCCAGGAGCGCCGTCGAGTGCAGCCAGCAACGAGCGCACCGTGGTCGCCGTCAAGTACGGCAGGTCGCAGGCCACGACCGCCACGTTCACCGCCGCGGGCCGGGCGCGCAGCGCCGTCAACACGCCGCCGACCGGCCCCTCGCCCGGCCACTCGTCGGGCACCGTCGCAAGGCCGAGGTCGCGGAGCGCTGCAGCGTCGCCGCCGAGCGCCACGACGTCGTCGCAGCCCGCGGCCGTGAGGGCGTCGGCGACACGACGCGCCATGGGCACACCGTCGACGGGGAGCAGTGCCTTGTCGGTGCCCATGCGCGAGCTCCGCCCGCCGCACAGCACCGCACCGACGAGCACGGTTCAGCCGTTCGACGCCGTCGGGTCGAGCTGGGCGAGGAACAGTTCGATGCGCTCGGCCTCATCGGTCTCGCCGATGG
>JBMOGW010000229.1:0-5593 GCA_049318165.1 Ilumatobacteraceae bacterium
ATCTCGTTCTTCGTCAACGCCGGCATCCGCTTCGTCGAGGAGATCTGCAAGCTGCGTGCGTTCACCGACCTGTGGGACCGTATCGGCCTCGAGCGCTACGGCGTCACCGACGCCAAGGCCCGCCGCTTCCGCTACGGCGTGCAGGTGAACAGCCTGGGACTCACCGAGGCCCAGCCCGAGAACAACGTGCAACGCATCGTGCTGGAGATGCTCGCCGTGACGCTGTCGAAGCGGGCGCGGGCGCGCAGCGTGCAGTTGCCCGCGTGGAACGAAGCGCTCGGCCTGCCGCGTCCGTGGGATCAGCAGTGGGCGCTGCGGATGCAGCAGGTGCTCGCGTTCGAGACCGACCTGTTGGAGTACGGCGATCTGTTCGACGGCTCCACCGTGATCGAGGCGAAGACCGACGCGCTGCGCGACGCCGCGTGGGCGGAACTGCAGGAGGTGCTCGAACTGGGCGGCGCGTTCGCGGCGGTCGACGAGCTGAAGGGCCGCTTGGTGCGGTCGATGGCCGAGCGCACCCGCCGCATCGAGGCCGGCGACCAGACGGTGGTCGGCGTGAACGCGTTCACCGAGACCGAGCCGTCACCGCTCGACTCCCCCGGCAACATCCTGACCGTCGACCCGGCGGTCGAGCACGAACTGATCGCCGAGGTGGCCGAGTGGCGCCGCGGTCGCGACCAATCGGCAGTCGACGCGGCGATCACGGCACTGCACGACGCTGCGGTGTCGGGCACCAACATCATGGAGCCGTCGATCGCGCTGGCGAAGGCCGGCGGCACCACGGGCGAATGGTCGGCCTGCCTGCGCGAGGTGTTCGGTGAGTTCCGCGCACCCACGGGCGTGAACGCCGCGGTCGGCCGGCGCGTCGGTGAACTGGCGGCGGTCGCCGACTTCGTGCGCGGCATGGCCGGTGGCCCGCCGCGTTTCCTGGTGGCCAAGCCCGGGCTCGACGGTCACAGCAACGGTGCCGAGCAGATCGCCGTCGCGGCACGCGACGCCGGCATGGAGGTCGTGTACAGCGGCATTCGTCTGACGCCCGAGCAGATCGTCGCCTCCGCACGCGACGAGGACCCGGACGTGATCGGTCTGTCGATCCTGTCCGGCTCGCACCTCGAGCTGGTGCCGGCGATCGTCGACATGCTTCGTGCCGAGGGCGTCGACGCTCCGGTCATCGTCGGCGGCATCATCCCCGAGGGCGACCGCGACCGGCTGGCCGACGCGGGCGTGTCGGCGGTGTACACGCCCAAGGACTTCGAGCTCTCGCGCATCATGCGCGACGTGGCCGAACTGGCGGCCGCGCACCGGTCCGCGAACTGACCCCGGCCGAGCCCGCAGAACTGAAGTTCTGCGGGTCCCCTTGTGCTGCGGGACGGCGTGTGCCAATCTACAACCGAATGGTTGTAGATGAGACTTCCCTCTCGCCGGACGACGCGCTGGACGATGCCCAGGCCGACCGCGTGTTCCACGCGCTCGCCGACCGCACTCGTCGCGACATCGTGCGCCAGGTGCTGCGCGGCGAGGCATCGGTGTCGGCGTTGGCTCGGCACTACCCGATCAGCCTCACCGCGGTGCAGAAGCACGTCGCCGTGCTCGAGGAAGCAGGCCTCGTGGCTCGACGACGGAGTGGGCGGGAACAGATCGTGCGCGCCGAGTTGGCGACGGTGCGCCGAGCGATGGCCCTGCTCGACCAGTACGAGGCGCTCTGGCGCAGCCGCGTCGATCGCATGACGGCGTTGCTCGACGACGACACCGACGCCACCACCCCTGACCGGCCGACGACCAGCCCCGACCACCCCACGACCCCGAAGCCGAGGAACACTCCATGACCGTCACCCACGTCGAGAAGCACTTCGACACGCTCACCATGACCGTGACCGCCGAGTTCGACGGCACCGTCGACCGCGTGTGGCAACTGTACGCCGACCCGCGCAAGCTCGAACGCTGGTGGGGGCCGCCCACCTATCCGGCGACCTTCACCGAGCACGACCTCACGCCCGGTTCGGTGTGCACCTACTTCATGACCGGGCCGGAGGGCAACCGCTCGCACGGCTGGTGGAAGGTGCTCGACGTGGAGGCGCCTCGTCGCTTCACCGTGCAGGACGGGTTCGGTGAATCACCGGATCAGGCACCCGCCGACATGCCGACCATGCGGATGACGGTCGAACTGCACGAGCTCGATGGCGGCCGCACCCGCGCGGTCATCCTGTCCGAGTTCGCCTCCGTCGAGCAGATCCAGCAGTTGCTCGACATGGGCATGGAGGAAGGCCTGAAGGCAGCGATGGGCCAGATGGACGACGTCCTCACGTCCATCCCCGCCTAGGTCTCGGCAGCCCGAGGCATTCATGCACCCCAGGGTGACGTGGATGCCTCGGGCTGTGTCGCGTCGTGGCTCGGCTCAGCCGAGGATCTCCGGGACCACCCACTCCTTGCCGTGGACGGTGTGGTCGAGGAACGCGAACACCGTCGAGTACCAGACCTTCGCGTGCTGCGGGGTGAGCACCCAGTGGTTCTCGTCGGGGAAGTAGAGGAACTTGTGTGGCATGACGCCACCGTTCGCTGCCGCCTGTTGGGCCAGTTCGGCCCACAGGCGCAGCCCCTCGCCGATCGGCACGCGGTAGTCGCGGTCGCCGTGCACCACCAGCATCGGCGTGCGGATCTGCGCCACGAAGCGATGCGGTGAGTGCTCGAGCGCCATCTCCGGCGTCATCTCTCGCGACCAGTAGTGGGCCGCATCGGTCGTCGGGCCGAACTGGTCGAGCGCCCACAGGCTCGCGTGGGTGACGATGCCGGCGAAGCGGTCGGTGTGGCCGGCCACCCAGTTGGCCATGTAGCCACCGAACGACCCGCCCATCGCCGCGACCTTCGTCTCGTCGATGTCGGGGCGCGCCTCGGCGACGTCGGTGATGGTCATCAGGTCGGTGTAGGGCTCGTCGCCCCATCGGCCCCAACCACGCTCGATCATCGCCTGGCCGTAACCAGTGGACAGACCGGGGTCGGGCAGAAGGACGGCATAGCCCTGGGCGACGGCGAGCCACGGGTTCCACCGCCACGACCATCCGTTCCACGAACCGAGCGGACCACCGTGGATCCACAGCAGCAGCGGCGCCGGTGACTGGGGGCCGGCCTCGTGCGGCAGAGCCAGCCAGGCGCGGATGGTGGTGCCGTCCGCCGCAGTGGTGACCACCTCGTCGACACGGCCCGGCACCGTCGGCGACTCCACCGGCGACGGCAGCAACACCGGCTGCTGGTCGGCCGTCCGTGCGTCGATGCGCACCGGAGCGGACGGCGCGTCGACCGCGCAGCGCAACGCATAGAGCGACTCGCCGTCGGGCGACACCACGAGGTCGGTGTACATGCCCGCGTCGCCGGTCAAACGGGTGACGCTCCCATCGGCCAGCTCGATGCGGAAGACCGGTGCCGCGCCGTGGTCGTCGGCGATGGTGAACAGTGCCGTCCCGTCTGGGCTCCACGACACGCGCCCTGGCCACCGGTCCCAGTCGCGAGCGATCTCGCGCACCGCACCAGTGGCCACGTCGAGCACGGCCAGCCACACGTCCGGCGGCAGTGCGGCCGTCGAACGGCGCTCCACCTGCACGGCGAGCAACGCGCCGTCGGGCGAGAACCGCGGGCCGCCGAACTCGAGGTCCTCGTCGTCGAGCACCACCCGCAGGTAGCCGCTCTCGGTGCCGATGAGGGCGATGGCCGTGCGGTGACCGAAGGTCTCGGCCACACGCCACACGGCGGCCACGAGGGCGCCCGACGAGTCGATGTCGATCTCCGTCTCGTCCAGCGCACGGCCGGGCGCGGGCGTCAGGTCGCGCAGCGTCATCCGCCCGGGCGGCGTGGGCGGTGCCGGTGTGTCGTCGGATGTTGCGCCGTCGGCAGCGGCGGCAGCCTTCGCGGGCGGAACCATCACCTCCGCCGGAGCGGCGGGCACGTCACCGACGAACAGCCGGGTCTGCGCCGGGCCGAGGTCGTGGTCCCAGTAGCGGACCGGGTAGCCCTCGTGGAGGATCGCCGCCACCTTGCGGTCCTTGCGCTCCTTCAGCCGCGCCGCGTCGTCCTCCTCCGTCACCGCCGACGGCATGGTGTCGCTCGCGAGCACCACGCGGCCGGATGCCGCAGCGACGGTCACTCCGCCGAGGCCGCCGGGACGCGTGGCCACCACACGGGCCTCACCACCGGCAGCATCGAGCACCCACAACGCTGGCGGTGCATCGTCGGCACCGTCGGGGTCGGGACGGCCCGACACGAACAGCATCGACCCGTCGGGCAGGAACGCCGCCGACGACTCGCCCTTGGCGCTGCGAGTCAACCGCCGTGGCGCGCGCACACCCTGGGGGTCGATCTCCCACAGCGCGCTGGTCGAGCGGGTGCGGTCCGCCCCGATCACCGACACCGACGTCACCAACCGGCGCCCGTCGGGGCTGATGGCCAGGCCCCCGATACGCGGGATGGCGATGTACTGGTCGAGGTCGTGGAACGGTCCGGGCGCTGTCGTCACGCCACGTTGCTAGCACGGCCGGCGAGCCGTCGCGACCGGCCCGGACCGCGTCCCGGACGACGACGGTTCAGCCGTACAGCACGGCGCGTGCGTCGACGTGCAGGCCGCGCCCGGTGAGGTCGAGGTGCCGCGGGTTGAACCCTGTGGCATGCACGGCGAGCGTGATGTGTTCGCTGTCGGCGTCGCTCGGCGTGGCGAATGCCACCATGCCGGCGGCGTCGGTACGACCACGGGCCAGTTCGCGCGGCGCGGCGCCGTCTCGATGCAACTGCACCACCACCTCCGCACCGGCGACCGGCGGATGCTCTCCGGATTCGTCGGCATCGGCGTCGAGCACCGTGACGCGGGCGGTGCGATGGTCGGGCTTGCGCTCCGCCACGACGGCCACGTCGCGTAGCCAGATCATCGGCTCGGCCACCACGGCTGCGAACCCGGCATCGAGCACGTGCGCCGCGGGGTTGGCCCGCAACGTCACGTCCTGCGGCGCCATGCCGTGGTCGGCGGTCACCACGAACAGGGTGTCGTCGAACAGGCCCTGCCGGTCCAGCTCGGCGAGCACGTGGCCGATGCGACGGTCGGTCTCCGTCAGCGCGTCGGCCAGACCATCGTCGTGCGGGCCGTACTCGTGGCCGGCGCCGTCGGTGACCGCCAGCTCGTGGTACACGAACGCCGGTGCCGGCAGATCGTCGCGCTCGAGCAGTTCGATGATCTGCGCCAGGCCTCGCGTGTCGAGCAGCGACTCGGCGGCGACGCCCGGATGCTCGTCGGCGAAACGAGGCGTCATCTCCTCCGCGAACCGCGCGGTCAGTTCCTTCACCCGCGCCCGATCACACAGGTTGCGGCTCTCGAGCACCGCATGCTTCGCCGAGCGGCCGAACGGTGCATGGATCGCGACGGTGAAGGCGTCGGGATCGCGCCGGTGGAACGCCTCGTGCAGGCTCTCGACCGCCGCACTGGCGAAGCGCTCGGTGTTGACCTGCAGACCCTGCGGCGAGATGGTCTCGCGCCGGTCGCGCAGGTAGTACGTCGGGTTGACCACGTCGTGGTGGCCGCACCAGGCGCCGGTCACGATGGCGGTGTGGCTGGGCC
>JBMOGW010000230.1:0-5583 GCA_049318165.1 Ilumatobacteraceae bacterium
AGCCGACCGGTACTAATCGGCCGAGGGCTTGGTTTGAACATCGCTCGTGCTTGCTCTGGAGTACTCGGAGGGCTGCGCCCCACCTTGCGTGGCGCGCCTCCTTGACAACAGATTTCGGTGGCTATAGCGGCAGGGTCACACCCGTTCCCATCCCGAACACGGAAGTTAAGACTGCCTGCGCCGATGGTACTTGGGGGTAGACCCCCTGGGAGAGTAGGTCGCCGCCGGATTTCTACAGACCACAGGACCCCTTCGGGGGTCCTGTGGCGTTTTTGGCCTCATGTCGGCGTCGCTGCGCCGGCGCGAGGCGTGTGACGTGCGGTGATGTCCGTCGAAATCGGCTCGTCGGGTCGTAGGATCGAATCCCTATGTCGACGCCCGAACGCCGCCCCCGTCCCAGCTCGCCCGGTCGCCCCGCCCCGAAGGGCCGCGCCACCGGTGGCTCGAGCCGCGGCGCCGGTGGCAGCGGCGGTGCAGGTCGTCCGTCGGGAGCCGGCCGCCCGTCATCGGGGACCGGTCGCCCAACCTCCGGCTCCGGTCGCCCGTCCTCGTCGTCGGGCCGCCCGTCCAGCGGTGGTCGCCCGTCGGCCGCGGGAAGTGCGGGTCGTACCCGTCCGTCCGGACGTCCGCGCCCTGAGGGCGAGGAGCGTTCGGACCGTCGTCCGCCGCGTCGCGACGGTGACGACGCTCGCCCTGGCCAGCGCCGCGCCGGCCCGGCCCGTCCTGGTCAGAGCCGCGGGCCGCGCCGCGACCCTCGTGCCGAGTCGGGAGTCGAGCGTCCCCGACGCGAGGGCGACGACCGGCGTCCGCCCCGTCTCGACGGTGATGACCGGCGTCCGCCCCGTCGCGACGGTGATGACCGGCGTCCGCCGCGTCGCGACAGCCGGCCGGATCGGGTGCCGCCGCGTCGGGTCACCCCTCAGTTGACCGAGGCCGACCGTCGCTCGATGGAGGTCAAGGCCCGTCGTGCGCCGCGGACCGAGAAGCCCGAACCCACCGCACCGCCTGCGTGGCAACGCGAAGAGTGGATTGACGAGGGCTCGCTGCGCCACGAGGCAGAGCAGGCGGCGCAGCGTGCGTCGGCCGAGGCCGAGCCCGAGCGTCGCGGCCGGCGTAAGTCGAACGAGCTCGCCCCGGAGGTCGCTGCCGATCTCGCCGACGCCGCGCCTGCCGCGCGGCAGGCTCGCTACCAGGAACGACTTGCCAGCGCAGCCGATGCACTCGACCGCGGTCGGTTCGCCGACGCGCGGCGGATGGTGCAGCCGGTGCTGCGCGACCTTCCCGATCTGGCGTTCGCGCACGAGATCGCCGGCCTCGCGCTGTACCGCCTCGGCCAGTGGCGCAAGGCGGTGGGCGAACTCGAGGTCGCTCGGCAGCTGACCAACACCGTGCAGCACCACGCCGTGCTGATGGACTGCTACCGCGCGCTGCGTCGCTACCACGACGTCGAGGCGTTGTGGGTGGAGCTGCGCGAGGCGTCGCCCGAGCCCGCGTTGATGGCCGAGGGTCGCATCGTGGCCGCCGGCGCCCTCGCCGACCAGGGCGATCTGTCCGGTGCGTTGAAGGTGATGCAGAAGGGTGCCGACGTGCCGAAGAAGCCGAAGGAATACCATCTGCGTCAGTGGTACGTGTTGGGCGACCTGTACGACCGCTCGGGTGACGTCATCAAGGCTCGGCGGTTCTTCCGCCTGGTGACCGAGGTGGACCGCGAGTTCGCCGACGTGGTGGAGCGGCTGCGCACACTCGGCCGCTGAGTCGAGTCCTGCGCCCGTGCGGGCGGGCGTGTCACACCCCTGTCCTACGCTGACATCGACTTCCCCCGGTCATCCACCGTTGCCGCGACGCGGCAGGGGAGCGTCTTGTCATGAACCACGTCGTCCTCATCGGACATCTCAGCAGCACACCACAGGTGCGCACGCTCACCTCGGGCTCGGAGCTCTGGTCGCTCGAAGTCAGCACGGCCGCGGACGACGGCACCACCTGGTCCGTCCCGGTCGCATGGTTCGACCCGCCCACGCCGCCCGCGTGGGAGGTCGGCGACGAGGTGGTCGTCGTCGGTGGAGTGCGTCGCCGCTTCTTCCAGACCACCGCCGGTACGCAGAGCCGCACCGAAGTGGTGGCCTCGTCGGTCACCCCGAAGCGGGCGTCGCGGACATGGCGAAAGCTGCTGCGCCAGCACGCCGAGAGGCTGGGAGCCACGTCGGCGGGGGAAGTACGATCGGTGTGATCGTCCCGATCGGACGGTCCATTCGTTCGACGAGAGGGAAAGTCATGAACCAAGAGCAGCTGGCCCGTGTGCGTTCCGGCGAGGGCTTCATCGCCGCACTCGACCAGAGCGGCGGTAGCACCCCCAAGGCGCTGAAGCTGTACGGCATCGAGGAGTCCGAGTACTCGGGCGAGGAGGAGATGTTCGATCTCATCCACCAGATGCGCTCGCGGATGATCACCAGCTCGGTGTTCAACGGCAGCCGGGTGCTCGGCGCCATCCTCTTCGAGGGCACGATGGACCGCGAGATCGATGGCAAGGGCACCGCCGAGTACCTGTGGCAGGTGAAGCAGGTCGTCCCGTTCCTGAAGGTCGACAAGGGCCTGGCTGACGAGGCCGACGGTGTGCAACTGATGAAGGCGATGCCCGAACTCGACGCACTGGTGGCCCGCGGGGTGGCCAAGGGCATCTTCGGCACGAAGATGCGCTCGGTCGTGAAGCTGGCCAACGAGCAGGGCATCGAGGCCGTCGTCGCTCAGCAGTTCGAGGTCGGCCGACAGATCCTCGCCGGCGGCCTGATGCCGATCATCGAGCCCGAGATCGACATCAACAGCCCCGAGAAGGCCGAGGCCGAGGCGCTGCTCAAGGCATCGATCCTTCGTCACCTCGACGACCAGCCTGCCGACCTGCCGGTGATGCTGAAGCTCACGATCCCGAGCACGGACGACTTCTACCTCGACCTCGTGCAGCACCCGAAGGTGCTCCGTGTGGTGGCGCTCTCGGGTGGCTACAGCCGCGAGGACGCCAACGCCCGCCTGGCACGCAACCACGGCATGATCGCCAGCTTCTCGCGGGCGCTCACCGAAGGACTGAGCGACAAGCAGTCGCAGGCCGATTTCGACGCGGCGTTCGACGCCACGATCCAGGGCATCTTCGAGGCCTCGCGCACCTGACGGTGATGCGTCGTTCCCGGGTGCGGTCGCTCAGTCGAGCGGCCGCACCACCGGGCCGGTGCGCAGCTTCGGTGTGAAGAACGTCGACTTCGGCGGCATCAGCAGCCGCTCGTCGGCGGTGCGGCGGATCTCGACAATGCTCGTCGGCCGGATCAGTACGCCCACGGCGGCCGAACCGGCTGCCACCGTGTCGACGACGTGCTGCACACCGTGCTGGTAGGTGACATCGATGTCGTGGTCGCGCAGCGCGTGCTCGAGGTACGCGCCGTCGAGCGCGCGCACATCGGCGAACACCTCGGTCTTCGGGGTGAGCCACACACCGGTGCCGTTCGGACGCACCAGGCACAGTGCACCGCGCTGCACCACCTCCGTGGCGAACGCCGGAGTGACCGGGCCCGCTTCCTCGGTGGTGAACGACGCGCCCAGGATGTCGAGCAGGTCGTCGGCCGACACGCCGTGGTACAGGCGGTGGATGGCGTCGATGCTCAGCTGGTCCTCGACCAGCTCGGCCACGTACGTGAACGTCAGTTCAGCCGCGCCGGCGTCGCCACCGCGTTCGCCGCGACGCTCGTCACGGAACGTGCGGCTGATGGCATAGCGGTGGTGGCCATCGGCGATGAGCACCGGGTTGGCGGCGACGGCGTCGCGGATGGCAGCGATGCGGTCCGGGTCGGTGATGCGCTCGAGCGAGTGCACCACGCCGTGCTCGTCGGTGCACGAGCCCACCGGCTCGGCCGGTGCGGTGAGCAGTGCGGTGAGCCCGGCGGTCAGCGACAGGCCCCAGACGGGTGAGAGGTTGGCGTTCGTGGCGCGGGTGAGGTCGAGCCGGTCGCTCTTCGCCTTCGGCGTGGTCCGCTCGTGGGGCAGCACGCCGCCGGCCCCCTCGTCGACGACCTCGAGCGCTCCGAGCACGCCGACGGTTTCTCGGGCGTTGCCGGCCTCGTCGGTGAAGCGCATCCGATACAGGGTGAACGTCGGAGCATCATCGACCACCATCGTGCCTTCGGCGACCCACCCGGCCATGCGCTCGGCGGCCTGCGCGTACCGGTCTGGTCCGTCGACCTCGCGGGGTACGTCGACGGCGACGATGTTCTTCGGGTGGCGGGCGAGGAGCGCGTCGACCTCGGCGTCGCTCAGCACGTCGTACGGCGGAGCGGCGACTGCATCGAGCGGCAGGTCGAGGGCGTAACGGAGCGCGGCGAAGGGTTCGAATCGAGGCACCTGCACAGGTTGGCATCTCGCGTGCCAACATGGCCAGACCATGTTCCCGATCCTGTGTGACCTCGATGGCGTCGTGTGGCTGGCGCATCGCCCGATCCCCGGTTCCGTGGAGGCCATCGCACGCCTGCGCGAGGCGGGTCATCGGGTGTTGTTCGTCACCAACAACTCGTCGGCACGGGTCGAGGACCAGGAGGCGGCGCTGGGTGCGATCGGCATTCCCGCAACGGGCGACGTGCTCACGTCGGCCCATGCGGCGGCCATCCTGGTGCACCCGGGTGAGCGTGCGCTGGTGTGCGGTGGCGACGGCGTGGTGCAGGCATTGCAGGCGCGGGGAGTGGACACGGTGCTCGCCTCGGATCCGGGTGCGGCAGGGGAGCGTTTCGACGCCGTCGTGGTCGGCTGGCATCGCACGTTCGACTACGACGCGCTCACGCGTGCGGCGCAGGCCGTGTACGGCGGGGCGCGCCTCGTGGGCACGAACGACGACGCCACCTATCCGACGCCGGACGGCCCGATCCCCGGTGGTGGGTCGATCCTCGCCGCAGTGGCCACTGCCGCTGGGGTCGCGCCGACGATCGCCGGCAAGCCCTACCTGCCGATGGCCGAGCTGGTGCGTGCCGTCGTCGGCGAGGAGGCCTCGCGGGCGGCTGTGATGGTGGGCGACCGTCCGAGCACGGACGGCTTGTTCGCGTCGACGCTCGGATGCCGCTACGCGCACGTCTTCAGCGGCGTGACGCCTGCCGACGCAACGGTCTTGCCGACGCCCGATCTCGCCGTCGCCGACCTGGCCGCAGTGGCCGAGGCCGTCCTCACCGGCCATGTTTTCTCAAGGTAGGGTTTGGTCATGGGATCCCACCACACCATCAAGCGGCTGCTCGACGCCGGCATGCAGTTCACCGAGATGACGCAGGAGCAGGCCGAGCGGATCGTGAAGGAGCTCGTGAAGAACGGCGAGGCGCGCCGCAAGGACAGCGAGAAGCTGGTGGAGGAGCTCGTCAGCCGCGGCCGTGAGGTCGGCGGCACCGCGGTGGCTTCTGCTCAGCAGGAGCTCACCAAGCAGCTCGGCCGCTTCGCCAGTCGGCTCGACGAGCTCGAGGCGTTGATCGAGGAGATGGCCAAGAAGCTCGGGATCAGTACGGGCAAGAAGGCCCCGGCCGCCGCCCCGGCTCCCGCTCCTGCGGCTGCTCCTGCGAAGAAGGCTCC
>JBMOGW010000231.1:0-5541 GCA_049318165.1 Ilumatobacteraceae bacterium
TATCGGGCGGCGCGCGGCCCGGCCACGGGCCCCCGGGCCGGGCCTGCAGAACTTAAGTTCGGTGAGCAGGGCCGGGTCTGCAGAACTTCAGTTCCGCGAGCGGGGCCGGGCCTGCAGCACTTCAGTTCGGTGAGCGATCACAGGACCGGGCGGTGGTGGAACCATGGCTCGGCGGCCTCCAGCTGCGCGGCCAGTTGCAGCAGCAACGCATCGTCGCCGGCGCGGCCCATCACGTGCGTGCCCACGGGCAGGCCGTCGGCCGACGTCCACAACGGCAGGGTGATGGCTGGCTGACCGGTGCCGTTGGCGAGTGCGGTGACCGGCGAGTACGGCAGCACATGGTCGAGTCGGTAGCCCAGGAACGTGTCCCACGCGTCGCTGCGGCTGGTGGCGAAGCGGCCGATCTCGGCGGGCGGCTCGCCCATCGTGGTGCTGAGCAGCACGTCGTACGGCAGCAGGAAGCGCGCGAACTGCCGACCGGCGGCGTGCACCGTGGCGAGCGCGTCGATGTACCGCGCGCCGGAGATGCCGCGGCCCATCTCGCACGCCAACAGTGCGACGCGCTCGACGTGGTCGACGAGGCCGTCGAGGTCGTGCGGGTCGAGGCCCTTCACCCGCGCACCGGCCTCCACGGTGGCCTGCGTGCCACTGGCGACGATCGTCGTCCACGCGCGCATGAACGCCTCCATCGGCACCTGGGGTTCGACGGGCAGCACCTCGTGACCGAGCGACTCGAGCAGATGGGCGGTGTGCTCGACCGCGGCCACGCACTCGGGGTGGATGGTGCCGCCGTCGAGCGTGCCGGTGGTGAAGGCGACGCGCAGCCGCCGCGGCGGGCGGGTGATGGCGTCCGCGAGCGAGCCCCCTTCCGGCCAGGACGGCGCCACATGACGGGCCGTGCCGGCCACCACCTGCACCGGTGGCGACGACGGCGCGGAGTAGGGCGCACCGAGGTCGGTGCCCGCCACCGCGTCCACCATCACCGCGGTGTCGCGCACCGACCGGGTGAGGAAGCCGTCGATCGCCATGCCGGCCCATCCCTCGCCGGACTCCGGCCCGTCGGGCAGCAGCGCTCGCGTGGGCTTCAGCCCGAACAGCCCGCAGTGCGAGGCGGGAATGCGCACCGATCCCCCGCCGTCGCTGCCGTGCGCCATCGGCACGATGCCGGCGGCCACGGCTGCGCCCGAGCCTCCGCTCGACCCTCCCACCACGCGGCCCGTGTCCCACGGGTTGCGAGTGGGTCGGCCGTAAACGGCCGACTCGGTGGTGGGCCCGATGCCGAACTCGGGGCTGGTGGTGCGTGCGAACGGCACCACGCCGGTGGCGAGCATCCGCGAGTAGATCTCGCTGTCGTACGTCCAGCGGTGGCCGTCGAACAGACGCGAGCCCATGCTCGTCGGGAAGTCCACGGCCTCGCACCCGAGGTCCTTCATCAGGAACGGCACACCGCGGAACGGGCCGTCCGGCAGACCGTCGGCGATCAGCCGCCGAGCGGTGCCCTCGCGCCGGTGCACCACGGCGGCAATCGCCTCGTCGGTGGCGTCGGTGCGCTCGAACGCCACGTCGAGCAACTCGTCGGCGGTCACCTGCCCGGTGCGCACCAGTTCGGCCAGACCGACCGCGTCGAACCCCACGTACTCCTCGAATCGCATGGACCCCATGCTCGCGCGGAGCGGTCCAGTAGGCTTCCGTCACGTTCCGTTGATCGCGAGGAGCGTTCCGCCATGCCCGTCACCGTTGTCGTAGGCGCCCAGTGGGGCGACGAGGGCAAGGCAAAGGTCATCGACCTGCTGGCCGCCGAGCACAGCCACGTCGTGCGCTACCAGGGCGGGCACAACGCCGGCCACACCGTCGTGGTGGGCACCGAGCGCTACGCGCTGCAGCTGATCCCCAGCGGTGTGCTGTACCCGCACATCATCCCGGTCATCGGCAACGGCGTGGTGGTGGACCTGCCGACGCTGTTCAAGGAGATCGACACCCTCGAGGGCCGCGGCATCAGCTGCGCCAAGCTGAAGGTCAGCAGCCAGGCGCACTTGATCTTCCCGTGGCACCAGAGCCTCGACGCGCTGTACGAGGCCAAGCGTGGCGACGAGAAGATCGGCACGACGTTGAAGGGCATCGGCCCGGCGTACAGCGACAAGGCGCGCCGCATCGGTCTGCGTGCCGGCGACGTGCTCGACCCGGCTGCGTTCCGCGAGACGGTGCACACGCAGTGCACGTACCACAACCGCGAGATCGAGGGTCTCGGCGGCGAGGCCCTGGACCCTGACGCGGTGGCGGATCAGTTCGCCGAACTCGGTGCCCGCCTGGCGCCCTACGTGGCCGACACCGTGGAGATGCTGCACGAGGCACTCGACCGCGACGACGCCCTGCTGCTCGAGGGTGCGCAGGCGACGTTCCTCGATCTCGACCACGGCACGTACCCGTTCGTCACGTCGAGCAACCCGTCGGCGGGTGGCGCGTGTGTGGGCACCGGCATCGGGCCGCGCTACCTCACGCGCATCGTCGGCATCACCAAGGCGTACTCCACGCGCGTCGGCAGTGGCCCGTTCCCCACGGAGTTGCTCGACGAGTTGGGCGACAAGCTGGTGGAGATCGGCCGCGAGTTCGGCACCGTCACCGGCCGTCGCCGCCGTTGCGGCTGGCTCGACCTGGTGATGCTGCGCAAGGCGGTGCGCATCAACAGCCTCACCGAGTTGGCGCTCACCAAGCTCGACGTGCTCGACACGTTCGACGAGGTGAAGATCTGCACGGAGTACGACGCGAACGGCGAGCCGGTGTACGCCGTGCTGCCGGGGTGGATGACCGACATCAGCGCCGTCACCGACGTGGCCGACCTGCCGGCCGAGGCCCGAGCCTTCGTGTCGCTCGTCGAGCGTGAGGTGGGCGTGCCCGTGAAGATCGTCGGCACCGGTGCCGAGCGCGAGAGCTACGTGATCTGGTCATGATCCCCCGCTACACGATGCCCGAGATGGCCGCCGTGTTCTCGGACACGGCTCGCTTCGGCCGGTACCTCGAGATCGAGCTGCTGGCGACGGAGGCGCACGCCGCGCTGGGTGTCGTGCCGCACGAGGACGCCGCGGCGTGCCGCGCCCGTGCGCCGCACGTGGACGACGCGTTCGTCCACGCCGTCGAGGAGCGGGAGAAGATCACCGACCACGACGTCGCCGCGTTCGTCGACGTGGTGCAGGACGCGATCGGTGCGCCCGCAGGCGCGTGGATTCACTACGGCCTCACGTCCAGCGACGTGGTGGACACGGCGTGGTGCTGGATGCTGCGCGACGCGTGCGACCTGCTGCTGCAGGCCGCCGACGGGCTGCTCGTCACCTTGGTGCGGATGGCGCGCGAGCACCGCGACACGGTGATGATCGGCCGCACGCACGGCATTCATGCCGAGCCGACGACGTTCGGCGCGAAGGTGGCCCTGTGGGCGTTGCAGGTGGACCGCGACCGCATTCGTCTGCGGGCCGCCCGCGACAGCGTGGCCGTCTGCAAGTTGAGCGGCGCGGTCGGCACGTTCAGCAACGTCGACCCATCGATCGAGGCGCACGTCGCCGCAGCGCTCGGCCTCGCCGCCGTGCCGGCCACGCAGGTGATCGCCCGCGATCGGCACGCCGAATTCCTGTACGCGTGCGCGTCGGTCGGCGCCACGATGGAACTGATCGCCGTCGAACTCCGCCACCTGCAGCGCACCGAGGTGCGCGAGGTGCAGGAGGGCTTCAAGGCCGGCCAGAAAGGCTCGAGCGCGATGCCCCACAAGCGCAACCCGATCAGCGCCGAGACCATCAGCGGCCTGTCACGTGTGTTGCGCGGCAACCTGCAGGCCGGCATGCAGGACGTGGCGCTGTGGCACGAGCGCGACATCTCGCACAGCTCGGTCGAGCGCGTGGTGCTGCCCGACAGCGCGCTGCTCGCCTACTACGTGCTGCGGCGCATGACTCGCCTGCTCGACGGTCTGCAGGTGTTCCCGCAACGCATGCTCGACAACCTGTGGGCCAGCCACGGCCTGGTGTTCAGCCAGCCGGTACTGCTCGGCCTGGTGCAGGCGGGGCTCACCCGCGACGAGGCGTATCGCATCGTGCAGGAGAACGCCGGGCGTGCGTGGGACGAGGGCCGCTCGTTCCGTGAACTGCTGGAGGCCGACCCTCGCGTCACGGTGCCGGCCGCCGTGCTGGACGACGCGTTCGATCTGCAGCGCAGCGTGCGCCACGCCGGTCGCGGTGTCGACGCGCTCGACGCACTGGACGTGACGGCGGGCTGATGGACGTCACCCGCTTGTTCGACCTCGAACCGCATGGCCCGGACACGTTCGTCGGCATCGGTCCGCGCTATCCGTGGGGCGGCCTGTTCGGCGGCCAGATCGTGGCCCAGGCCCTGCGCGCCGCCGCCGCGACGGTGGACGAGTCGCAGCAGGTGCACTCGCTGCGCGCCTACTTCATCCGCCGCGGCGACCACACCGAACCGATCCGGTTCGAGGTGGACCGCATCCGCAACGGGCGCAGCTTCACCACCCGCCGCGTCGTGGCCCGCCAGGCGATCGGGGCCATCCTCAACCTCGAGGCGTCGTTCCAGGCGGCCGAGGACGCCGACGACCTGCAGACCGTCCATGCACCCGTCGGCGTGCCCGGCCCTGAGGGGCTGGAGGGCGAGATGTGGCTCGACGCGTTCGAGCGGCGCGACGTGCCGTCGTCGGCGTTGCAGGACGGCGAGCGCATCGGTGCCGGGCGTTCGGTGTGCTGGATGAAGACGGTCGCCGAGATCGGCGACGACCAGCTGCTGCAGCGCTGCTGGCTGGCGTTCATCAGCGACGACACGCCCACTGGCGCCGTGCACCGCGCCCACCCGGATTTCGATCACACGGACGGGTTGACGTTCAACGCCAGCCTCGACCACACGATCTGGTTCCACCGACCGCTCCGCGCGGACCGCTGGCACCTGTTCGACGTGACGTGCCACTCCTACGTCGGTGCCCGCGGCCTGTCGATCGGGCACGTCTTCAGCGAGGACGGCACGCACGTGGCCACCATCGCGCAAGAGGTGTTGGTGCGCGACGTGCGCCGCAAGCAAGACTGAGCGGCCATGAGCCTCGACGCACTCGCCGACACGATCAACGCAGTCGCCCGCCTCACCGGCACGTTCACGCTGCGGTCCGGTCAGACCGCGACGGAGTACTTCGACAAGTACCGGTTCGAGGCACAGCCCGCGCTGCTCGCCGAGATCGCTGCGGCACTGGCGCCGATGATCCCCGAGGGCACCGAGGTGCTCGCCGGCCTGGAGATGGGCGGCATCCCCATCGCCACAGCGCTCAGCCTGCACACGGGCATCCCGGCGGCGTTCGTGCGCAAGGAGGCCAAGACGTACGGCACCGCGCAGCTGGCCGAGGGCAGCGACATCGTCGGCAGGAAGGTCACCGTGGTGGAGGACGTCATCACCACCGGCGGCCAGGTGGTGATCAGCACCAACGACCTGCGCGCCCTCGGCGCCGTCGTCGAGCACGTGCTGTGCGTCATCGACCGCAGCCCCGACCACGGCGCCGCGCTG
>JBMOGW010000232.1:0-5527 GCA_049318165.1 Ilumatobacteraceae bacterium
GTCACGGTCGAGGAGAGCAACACCTTCGGCACCGAGCTCGAGTTCACCGAGGGCATGCAGTTCGACAAGGGCTACTTGTCGCCGTACTTCGTGACCGACCCGGACCGTCAGGAAGCCATCCTCGACGACCCGTACATCCTGTTCAACAGCGGCAAGATCAGCACCGTCCAGGCGATGCTGCCCGTCCTCGAGACCGTGATGAAGGCGGGTCGCCCGCTGCTCATCATCGCCGAGGACCTCGAGGGCGAGGCGCTCGCCACCCTCGTGGTGAACAAGATCCGCGGCACGTTCAACAGCACCGCCGTCAAGGCGCCCGGCTTCGGCGATCGCCGCAAGGCGATGCTGCAGGACATGGCCGTCCTCACCGGTGGCCAGGTCATCAGCGAGGAAGTCGGCCTGAAGCTCGACAACGTCACCCTCGACATGCTCGGCCGTGCCAAGCGCGTCATCATCACGAAGGACAACACCACCATCGTCGATGGCGCCGGTGAGGCCGACGAGGTGGCGGGTCGCGTCAACCAGATCAAGGCCGAGATCGACAACACCGACTCGGACTGGGATCGCGAGAAGCTCCAGGAGCGCCTCGCCAAGCTGGCCGGCGGCGTTGCCGTCATCAAGGTCGGCGCGGCCACCGAGGTCGAGCTCAAGGAGAAGAAGCACCGCATCGAGGACGCCGTCTCGGCCACCCGCGCGGCCATCGAGGAAGGCGTGGTCGCCGGTGGCGGTACCGCCCTCGTCCGTGCCCGTGCGGCCGTGAAGGCCGTCGTCGACTCGCTGACGGGTGACGAGGCCACTGGCGCTCGCACCGTGTACGAGTCGCTCCTCGCCCCCGCCCGCCTCATCGCCGACAACGCCGGCCTCGAGGGCGCAGTCACCACCCAGCAGGTGGAGGCCGCCGAGGGCAACATCGGCCTGAACGCCGCAACCGGCGAGATGGTCGACCTGGTGAAGGCCGGCATCATCGACCCGGCCAAGGTCACCCGTGCGGCGCTGCAGAACGCGGCGTCGATCGCGGCCCTCGTGCTCACCACCGAGTGCCTCGTCGCCGACAAGCCCGAGAAGGCTGCTGCCGGTGGTGGCGGCGGCATGGGTGGCGGCATGCCCGGGATGGGAATGATGTGACCCGGCGCGGGGTTACACCCTGCGCCCCCCGAACCAACCCCGGAGCCTTCGGCTCCGGGGTTGTTCATTTTTCCGCCACTAGGCTCGTCGACCATGGCCGGCAACGGGAAGCGCCCCTTCTGGATGCATCAGCTCGTGGAGTACATCCTCGGCGGGGCGATGGCGTACAGCGGACTGATGAGCCCGACGCCGCTGGTGCCGGCGGTGTGCGGCGGTCTGATCGTGCTCAACGCCGCGCTGACGAAGAGTTCCATCGGTGCGTTCCGCGCCTACGGTCGCAACCTGCACCGCACCTTCGACATCGTCATCATCTGCATCTGCCTGGTGGCCGTGGGGCAGCCGTGGATCGAGCTCGACGGCGGCACGCGCATCGTCATCCTCGCCATCACCAGCGTGCACATCGTGGTGTTCTTCGGCAGCAGCTACGTCGAGAAGCAGAAGGCCCCCAAGGCGCCCAAGCCCACCGGCACGGCCGACCTGCCGACGGGCGACCGCAGCACCGATCTCGGCCGTTCGGCGGGCCGCATCGTGGGCAGCGGCGTCAACACGATCCGCAAGTTCACCGGTTCCGGCGAGAAGGACTCGTGACGGCCTTTGTAGCCTGGGCGCATGGCGTTCGAAGCTCCTGCCCCTGACCTCCAGAAGCTCATCTCGGCATGGGAGGAGTGGGAGCGTGGCGACCAGCCCCCGGGCCGGGTGCTGGCGAACCTGAAGACGGCCGGCCTGCCGCAGGTGTTGCGCCAGCTGGCCGAGGCCGGCTGGAGCCCCGCTGGCCAGTGAGGCCCGCCGCCCCGGCGGCAACCAGTACATCCCGCGCCCTGCCGAGTGGCGCCCCGGCGCCGACGCGCCCTGGCCGGTGCCGGCGCCCGCGGTCGCCGTGGGCGACCTCACCGAGCGCGTGCGCACCGCGTCGCACACCGGGTCGCTCGAGCCCGACTTTCCTGACGCGCGCCCCAGCGCGGTGTTGGCGTTGTTCACCGACGGGCCCGACGGCGCCGAGGTGCTGCTGACCCGTCGGGCGATGCATCTCAGCAACCACCGGGGCGAGGTGAGCTTCCCGGGCGGACGGCTCGAGCCGGGCGAGACGTACGTCGCGGCGGCGCTGCGCGAGGCCGACGAGGAGGTGGGGCTCGACCCGGCGCTCGTCACGGTCGTCGGCCGCCTGCAGCCGATCTCCACCTACGTCAGCCGCAGCTGGATCGTGCCCGTCGTGGGCTGGGTGGCCGATCGTCCGGCGCTCGACCTGCGGCCCGCCGAGGTGGACCGGGTGATGTGGGTGCCGCTGCGCGAGCTGACGCTGCCCGGCACGTTCCGCGAGGAGTGGTGGCCGACGGTGAGCGGCGATCGGCCGATCTTCTTCTTCGAGCTCGACGACGAGACCGTGTGGGGCGCGACGGCGCGCATGCTGCACCAGCTGCTGCGGGTGGCCCACGGCGTGGAAGGCCCCGAGCCACCCGCACTCTGATCGCGCTGGACGTCCCCGCCGAACTGAAGTTCTGCGGGCCGGGTTCCCGACGAACTGAAGTTCTGCGGGCCGGGTTCCCGACGAACTGAAGTTCTGCGGGCCGTCACGGGCCGGCGACGGTGCGCACGGCGGCGTAGTACAGGTACGCCGAGCCGAAGCACGACAGGCGGAACAGCAGCCCGCGACGGCGGCAGTGTTCCTTCATGTCGGCCAGGAACTGCTGGTCGACGCGACGGCGGTTGGCGCCGTTCCAGTAGGTGCGGCCGGTGCCGTAGCGGTGCTCGAGCCGTTTCAGGTTGCGATAGCCGAAGTCGTGCCGTCGGCATGCGTGGCGGAAGTCGTAGGCGTGGCCGCTGCTGCCCAGCAGCGGCGCCGAGCACCCGTCGTTCGACCAGTCGAACCACCGGTCGCCGGTGGCGGCATCGGCGATGAACACGGCGAGCGGCACCTCGAACAGTTCGTGGCGCACGAACGCCCAATCGCCGATTGCGGTGTGGACGACGGCGGGACGCTCCGACGCCCGGCGTGCCGTTGCCGAGTGTGCCGTTGCTGAGTGTGCCGTTGTGCGTGGCGTCGTCGAGTGAGGTGGGCCGGCTGCGTGGGCCGGCGATGTGACGGTCAGGAGGCTCGTGACCGCGACGAGCAGTGCGGTGCGACAGCGCATCGAATGCTCCTTCGTGTTCGCCCGAGGGCGTACGGCCGGATTCAACCGGTGCGGCGCCGACGCGCCAACCCGCTCGTCAGAGCTCGACGACGTGGCCCATGCGGTCGCGCTTGGTGCGCAGGTAGCGCTCGTTCTCGGGCGTGACGTGCGCGGCGACGACGATGCGCTCGGCAACCGGAACACCAGCGGCGGTGAGGCCGTCGAGCTTCGCCGGGTTGTTGGTCATCAGCCGCACCTCGCGCACGCCGAGGTGGCGCAGGATGTCGGCGGCGACGGTGTAGTCGCGTGTGTCGACCGGCAGGCCGAGGTGCAGGTTGGCGTCCACCGTGTCGAGTCCGCGGTCCTGCAGTTCGTAGGCGCCGATCTTCGCAGCGATGCCGATGCCGCGGCCTTCGTGGCCGCGCAGGTACACCACGACGCCGTGGTCCTCGTCGGCGACGCGCTGCATCGCCGCGGCCAGCTGCGGGCCGCAGTCGCAGCGACGCGACCCGAACACGTCACCGGTGAGGCACTCGCTGTGCACGCGCACCACGGGCGGCACGCCGTCGGCCACGTCGCCGCGGACGAACGCCAGGTGCTCGACGCCGTCGGCGGCGCGGAAGGCGTGGCACGTGAACGTGCCCCACTCGGTGGGCACGGGTGCGGCGGCGACGAAGCGCACCTGGTCAGTGCCGGCGTGCGAGCCGTCGGTGGGTGAGTCGGTGGAAGTCATCGTGGGGGGTGTCATCGTGAGGTGGGGGTCAGGGTCGGGTCGGTTCGAGGACCAGCTCGACGTCGGTGCCCAGCGGCCGCATGGTTCGCAGCTGCAGGCGGTTCAGATGGGTGATGGTGGGGGTGTGCACGCCGGGCCAGGCGGTGGGGCCGTCGCCCATCACGGCCGGGGCGAGGTGCAGCACGTAGCGGTCGACGAGGCCTGCGTCGTGGAACGACGACGCCACACGGGCGCCGCCCTCCACCATCAGCTGCAGCACACCGTCGGCGCCGAGCGTGTCGAGCAGTTCGGGCAACGGCCCGTCCCATTCGGTGCACGGGTGCACCTTGGCGGCGGCGGGGGCGTGGCCCAGCACGATGCGCCGCGGCGACGGCCCGTCCACCAGCCGTGTGGTGAGGGTCGGGTCGTCGGCGCGCACGGTGCCGGCGCCGACGAGGATCGCGTCGCTGTCGGCACGCAGTTCGTGCCCGGCTGTGCGCGCCGTCTCGCCGGTGATCCATTGGCTGGTGCCGTCGGCCGCAGCGATGCGTCCGTCGAGCGTGGTCGCCATCTTCAGCACCACCCACGGGCGACCGGTGCGGCGATGGTGCAGGTATGGCGCGAGCTGCTCGCGCACGGCGTCGGCCTGCACGCCCTCCACCACGTCGATGCCCGCGGCGCGCAGGCGGTCGAGGCCCTGGCCGGCCACCTTCGGGTCGGGGTCGGTGACGGCCACGACGACCTTCGCCACGCCGGCCTCGATCAGCGCGTCTGCGCAGGGCGGGGTGCGACCGTGGTGGCTGCACGGTTCGAGCGTCACCACCGCCGTGGCGCCGGTGGTGTCGGCGCCCGCAGCATGGGCGGCGTCGAGCGCCACCCGCTCGGCGTGGCGACCACCGGGCGGCTCGGTGGCGCCCTCGAAGATGCGGCCGTCGGCGGTCGCCACGACGCACCCGACCCAGGGGTTGGGGGAGGTCCGGCGACGGGCCGTCGATGCGACGGTGATCGCCCGCTGCATCAGGTCGTCGAGGGGCACCGTACCGAAAACTAGGACAGTTCCTGGAGGAGTGCCCATCCCTCCTCCACATGTCGGCGCTCGGTGCCGGTGGCGCCGATGCTGATGCGGCAGGCCACCTTGCCGTCCAGCACGGTGCGGGTGAACAGCGCCCGCCCGGAGGCGTTGGCGCGTTCGATCAGCGAGTCGGTCGCCGCGTCGCCGGCGGTCAGGCGCACGCACAGCAGGTTCAGCGGGTGCGGGGCGACGATCTCGAACCGGTCGTCGGCCTGCACCTGCTCGGCGAGGTCCTGGGTGAGCGCCACGTGGCGGCGGATCATGTCGACCGCGTCGATCGCACCACCGGTGCGGATGGTGAACCACAGCTTCAGCGCCCGGAAGCGACGGCCGAGCGGCACCTGCCAGTCGCGGTAGTCGATCACCGCGCCTGCCTCGGCCGCCTTCGACCGCAGGTACTCCGGCAGGATGCTCAGCGCCCCCAGCAGCGCGGCCCGGTCGGCCGTCCAGAACAGGTCGCAGTCGAAGTTCACGCCCATCCACTTGTGCGGGTTGGTGCAGTAGCTGTCGGCC
>JBMOGW010000233.1:0-5523 GCA_049318165.1 Ilumatobacteraceae bacterium
GCGGCGTGGTCCTGCGTCGAGAAGATGTTGCAGCTGGCCCAACGCACCTCGGCGCCCAACTCGACGAGGGTCTCGATGAGCACGGCGGTCTGGATGGTCATGTGCAGGGAGCCGGAGATGCGGGCACCCTTCAGCGGCTTGAGCGGACCGAACTCCTTGCGCAGTGCGCGCAGGCCGGGCATCTCGTGTTCGGCGAGGTGGATCTCCTTGCGGCCGAACGGGGCGAGGGACAGATCGGCGACGCGGTAATCGCGGCGCTCTGCGAGCGACGACATGGCTGGTTCCTCCGGGAACTCGAACGTGGGGTGGGAACCGGGCAGGTGCCAACTGGCAGCTCTCTGATCAGCCCGAGCGGTTGGAGATCCTAACGGGGCATCACTTCAGGACGACGGCATACACGTCGAGCAGGTAGTGCGCGTAGCCGGCGTAGTTGAACACCCGGGCCACCTGGTTGGCGCCGTAGGTGACGAGCGCCATGTTGGCCACGGCCCCGGCCTCGGTGGTGTTGATGTTCGACACGACCGGCGGCGTCGCCGCCGGCGGGTACACCGTGAGGTAGCTGGTGACGGGCAGCGTCGGATACGCACGTTGCAGACCGGCGTTGGTCAGGTTGCCGAGCAGCGCCGACTGCGCACCGACCGGGACGCCGCCGATGTTCACGCTGTTGGAGAACGCCGCGAAGCTCCAGTCCTCGGCCTGACGCGGGCCCAGCGGCACCGCGCCGAACGCCGCCGACCGGGTGTCGAACACGCGGAACGGAAGGGCCAGCGGTACGACGCGGCCCGCGGTGGTGGCGACGTCGGCGCCTTCGCGCAGGACGCTCTGCAGGTCGACGACCACGTTGACCGCGCTCTTGCCGATGTTGCGGATGCGCACCTTGCCGTCCGCACCGATCTTCACCGCGACCGCATTGGCCGTCACCGCGCCTGCGGCGACGCTGGAACTGCGCGTCCCTGTCGCGCCCGCCTCGGGCTGCACCGACAGTGCCGTGCGACCGGCGGGCTTCACCGCCGTGACGTTGAGGAACACCGAGCTCACCGTGGCCGAACCGGGCAGTGCGAGCAACGGCACCTTGGTGCTGGTGCCGAACTGCACGGCGTTGCGGATCGGCAGTTCGAGGATGGCTCCCGGCGCGATCGGGGTGTCGGCGGCCGCACCGCGACGAGTGTCGAGCAAGCGCACCGGCGGGCTGGCGCCTTCGATGCGGGCACCGCGCTCGTCGCCATCGACGTCGGGCAGCGCGTCGTAGGAACTCGTGGACCACCAGCCGATGATGTCGATGTCGACGATGCTGGTGACGCCGCTGCCGAACATGCTGACGTTGACCCGCCCGTTCGTGTCCGCGCGCAGGACCGCGAGGTTCGAAACCGTGGCACCCTTGCGGAAGTTGACGTTGCTGGCGTTGGGGACGGCGGTGCCGGTGTAGGCGCGCAGGTAGCCGTCCATGCCGGCGGCTTCCACCGTGATGGTGGCGAGCACCGACAGCACGTCGGACGAGGTGATCGTCTGGTCGGCGGGCAGCCACGGCGTCGGGCTCGACGGCTGCAACTGCAGCAGGTCGACCGCAGTGACGACACCGTGCGTGACCGGCGCACGGAACACGCGGCGTGGCGCGTCGAGGGCGTGGTACTCGCCGCCGGCACACAGCCCGACGCACGGCACCGCGGCCTGGGCACCGGTCGACTGGGCCAGCGAGGCCCCGGCGACCGCCAGCACGGCGAGGCCCGCCGCGAGGACACGCCGACGGACCGTTCGAGCACCCTTCACGAGGGTCAACCTACCAGTCGAGATTCGCGGGCTGGGGTCAGGCCGAGAACGTCGGCGTCAGGTCGCCGGCCGCGATTCGGGCGTCGAGCGCCTCGGCCTCGGCGGCGGGGACCACGACGGCCTCATCCGGCAACATCACCGGAATGCCCTCGCGCACGACGTACGTGCGGCGCAGGCGCGGGTTGTACAGACCGCCCTCGTCACCGAGGTAGTAGAGCGGTCCCTTGTCGACCGGGCATGCCAGCACGGCGAGCAGACGGGCGTCGAGTGCCATGTCGATCCTCCAGGGTCAGATGCTCGTGATGAGCGCGAGCAGTTCGGCCACGTGCTGGTCGCACGCGTCACGGTCGGGTGCTTCCAGGTTCAGACGCAGCAGCGGCTCGGTGTTCGAGGGACGCAAGTTGAACCACCACGGACCGCAGTCGACGGTGAGCCCGTCGAGGCGGTCCTGCGAGTACGTGCCGAAGTAGTCGGCGACCGCGTCGATCACCTTCGCGGGCGACTCCACCGAGGTGTTGATCTCGCCGCTGGAGGCATAGCGCTCGAACGGCTTGCGCAGCACCGACAGGTCGGTGCCGCTGCGGCTGATCTCCGCGAGCATCAGCATGCTCGCGATCAAGCCACTGTCGGCGCGGAAGTTCTTCAGGAAGTAGTAGTGCGCCGAGTGCTCGCCGCCGAACACGGCACCGGTCTCGAGCATCAGCTGCTTGATGAACGAGTGGCCCACCTTGGTGCGCACCGGCACGCCGCCCTGTTCGCGGATGACCTCCGGCACGGCACGCGAGCAGATCAGGTTGTGCAGGATCGTCGCGCCGGGATTGGTGCGCAACACACCGGCGGCGAGGATCGCTGTCGTGGTGCTGCCGCTGAGGCCACGGCCCTGCTCGTCGACCACGAAGACTCGGTCGGCGTCACCGTCGAACGCGAGGCCGACGTCGAACCCTCCGGCCGTGACACGGGCCTGCAGGTCGCGCTGGTTGGCCGGCTGCAGCGGATCGGCGGGGTGGTTCGGGAACGTGCCGTCGAGCTCACCGAACATCACCTCGAGCGTCACCTGCGGAATGCGCTCGAACACGGCCGGCACCACCAGGCCGCCCATGCCGTTGGCCGTGTCGGCGACCACGCGTAGCGGGCGCAGCATGTCGAGATCGATGAACGACACGACGTGGTCGGCGAACGCACCGAGCAGGTTGCGCGTCGTCATGCTGCCGCCCTGCGCGGCGTCAGCCGGGCCACGACCCTCGAGCACCTCGGCCGCGGTGGCCTTCACCACATCGAGGCCGGTGTCCTGACCGACCGGCTTCGCACCCGCCAGGCAGAACTTCACCCCGTTGTACTGCGCCGGGTTGTGCGAGGCGGTGAACATCGCACCCGGCGCATCGAGCGTGCCGGCCGCGTAGTACACGAGATCGGTGCTGGCGAGGCCGAGGTCGACCACGTCGACACCCTGCGACATGACACCGTCGCTGAACGCCTCCACCAGGGCCGTGCCCGACGCACGCATGTCGCGCGCCACGATGATGCGCGGCGCACCGCAGAAGCGGGCGAAGCCCACGCCGAGGGCACGAGCGATGCTCGGATTCAACTGATCGGGGACCGTACCGCGGACGTCATACGCCTTGACGATGTCGTCCAGCACTCGGGAGTCGGTGGGAGGCATGTGGGCTCACACGCTACCGCTGGAACCCCCGGAGCCCTCCGCCGACGGCGGCGCCGGAGGCGGTGGAAAGCCCTCGTCCTCGGGCGGCAAGGACAGATCCCCCCAGGTCACGTCGACCATCGTGTCGTCCTCCGGAGAGGGCGGCGCGGGCGCCGGCGGCTCACCGGCGTTCATCACCCACTGCTCGCCGCCGGCGGTGGCCGCGGCGGGCATGAACGGATGGCTCGAGCGGTGCCGCACGTCGCCACGCTTGAACCGGAAGAAGAACAGCAGACCGATGCCGAGGAACGTGAGCAGGTAGGCGAACTTGTCGATACCGCTCGAGTCGTAGTGCAGGTGCACCTTGTTCGCGGTCGGGACCACCACCATGAAGTTCGGTGCAACGCGGTACGGGCCGTCGGCGCCGTCCACGTGCCAGTTCGGGAAGTAGCTCATCTTCACCAGCACCGGCACACCGGGCTTGGACACCTCGAAGCTCATGTCCTGGTCGCCCATCACCACGTTGCTGACGGTGATCGCGTCGAGCGCCTTCGGCTCGATCGCCTGCGACGGCACGACGACCTCGACACGATCGTCCTGATGACGGGTCTGGTCGACCTGCACGTCGATCCGCTGCCACGCAGCGGGGCCGTCGTCGGCCGGGATCGCCGTCCATTCGTCCGGGTTCTGGAACCAGCTCGTGCCGAGCTCGAGATGGCGCTCACGCTGGTCACCGCTGCGGCCGTTCACCACCACCGGCTGCACCGTCAGCGGCGTCACCACCGGCGAGTCGGTGACCGCGTAGATCTTCCACGGGCCGGACTCGCGCACCAGCGTCAGGTCGCTGCGAGCGTCCGCCTGGTCCTTCGCCTTCTGCGTGAAGACCATCAGGTACTTGATGCCCATCTTCTGCATCATCGGCACGCCGATGGACGCGTCGTTGTCGACATAGCGCAGGCGGCGCACGGGGTTGGAGCTGTTCTCGCTCATCGCCGCGGCACTGAGGAAGTGGTACGGCGTGGTGCCCGACGCCTCGAAGAACAGACCCTCCTGACTGGCGATGCAGCCGTCGGTCCAGTGCGGCAACAGCATCAACGCCATCGTCGTGCCGTACGAGCCGGTGTCACCGTTGTTCTCCCACAGCGCGCGCCCGCAGCCGAGCGACGTGTCGGTGCTGCGCCCGAGGTCGGCCATCGTGTCGACGAGCGCCTTGTACTCGCCGTAGTACGGGCGGCCCTCGTAGCCCTGGAAGTTGTAGCGGGTCCAGCCGTCGGACAGCGCGTCCTTGGCCCCGGGCGTGAGCGAGATGAGATCCACGCCGCCGATGCCCCACGAGTAGACGCTGGCGCCGTTCTTCTCGACCATCCGCGCGCCGGGCATCTCCTGGAACGAGAACAGCTGCACCACGAGCACCGTCAGGCCCACCACCGCAGCGGTGACGACGCCCGACACCCACTGGTCGCCGACCGACAGCGGCCTGCCGCGGATGCCCTTGATGACGAAGTGGACCGTGTCGACGATGCCGACCATGCACAGCATCAACCGCACGAGATAGAGGAACGGCAACACGCGCGGGTTCCACAGCAGACCGATGACGGGCAGGCTGTCCTGGGCGACGTACGTCAGCGCCATCAGCGCGACGCACATGATGCCGAGCCACGCGCCGGTGAGGTTGCGCTTCACCACGCTGCTGACGAAGCCGATCAGCGCGAACCCTCCGACCACCAGGTCCCAGAACACCGGGTACTGGAAGAACATGTCCCAGAAGCTGTCGTTCGCACCATCGGGCCGAGCGCCGTAGTGCATGTCGGTCATGTACTCGTGATTGCCGAGGAACGGCAGGATCCAGAACGCGCTGAGCAGCACCGCGCTGATGCCCATCGTGAGGCCGTAGACGAAGCGGCTCTTGTCCATCCACACGAGCCACATCAGGAACGCACCGAGGACCACGAAGATGGCGACGATGCCGTGCGACAGGATCGCGAGCGCGAGCAGGATCGCCGACCAGTTGCGGTACTTGCCGGTCTCGAGGCCACGGGCGAAGAAGCCGAGGCCGAGCACGGCGAACGACAGGGCGATGGAGAACGAGAACTCGCCCGCCATCGTGCTCTTCACGT
>JBMOGW010000234.1:0-5505 GCA_049318165.1 Ilumatobacteraceae bacterium
GCGCCCGAGTAGTGCACTCCCCCGCCGGCCACGATCAACGGTCGCTGCGCATGGCGCAGCAATGCGACGGCCTCGGCCAGGCGTGCCTGGTCCGGGCGGGGACGGGCGATGCGGTGCACCGTCGGTGCGAACAGCTCGTCGGGGAAGTCGTACGCCTCGCTCTGCACGTCCTGCGGGAGCGCCAGGAACGCCGGGCCGCAGTCGGCCGGGTCGAGCAGTGTGGCGAGCATCTGCGGCAGCGACGGGATCAGCTGCTCGGGACGGACGATGCGGTCCCAGTAGCGCACCACCGGCTTGAACGCGTCGTTCACCGAGATCGTCGGATCGCCGAAGTGCTCGACCTGCTGCAGCACCGGGTCGGGCACCCGGCTGGCGAACGTGTCGCCGCTGAGCAGCAGCACCGGCAGGCGGTTGGAGTGTGCGACGCCGGCCGCGGTCACCATGTTCAACGCGCCGGGACCGATGGACGATGTGGCCACCATCACCTGGCGACGACGGACGGCCTTGGCATAGCCGATGGCAGCGAGCGCCATCCCCTGCTCGTTCTGCCCGCGCCAGGTGGGGAGCGCGTCGCCGGCCTCGTGCAGGGCGAGGCCGAGCGCCGTGACGTTGCCGTGGCCGAAGATGCCGAAGACACCGGGGAACAGCGGCGCATCCACCTCGTGGCCGTCGACGTCGAGGACGGTGCGCTGGGCGATGAGGTAGCGGACGAGCGCCTGGGCGGTGGTGAGGCGCACGATCACTCCTCCGTCAGGTCGACGACGTCGTGCCACGCGCCGTCGGCCCAGCTGTCGAGGAACGCCTGCTGCACGCTCACGAACTGGACGGCTTCGGCGAAGCCGGGCGCGTGCTGCCGGCCGGCGGCGATCGATTCGAGGAACTCGTGGTCCTCGATGCAGATCAGGTCCTCGAAGCCGATGCCGTTGGCGCTGCCCGGCACGAAGCGTCCGTGGTGTGGGAAGCGGTCGCCGCCGTACACCGTGGTGAATCCGGTGTGCGCATGGTCGGCGGCGACGTACACCTGCAGTTCGTTCATCTTCTCGAAGTTCCAGCGGATGCACCCCTTGGTGCCGTACACCTCGAACATGTTCTGGCTCTCCGGGCCGACCATCGACCGGCAGGCCTCGAACGTGCCACGGGCCCCGTTCTCGAAGACGCACATCATCCCGACGTAGTCCTCGTTGGTCACGGTACCGGTGGGGTCGCCGGGGGCGCCACGGTCGTAGTGCGTGCCACCGGCCTTGGGCAGCGGCCGCTCGCGGATGTACGTCTCGCCGGTGCCGACCAGCCTGGTGATCGGGCCGATCAGCGAATGCGCCAGGTCGACCGAGTGGCTGAGGATGTCGGTGCTCACGCCGTGGCCGGCCTGATCGACGAGGAACCGCCACGACAGCAGGCCGAGCGGGTCGCTGCCGTACATCGAGAAGAACCGGCCGTAGTAGTTGGTCACCTCGCCGATCACGCCGTCGGCGATCAGCTTTCGGGCGTACTGCACCAACGGCGCCCAGCGGTAGTTGTACCCGACGCCGGTGATCACGCCGGCGTGCCGGGCGGCGCGCTCGGCCTCGACGGTCTGCGGCGGCGTGCCGCCGACCGGCTTCTCGCAGAAGATGTGCTTGCCCGCCGCGGCTGCGGCCACCGCCATCTCGACGTGCAGCATGTTGGGTGCGGTGACGAACACGACGTCGACGTCGGGGTGGTTGACGACGTCGTGCCAGTCCGTCACGGCCTCACGGAAGCCGAACGAGGCGACCGCGTCGTCACGGCGCTCGGCGACGGTGTCGCTCACCACCACCATCTCGGGCTCGTAGCCGCGCTCGGGGAAGTACGACGGCGCGCGCCGACAGCCACGGCTGTGGGCCTGACCCATCCAGCCGAAGCCGATCACTCCGATGCCGATTCGCTTGCGTGACGTGGTGGTCATCGCGGCCGCCTTCCTTCGTGGTCGGTCATCGGCACCCGCGGGTCGGGTGCCATGTGTGCCCAGGTGTCGCGCACCCAGTGGTGCGCCGGGTCGTCGCAGAACGCCATGCTCCGCTCGCCACCGGGCCCGGCGAGCACGTTGAGGTAGTACATCGGGTACCCGGGCGCGGCGATGCACGGCCCGTGATAGCCGCGGGGCACGCAGAACACATCGCCGTCGCGGACGACGACGTTCTCGTCGATGTCGCCGTCGGGCGTATACGTGCGGTGCATGCCGAACCCGTCGGTTCCCTCGATGCGGAAGTAGTAGATCTCCTCGTTGTTCACCGGGCACTCCGGCGAGTCGTCGTGGCGGTGCGGCGGGTAGCTCGACCAGTTGCCGTCGGGCGTGAGCAACTCGACGCACATCAGCCGGTCGGCGCCGGGCCACTGTTCGGGCGCCATGAACGCGTTGCGCTGGCGGGTGGCCGGGCCGGCACCGAACACGTCGACCACGACGTCGGCTGCGGCGCCGTATGCGGGTTCGAACCGGCGCTCGCACCGTGCCGTCGCGATGGCCATGTCACCGGCGGAGGATGCAGTGAACGTGACCATGGCGCCGAGCGGTGCATAGACGAAGTCGCTGACGCGGTCGAACACCGACGTGCGTCCGTCGAGCGCGAACGAGGTGCCGTCGACGTCGACGCGGAGGCCGGTGATGCCGAGGGGTAGCACCACCGCCTCCACGCCGTCGAGGGTGAACGAGCGTGTCGCGCCCGCGTCGAGCGTCAGCACGCGCAGCCCGGAGTACGCCCAACCCGCGGTCGCGGGGTCGAGCAGCACGTCGTGGCCGTCGGCGCCCAAGGTTCCCGCCGGATGGTGCAACCGTCCGCTCACCCCGGCCTCACGATCCGCGCAGCGCGGTCGATGGCCGCTGCCACGTCGCCGTCCGCCGGGTACAGCAGGGCTCTGCCCACCACCAGACCGCGCACGTTCGGCACCTGCATCGCCCGCTCCCACGAGGCGTACGTCGCCTCGGGGTCGGGGCCGGGCGCACCACCAAGGATCAGCGCGGGCAGCGTGGTGCCGGCGAGCATGCGTGCCGGGTCCTTGCCGGCAGGAACCTTCAGCCAGGAGTACGACGTGCTCGCGCCGAGGCTGGCACCGACGGCGACCGCCTTCAGCAACGCGTCGTCGTCGTCGAGCAGCTTGGCCGTGCCGGGCGCCACCGGGCCGATGTGGTGGTACGGCAGTGGCTCCACCATCATCGGCAGCTTCAGGCGCGCGCATTCGCTCACCACACGCGCGGCCCATTCCAGCGTCGGCGCAGTACCGGCGTCGTCCATGGCGATGCGCAGCAGCATCTTCCCGCCGTCGAGACCGAAGTCGGCGAGGTCGGCCGGCGTGTAGGCGGTCGGGCGGTCGTCGAGCTCCCAGGACGCGCCGGTGATGCCGCCGCGGTTGGTGGTGCCGAACGCCAGCTTGCCCTCCAGCGCGCCGAGCAGCGCGAGTTCCTCGAGGATGTCGGGGCTGCCCAACACGCCGTCGCAGCCGGGGTGCGCCAGCGAGGTGAGCAGCGCGTCCAGCAACCGGCGCCGGTCGGCCATCACGAACGGCTCACTGCCCACGCCGAGCATCCCGCGGGCCGTGTGGTCGGCGGCGATGATGAACAGCCGACCGTCGGTCAACATCGGGCGGCGGGTGCGGGTGCGCATCGCCTCGAGTGCAGCGTCCGGGTCGGTGGCACGCTGCTCGATCAGGCCCTTCCACTGGTCGTCAGAGAGCGCCATCGCTGACCATCCTCTCGATCTCGTCGTTGGTGGGCATGTCGTCCGCGCACATCAACCGCGAGGCCACGATCGCGCCGGCCGCATTGCCGGCCTCTGCGCAGCGCGCCAGGTCCCAGCCCTGCAGCAGTCCATGGCAGATGGCGCCGCCGAATGCGTCGCCGGCGCCGAGGCCGCACACCACGTCGATGCGACGGGGCGGCACGCGGGTGCGGGCGCCGTCGGCCGTGGCCACCAGCACGCCGTCGCCACCCATCTTCACCACGGCGGCCGACAGGCCGAGCGCGAGCAACCGGTCGGCCGCCTCGTCCGGGTCGGTGGCGCCGACGGCGACGCGGCACTCGTCGCGGTTGCCGATGGCGATCGTCGCGTGGGCGAGCACCTCGTTCATGGCGACCCGGGCACGGTCCTCGTCGCCGCCCCACAGGACCGGGCGCCAGTCGAGGTCGATGATCGTGTGCGCGCGCCGAGCGCGATGCGCCAGCAGCGTGCCCACGGTGCCGCGGCTGGGTTCGGCAGCCAGCGCGCCGGCCGGGATCCACAGGATCGGCACCTCGGCCACCACGTCCATGTCGACGTCGTCGGGCACGATCGTCATCTCCGGCGCCATCGGCTCGCGGTAGAAGATGATCGACGGCTCGCCCGGGTCGAGCAGCTCGGCGAATGCCAGCGGCGTACGCAGCGTCGGGTGCATGCCGACGAATCGCGTGTCGACGCCGAAGGTGTGCTCGAGCGCACCCTTCACGTAGTGGCCGAACGGGTCGTCGCCCACCTTGGTGAACACGGCCGTGCGGTGCCCGAGGCGCGCGGCAGCCACCGCGACGTTGGTGGCGGTGCCACCCACCGACTTGCGGAAGCTGCGGACCTCGGCGAGCGGCACGTGCAACTGCTCGGCGTACAGGTCGGTGCAGATGCGTCCGACCGTGAGGACCTCCAGGGACGTCATCGTCGTGAGCAGGTCAACGAGCACCCAGTTCGTGCTGCAGCGCCTCGAGCTCGGCGCCACCGGCCATCAGGCGGGTGAGTTCGTCGAGCTTGATGTCGTCCTTGTCGAAGTCGCCCATCGAACGACCACGGTTGAGCAGCAGGAACCGATCGCCCACCGGATAGGCGTGGTGCGGGTTGTGGGTGATGAAGATCACGCCCAGGCCGCGCTCGGCCGCGGCGCGGATGTAGCGCAGGACGACGCCCGACTGCCGCACGCCGAGTGCCGAGGTTGGCTCGTCGAGGATCAGCACCTTGGCACCGAAGTACACGGCGCGGGCGATGGCCACCGACTGCCGCTCGCCGCCCGACAGGGTGCCGACCGGCTGGTCGATGTCGCGCACGTCGATGCCCATCTTCTTCATCTCGTCCTTCGCCGTCTGCTTGGCGAAGCCGCTGTTGAACAAGCCGAGTGAGCCAGGCTCGGACCCGAGGAAGAAGTTGCGCCACACGCTCATCAACGGCGCCATCGCGAGGTCCTGGTACACGGTGGCGATGCCGGCGGCTCGGGCCTCGCGGGGCGAGGAGAAGCGCACCGGCGTACCCTCGATCAGGTAGTCCCCCGAGCTCTGCTGGTGCACGCCGGAGAGGATCTTGATGAAGGTGCTCTTGCCGGCGCCGTTGTCGCCCAGGACGCAGGTGACCTTGCCGGCCTCGACGTGCGTGTGCACGTCCTCCAGCGCGGTGACGTTGCCGAAGTACTTCGAGATGCTGACCAGTTGGAGCAGGTTCATCAGCGGGCCTCCTGTGCCTTCTTGCGGACCTTCTGGTTGACGAGCACGGCGAGGAACAGCACCGCACCGAGGAAGATGTACTTGTTGTCGGTGTTCCA
>JBMOGW010000235.1:0-5482 GCA_049318165.1 Ilumatobacteraceae bacterium
AGCACGCAGACGATCCTCGACGCCGCGAACGCGGTGATCGCCAACAACCCGGGCCGCAAGGAGAAGCACCTCTGGAGCGACAAGGGGCAGGGCGCGAAGATCGTCCGCTATCACGCCGAGGACGAGGGCGATGAGGCCACATGGGTGGCCCGCACCGTGCAGCAGCTGCACAGCGAGCGTCGCGTCATCTGGCGCGACATCGCCTGCTTCTATCGAACCAACGCGCAGAGCCGAGTGCTGGAAGAAGCGTTCATGCGCTTCGGCATTCCGTACAAGGTGGTCGGCGGCACGCGCTTCTACGATCGGCGTGAGATCAAGGACGCGATGGCGTACCTGCGCGCCGTCGTGAACCCGCTCGACGAGGTGAGCGTGAAGCGCGTGCTCAACGTGCCCAAGCGCGGCGTCGGTGACGGCAGCGTGGCCAAGCTCGACGCGCTCGCGCAGGCCGACGGCATCTCGTTCGTCGAAGCGATGCGCCGCTCGCAGGAGGCCGGGCTCACGGGCGCCGCGGCACGCGGCGTGGCGTCGTTCGTGAACCTGCTCGACGACCTCGCCGCGATGGCCGCCGACGAGACCACCGGCCCGGGCGACCTGCTGCGTGCCGCGCTCGACCAGAGCGGCTACACGGCCGAGCTGGAGGCCGAGGAGTCGGTGGAGGCTGCGGGCCGGCTGGAGAACATCGGCGAGCTGGTCGGCTCCGCCCGCGAGTTCACCCGGTTGGAGGAGTTCCTCGAGCAGGTGGCGTTGGTGGCCGACACCGACGAACTGGACGACGACGACCGCGTCGTGCTGATGACCCTGCACAGCGCGAAGGGCCTCGAGTACCCGGCGGCGTTCATCCTCGGCATGGAGGAAGGCGTGTTCCCCCACAACCGGGCGCTCACCGAGCCGACCGAGATGGAGGAGGAGCGTCGCCTCGCCTACGTCGGCATCACCCGTGCGCAGGAGCGGCTGTACGTCAGCCATGCCTGGAGCCGGCAGTTGTTCGGCAACACCAACTACAACCCGCCGTCGCGGTTCCTCGACGAAATCCCTGCCGATCTGGTCGAGCAGACCGGCTCGGTCGGCGGCCGCGGTGGGTATGGGCGGCAGAGCTACCGCGAGCGTGGTGGGCGTGGCGCGTTCGGTGATCCGCCGGCCTATCGGCGCGGCGGCGACAGCGGCGGCGGCAACCGTCGACCCGTGAGCGGGTTCGACCCGGACGACGACGTCGACTGGCACCGCGAACGGGTGGTCGACGCTGCCATCAACGCCGGCCGCAGGAACACGCCGAGCCCTTCGAACAGCCAGGAGCTGGGGCTTCGCGTCGGTGACGACGTCGAGCACCCCGCCTTCGGTGAAGGGGTGATCCTCGAGATCCGAGGCGAGGGCGATCGTGCCGAGGCCACCATCAGGTTCCCGGGAGCCGGCACCAAGCACCTCTCGTTGGCCTGGGCGCCACTCAAGAAGCTGTCCCGATGACCTCGGACGCTCCACCCCCGGTCACTGAGCCTGGTTGAATGGCGAAATGCCGTTGGCCCTGAAGCACCACGACCCGGCCGTGCTGGCCCGGCGCAAGGTGCTGGCACGCTCGTGGGCGGGCATCGTCATCGTCTGGGCGATCATCCGCACGATCATCGTGTGGGCCGCCGTCGGCGACTACGGCCTCAACCCGTGGATCTACCTGGCCATCGACATCGCGTCGGCATGCGTCGATGCGGTCACCACGCCGCGCATGGTGCTGGCGTTCGTCGACGACGAGTACAAGGCGGCGTTCAAGTGGGCGATCATCTCCCTCGTCGCGTTCATCATTCCGGACCTGTACATCTTCCTCGGCACCCGCGAACTGCCGACGCGCATCATCGTGGTGGTGTGCGTGATGATCTCGCTCACGCTCACCGCAGGCATCATCAGCGTGATCCGCAAGGTGCGCGCCGGGCGGCGCGCGAAGGCCGCCGCGGCGCTCGATCCGATGGTCGACACGGACGAGGTGTCGTCGGCCCCCGGGACCGAGTCCGGCGACACGCCGTCTGTCTAGGATTGCGCGCATGAAGGCCGCAATCCTGTACTCCAGTCTCACCGGCAACACGCGTCGCGCCGGCGAGCTGATCGCCGGCAACCTTCAGCAGGAGGGTTGGGGCGTCACCACCGTGTGCCCGATCAACGATCTGGAGATGCGCGGCATCCAGGACGCCGACGTGGTGATCGTCGGCACGTGGGTGCACGGCCTGTTCGTGGTCGGTCAGGCGCCCTGGAACCTCGGTGCCATCGCCAACCTGCCGCCGATGCGCGGCAAGCTGTCGGCCGCGTACTGCACGTTCGCGCTCAACCCCGGCAAGTCGCTCGACAAGCTCGACGCCGCGCTCACCGGTCTCGGCACGAACAACATCGGCGGCCTCGCCCTGCACCGCGCCAAGCTCGAGGCTCACACCGAGGAGTTCGCCGCCCGCCTGGTGGCCAACACCCCGGTCAACGCCTGACCGGTCAGGCGGTGGGGTCGTTGACGCGGCCCATGAACAGGATCGCGCCCGTTGCGATGTGCCGGATCCAGAACGTGAAGGGCCGGTCGAGCACCACCTCGGCGGGTGGGTCGACGGGTGCTGCAGTACCGGCCATCATCACTGCGGTGGCAGCTGCCGCCTCGGTGCCCTTCTCGTCGACGGTGATGTTCGCCTTGTGGACCACGTCGCTGATGAAGAGTGGCGCGTCGGCCGTGATGTCGCTGAAGTCGGCGCGCTCGCTGAACGGCGTCGCCATGCCCATCGCGGTCAGGGTGTCGCCGAGCCCGAACGAGCTGGACGTGTCGAAGCGCGGGAACGACAGGATCACGCGGTTGGTGGCCAGCTGGGGGAAGAGCTGATCGCCGGACGGCAGGGTGGTGGTGGGCGTGTCGCCGACGGCGAACACCATGTCGAGGTCGCCGAACGCGTAGGCCAGTGACGTTGCCTGCCACCCGTCGCCGGACGCGTACGGGCGCTCGCCACCGGTGTGCATCATCATCGCCGTCACGGTGCGGCCGTCCGACGTGGTGAAGTCCTCGCCGGTCGTCTGTGCGGGGAACAGCTCCTCGGCCCAGCTGGCCTTCAGGTACACGGCGTTGACGAGGGTGAGCAGCGTGTCGGGCGTGAGCGCGCCCTGCGCGAGCAGTTCGGGGATGCGGTCCTCGGTGGCACCGGCCACCCAGGCGTTGATCGCCCGGCGGGCGCCCTCGTTGTCGGCGCGGAAGTCGACGGTCTCCAGGCCGGCGCCGTACTCGGCGGCGAGCAGGTCGAGGAATGGCGCCGCGACCGTGAGGTCGCGCTGTGCCCACAGCGAGTTGGCGATGTGCACCTTCACCGACTGCGTGCCCTCGCCGCCTTCGACGGCCAAGTCCTTCGACTGTTCGCACGCGTCGAACGCGGCGGCGAGCCCGTTCATCGAACGGTGGATGCCCGCCGGATCGGTGATGTGCAGCACACCGTCCATCTCGGCGAGGGTGGCACCCTTCGCGCCGGCGCTGGTCATCGCGAGCGCGATGGCGATGCTCGCGGGTGAGAACACCAGGTTGCGGTCGGGCTGCGCAGCGGCGAGCTGCTCGTACAGGTCGGCGGCGAACCCGTTGACCGCGGCGGCCGCGGCCGTGGGGTCGGCACCCTTCGTCACCCGGGCGGCGTCGCTGCGCAGGCTCGATCGCTGGGCGGCGCCGTCCGCCGTGTCGTCGCTGCCGCATGCGGCGATCAGCTGCGCGACGGCCGGTGCGGCGAGCAGTGCGAGGAAGGTGCGGCGGTCCATGCCGTTCCGACGGTCAGCACCGAGCTCTGGTTCCGCTCCTCGGCCGGATCTGGGGCTGTGCAGTCGCAGTTTTCGAGACGGATCAGACCGAGAAGCCGAATTGGGACGAATCAGCCCGAGATGCCGTGTGGGGATGCGGTTCAGCTCGGCGTGAGGTCGAGCGTGAGCGAGCCGTCCTTGTTGTAGATCGGGAAGACGCCGTCGGGGACGGTCGCGAGGTCGTCGACCGTCAGCGTGCGGCCCTCGCAATCGGTGAAGGTCTGCGACTGCTGGACCACTTCCACCTGGCACGTGGCATCACGATCGGCGGGGTGGGCGAGGTGCAGCGACCAGCCCTCCTCCGGGTTGTCGCCGGCGTGCGCGAGCACGATGTGGTCGTCGTCGCCGATCAGGTCGTTCATCACGATCGGGCCGTCGTTGGCGATGATCTGCGCGAGGTTCGCGGCAGAGCCCATCTCCTGCACGGTGCCCGACAGGTTCGACGTCACCTGGTCGGAGTTCTTCGAGATCAGCGCCGCGACCCCCCACAGGGCGAGGGCGAGGACGGCGAAGAAGGCGATGCCCGCGGCCACGGGGACGACCGCCCGAGCGAACGTGGACTTGAGCTGCGGCTGACGCACGGCTGACAGTGTGCCCGACCCGCAGGCGCGACGCACCGCGGGCCGGGGTGGCGTGCGCCACGGTCGGGGCGCCCGGATTGGCCGTGGAAGGGCTGGCAGTCGTAGGGTTCCACACTTGTGAAGCGGCCGTATCGCGTTGTCGTGGCGAAGCCCGGGCTCGATGGTCATGATCGCGGTGCGAAGACCATCACACGAGCACTGCGTGACCATGGGTTCGAAGTCATCTACACCGGGCTCCATCAGACCCCCGAACAGATCGCGGAGACCGCGCTGCAGGAGGACGTCGACGCCGTCGGGCTGTCGCTGCTCAGCGGCGCGCACCTCACGCTGTTCCCCCGTGTGATGGAGGAACTGCGCAGTCGCGACCTCGGCGAGGTGCTGGTGTTCGGCGGCGGGGTCATCCCCGATGCCGACGCACGTGCGCTGCGCGAGCAGGGCGTGGCGGAGATCTTCGGTCCGGGCAGCTCCCTCAAGGGGATCAGCGCGTGGCTCGAGACCGCATTGGACGAGAGAGAGGACGAGGCCTAGATGGACCTGTTCGAGTACCAGGGCAAGCAGTACTTCGCCCGCTACGACATCCCGGTCAGCCCCGGCGACGTGGCCTATACGGTGGACGAGGCAGTGGCCGCGGCCGAGGCCGCCGGCTACCCGGTCGTCGTCAAGGCCCAGGTGCAGGTCGGTGGCCGCGGCAAGGCCGGTGGCATCAAGCTGGCCGACAACGCCGACGAGGTGCGCCTGCACGCCGGGAACATCATCGGCATGGACATCAAGGGCCACCTCGTGAAGCGGGTGTGGGTCGAGCACGCGAGCGACATCGAGAAGGAGTACTACGCCTCGTACTCGCTCGACCGTGCCGCCAAGCAGCACCTGCTGATGCTCAGCGCCCAGGGCGGCGTGGAGATCGAGGCCGTCGCCGAGACCGACCCCGACGCCATCGTGATGCTGCACATCGACCCGGTCGACGGCCTCTCGCTCGCCACGGCCCGCGACGCGGCCGTGCGCGCCAAGATCGACGACATCGCCGTCGACGGCGTGGCCGACATGCTGGTCAAGCTGTACCGCTGCTTCACCGAGGGCGACTGCGACCTGGCCGAGATCAACCCGCTCATCCT
>JBMOGW010000236.1:0-5432 GCA_049318165.1 Ilumatobacteraceae bacterium
CGTTCGCCGGGGTCAGCTTCGCCAAGCTCGACGAGGTCGGCAGCGTGCAGTGGCCGTGCAACGATGCGAAGCCGCTCGGCACGCCGATCATGCACGAGGGTGCCTTCGTGCGCGGCAAGGGTCGTTTCGCCGTCACCCCGTACGTGCCGACCGAGGAGCGCAGCAACCGCAAGTTCCCGCTGCTGCTCACCACCGGCCGCATCCTCAGCCAGTACAACGTGGGCGCGCAGACCCGCCGCACCGAGAACGTGCAGTGGCACGGTGAGGACGTGCTCGAGATCCACCCGGCCGACGCCGAGGAGCGCGGCATCCGCACCGGCGACGAGGTGACCCTCGCCAGCCGCGTGGGCGCCACGACGCTGCGCGCCGAGGTGAGCGATCGCATGGCGCAGGGCGTGGTGTACACCACGTTCCACCACCCGGTCAGCGGCGCCAACGTGGTCACCACCGAGAACAGCGACTGGGCGACCAACTGTCCGGAGTACAAGGTGACGGCCGTGCAGGTGTCGCCCGGCACCTCGGTGGCGACCGCCGAGACGGATCACCCCGAGCACCGCGTCGGTGCGCTGGTGCGCATGGCCAACCAGATCGCCCGCCAGATGCTGGCCGACCCGCACGCCGATGCAGTGGCGTCGACGGCGTACCACATCGATCGGTTCTGGGAGCCCGAGATGCGCGCCGACCTGGCTCGCGCCATCGAAGGCGGCACCGTCACCGTCGAGGACGCCGTGGTCGAGGCCATGCAGCGCCTCGTCGTCCACCAGTAACCCGCAGAACGTAAGTTCTGCGGGCCCACCGCGCACCCAGATGGATGACCGCTGGGGCAATTTCCTGGCGGTATCGGCCAGATATCTTTGCCAGCGATGATGCATCGCGACGTCGAGTTGGCAGAACTCAGCCTTCAGAATCAGGCGACCTGGAAGGTGCTGGATTTTGCGGTGCGATCCCGCGACGCGTCGACCCGATTGCATGGCGTGGCGCTCAGCATTCTGCCCTTCGCAGCCGCCGCGGTCGGCACACATGCACTGTTGATCTACGCCGGCGTGGGCATGCTGTTCTTGTCGTTCGTCAGCGTCAACAGCTTCACCAGCATCAACGCGATGCGGCTGTTGCAGTATCGGTTGGCTGTCGAAGAGGGGCGTTCGCGAGCGAGCCTGCGTGGCGGTGTTGCGGTGCACAGTCCTGAGCTCGATGTCGCTCATCCCCCCGCCCTTGCGAAGCAATCGGATCCCATGGGAACCGTCACACGATCGGCTCGTTGGGTTGCGGCCGCCGATCTCGGTGCTGTCTGGCCGTTGTTCGCGGCGGGCCTCGTCGCCCGATACGGACGCGGCCGGCCGGTTCTCACCGGCGCGCTCGTGACGAGCGCGTTGCTGGCCGCCGCGTTGTTCGTCGCGACGTGGCTCGTGTGGTCCAGACGACACGTCGAGCGCGAGGAGCGGTCACTCGCCGACGATCTCACTCGGCACCTTCGTGAGCGTGCCTGACCATGTGCGTGGACGCGTGAAGCGATCTGGGTCCTCGGCTCGACACACCGTCACCGTCGAGGACGCCGTGGTCGAGGCCACGCAGCGCCTCGTCGTCCACCAGTAACCCGAAGAACGTGAGTTCTGCGGGCCTCAGGTGCCGCAGAAGGTGCGGTGCGGGGGCGCGTCCGGCGGGGCGGGCTGCGCGTAGCGGTCGAGGCCCGGTCGATCGTCGAACGGGCGCGAGATCGCGTCGAGCAGCTGCTCGAACGGGGCGAGGTCGCCGGCCGTCGCGGCGTCGAGGGCTTCCTCCACCAGGTGATTGCGTGGGATGCATCGCGGGTTGACGCGGTCCATCGAGTCGGCCACCACGTCAGCAGGCCGCTCGTCGCGCTCGCGTGCGGCGGACCACTTCGCGGCCCAGGCGTCGAACGCGGCCGTGTCGTGGAACAGCGAGCGAGTCTCGTCGCCCGAGCCGCGCACGAGGGCGGACAGCGAACGGAAGCACGTGGTGCCGTCGACGCCCTGCGCCTCGAGCAGCGCGTACAGGTCGTCCGTCAACGCGCGGTCGGGCGGCGCCGGCAGCCCGAGCTTCGCCTGCAGCCGTACCGACCGGTGCGCCTCGTAGCGCTCGGGAAAGGTGTGCAGCACCTCGGTCGCCAGTGCCACTGCCTCGTCCTCGGTCGTCGCGAACAGCGGCAACATCGCCTCGGCCAGTCGGGCGAGGTTCCACTGTGCGATGCGTGGTTGCTCGCCGTAGGCGTAGCGGCCACCGTGGTCGATCGAACTGAACACCGTGCCGGGGTGGTAGCGGTCCATGAACGCGCAGGGGCCGTAGTCGATCGTCTCGCCGGAGATCGTCATGTTGTCGGTGTTCATCACGCCATGGATGAAGCCCACCGTCATCCAGTCCGCCACCAGCGACGCCTGCGCCTCCAGCACTCGGCGGAACAACTCGAGCGGTGGATTGTCGGCGTTCGCGGCCGCCGGGTGATGGCGACGGATCGCGTAGCCGGTCAGGTCGGCGAGCAGTTGCGGCCTGCCGGTCGCTGCTGCGAACTGGAAGGTGCCGACGCGCAGGTGGCTGGCGGCGACCCGCACCAGCACGGCACCCGGCAGCAGTTGTTCTCGGCGGATCGGCTCGCCCGTGGCCACGACGGCCAGCGACCGCGTGGTGGGGATGCCGAGCGCGTGCATTGCCGTACTGACGAGGTGCTCACGCAGCATCGGTCCGACTGCTGCCTTGCCGTCGCCGCCGCGGGCGAACGGTGTGCGCCCCGATCCCTTCAGGTGGACGTCGCGACGGACGCCGTCGGGGCCGACCACCTCGCCGAGCAGCAGCGCTCGCCCATCGCCGAGTCGTGGCGACCAGCCACCGAACTGGTGGCCTGAGTACGCCATGGCGATCGGCCGCGAGCCCGGCAGCAGCGTGTTCCCGACGAGGACGGCCGGATCCGGCGGCGCGTCGGGGTCGAAGCCGATCAGCGTGGCGACGTCGCGGTCGAGCACCAGCGTGCGCGGCTCGGGGAACGGCGCCGCCTGCCAGGGCTCGTACAGGCCCTCCAGTGCTCGCGCGAACGAATCGTCGAGCACCGGGGCGGTGACGTGATTCGCGCCGTCGGCGCTCGACGGCGACGCGACGCTCAAGGGCGCTCGCCGGGGTTCGGGCCACCCGAACGGCTGCGCTTCAGCTCGTAGAACTCCGGCAGCGAGGCGAGCGCCACCGTGGTGTCCCACAGGACCAGCGCGTCCTCGTGCGACGGACGGGCGTCGATGACCGGGCCGAAGATGGCGACCTCCTTGCCGTCGCGGCCGGGGAAGGCGATGATCGGCGTGCCGACGTCGTTGCCGACGAGCGCGAGCGCCTCGTGATGCAGGCGCAGCACCTCCGCGTCGAACGACTCGTCGTCGAACGCGGCGGCGTGCGACTCGGGCAGGCCGGCGGCGGTGAGCGCCTCGGCGACCGGCCACTGGCTCTCGTGGTCGTGGTGGATGCGTCGGCCGTACTCGATGTACAGCGACTCGACGGCGGCGTTGCCCTCGGCGGCGCGCACGGACTCCAGCACGCGCAGCAGGCCGAAGCTCCACTTCGCGGTGGCGTACCAGGGGCTGTCCTCGGTCAGCTCGTTCTTCACCAGCAGGCTGATCGGTTGCCAGGTGATCTCGAGGTCACGCTCGGGGGCGATCTCGCGGATCCACAAGGCCGTGGTCCAGCAGAAGGGGCAGAGGGGATCGATCCAGAAGCGGACGGGCGTGCTCATGTCGGGTGGGTTCCTGTCGGTGGGGGAGACGGTCGGGGGCGACCGGAGGACTCGATTGCGCCTGCAACCGAGCGGACGGCCATCTTGTTCCCGAGCGCGCGGAGGCGGTCAGATGCTGAGCGCCAACGCCGCGATCTCGTCCGCAGCGGCACGGACCAATGGTGCGATCCCGAGCATGCGGTCGGCGGTCATGCGCAGCGCAGGACCTTGCACGCCGACGGCAGCGGTCGCCACCCCCGATGCGGCGAGCACCGGAGCCCCGATGCCGCTCGCGCCCTCGTAGCGCTCCTCGTGGTTGGTGGCGAATCCGTGCTTCCGGGCGTCGACGAGCACGGCGACCAGCTCATCGCGGTCGCAGATCGTGTGCTCGGTGTAGCGGGGGAGTGACCGCATCTGCGCCACTGCCTCGTGGGGTGCCACGCCCGAGAACGCCAACAACACCTTGCCCATGCCGGACGTGTGCAGATCGATCTCTGCGCCCGACGCATGGTCGAAGCGCAGTGGCTGTGACGACGTGGCGCGCTCGATGACGACGACCTCCGAGTTGCGGCGCACGCCAAGGCTCACCGACTCGCCCGTCTCCTCCGCCAGACGGGCCAGGATGGGCTTGGCGAGGTGGTACCCGGCCTGCTCGAGTGCGCGTTGGCCGAGCACGGCGACCTCGATGCCGAGGCTGTACTTCTCGCTCACCGGGTCCTGCCGCATGAAGCCGGTGTGCACCAGTGCGCGCATCAGACGGTGTGCGGTGCTGACGTTGAGACCGACGCGGCGGGCGATCTCCGACAGCCCGAGCGGGGTCGCGTCGGCCCGGAAGCATTCCATGATCGCGAGGGCGCGCTCGACCGCCTGCGTGCCAGGACGCGCGTCGGCAGGCTCGCCGGAGGACGACATGACGCCAGTTTCGCACGGCGCCGATCCCGGCGCCGGCTTCGTCAGGCAGCGGCGAGGAAGCGGTCGACCTCGGGGTCGACCTTCGCCCGGCCGCGTACGTCGTCGACCAGCGAACGCACCTGCGCCCTGATCGACGGGTCGCGCAGGTCGTCCTTCGGGACGTGCACGAAGCTCCACAGACGACGTCGCACCACGATGCCCTGCTCGCCATTGGCGTCGGTGTACACGTGGACCCGGCGGACGTCCTGCACGGCGATGCGCCGGCCGAAACGCCCGTGCACGGCGATGCCGGCAGGGGTGATGTCGAGGACGTCGATGGCCATGGCTGCACCATATCCCGATCGATTGGAAATGTCCACCCTTGGAGTCATGATTTCACAATCTGAAAAAACGTGTTACGCGAGTCGGAGATCGCGGTAATCATGACCAACTATGTCAACAATTGACGTCTCCCCCCGAACCACCCGATCCGGCCGTCGTCGCACCCTGCGTCTCGCTGCCCTGGCCACGCTCACCGCACTGACCGTCGCAGCATGCGGCTCCGACGATGACGGCGCCGCGGCCACCACCGCGCCGAGCGACACCACAGCCCCCGGTGCCGAGACCACGGCGCCGGCCGAGCCCGCCCCGTCGGAGGTGAAGCTCGGCTTCTTCCCCAACGTCACCCACGCGCCGGCGCTCGTCGGCGTGGCCGAGAGCACGTTATCGGTGCGGTGGTGGGCCTTGCCGTGTCGGCGTCGAAGGTCGTGCGCACCGCGATCGGCTCGATGATCACCGGACTGCAGACCATGCCGTCGATCGCCTGGTTCCCGCT